>NZ_CABUAN010000011.1 GCF_902489635.1 uncultured Porphyromonas sp. | reverse complement strand
TGGATATTCGAGAAAGGAGGGAATCGGACGAATTTTCCCGTAAAGATATGTAAATGGAGATTAGAGGTTAGAAGTTAGATATTAGAGGTTAGAGACCGACAGCTATTTGTGGGTTCGCTCGGCTCTGGAGCAGATCGTCTGTGCGTCCGTCACTGTCAAAGCAAGACGTCGCCCCCCTTCGCCTCCTATGCTCCTTTGGCTTCAGACTGCAGACTATCAGGGAGCGATGGCGCGTGACAAGTATACGCCTACCCAGAGAGCGAGCAGGCCGATCAGCACGCTGCCCACAATATAGAGGATGGCTAGCCCATAAGTGCCCTCACGAAGCATGGCGTAGCTCTCTGCTGTAAAGGTCGAGAAGGTGGTGAACCCACCGCAAAAGCCTGTGATAAAGAGCAACCGAAGATGCGCTGTATCGCTACACAAGCCGATCAATAGACCTATGAGAAAGCAACCCAAGACGTTGACTACGAGTGTGGCCAAGGGTATAGAGCCCGTATAGTGACGGGCTAGCAAGATGGCTGTAAGGTAGCGCATAGCACTCCCGAGAGCACCACCTAGAGCTACAAGAAGAAGCTGTCTGAGCATAATCCAATCTGAGTTGCAGTCAGTAACCTTATCGGTTTATATAGACGAGCTTGTTGCCTTTTCGATAGTTACAAGCCCCTCTAGACTTCGATAATCAAAAAAATAGGTAGCACTCTCTCTGAACGGGAGAGTACTACCTATATATTTATAGGATGAGACATCCTGTCTCGCTAGTCGCTCAGCTTAGCACCGATGAACTGACGGTTGAGGCGTGCGATGTGGCTGATAGAGACACTCTTGGGGCACTCCAGCTCGCAGGCACGTGTATTCGTACAGTTACCGAAACCTAGCTCATCCATCTTAGCGATCATCGCCTTGGCACGCTTGTGCGCCTCAGCACGTCCCTGAGGTAGCAGGGCCAGCTGACTCACCTTAGCAGAGACGAAGAGCATAGCGGAGCCGTTTTTGCAGGCAGCAGCGCAAGCGCCACAGCCGATGCAAGAAGCTGCATCCATCGCTTCGTCAGCCTTGTGCTTGGGGATGGGGATCGAGTTAGCATCAGGTACACCACCTGTATTGACAGAGACGTAACCACCAGCCTGTATGATCTTGTCATAGGCAGAGCGGTCGACCATCAAGTCACGAATGATCGGGAAGCCGGCAGATCTCCAAGGCTCTACAGTGATGGTATCACCCTCCTTGAAGGTACGCATGTGTAGCTGACAAGTGGTGATAGCACTGACAGGACCGTGTGGATGCCCATTGATATACATAGAGCACATACCGCAGATACCCTCACGACAGTCGTGGTCGTAGATAACGGGTTCCTTATCCTCGGCAATGAGCTGCTCGTTGAGTATGTCGATCATCTCAAGAAAAGAAGCGCTCTGAGGCACATCCTTGAGTGCATAGGTCTCAAAGTGTCCCTTCTCGCGGGGACCTCTCTGACGCCATACCTTGACTTTGATATTTATATTGTGATCCATTGCTATGATTATCTACAGGGTTGCTTAGTTCTTATAGTTACGCTGGAGACGCTCGGTGAATTCGTATACCAGTGGCTCCTTGTGCATGACAGGGTCTTGCCCTTCGCCTTGATACTCCCAGCAGGAGACGTAAGCAAAGTTCTCATCGTCACGCTTTGCCTCACCCTCCTCGGTCTGATGCTCTATGCGGAAGTGTCCACCACAGCTCTCCTCACGGTCGAGGGCATCGTGTGCCATGAGCTCGCCGATCTCTAGGAAGTCTGCTAGACGCAGAGCCTTCTCTAGCTCGATGTTGAGATCATCTACCTTACCTGGTAGATGGAGGTCACTCCAGAAGACCTTGCGCAGTGCCTTGATCTTCTCAATACCTGTCTGCAGGCTCTCCTTAGAGCGTGCCATACCGACATACTCCCACATGATGTGTCCTAGCTCCTTGTGGATGCTATCGACCGAACGCTTACCATGCATCGAGGCGATGCGCTGGATGCGCTCCTTGAGTGCCTTCTCAGCCTCGTCAAACTCCTTGTGGTCGACGCTAAAGTGCGGTACCTGGATCTGATCTGAGAGGTAGTTCTGTATCGTATAGGGCAGGATAAAGTAACCATCGGCCAGACCCTGCATGAGGGCTGAAGCACCGAGACGGTTAGCACCGTGGTCGGAGAAGTTTGCCTCACCGATAGCGAAGAGCCCAGGGATAGTGGTCTGTAGCTCGTAGTCGACCCATAGACCACCCATCGTGTAGTGGATAGCTGGGTAAATCATCATCGGGGTCTCGTAAGGATTGTCGGCAGTGATCTGCTCGTACATCTGGAAGAGGTTGCCATACTTGTCCGCAACAACATCACGCCCCATACGCTCGATAGCATACTTAAAGTCTAGGAAGACAGCGAGACCCGTATTATTGACTCCAAAGCCAGCATCGCAACGCTCCTTGGCAGCGCGGCTAGCGACGTCACGAGGTACTAGGTTACCGAAGGCGGGATAGCGACGCTCGAGGTAGAAGTCACGATCCTCCTCGGGGATGTCGTTTGCCTTCTTGGTACCAGCTTGTAGTGCCTTAGCGTCCTCCAGCTTCTTGGGTACCCAGATACGTCCATCGTTACGGAGAGACTCAGACATAAGCGTTAGCTTGGACTGGAAGTCTCCGTGCTCGGGGATACAGGTCGGGTGGATCTGCGCCATACAGGGATTGCCAAAGTAAGCACCCTTCTTATAGCACTGCCAAGCAGCTGATCCATTGGAGGCAATAGCATTCGTCGTAAGGTAGAAAGCATTACCATAGCCACCCGTAGCGATCACAACGGCATGAGCAGCAAAGCGCTCGATAGCACCTGTGACTAGGTTGCGGGCGATGATACCTCTAGCGCGACCATCGATGATGACTAGGTCTAGCATCTCGTGGCGGGTGTAGAGCTTGACACTACCCTTGTGTACCTGACGGCTGAGTGCTGAGTAAGCACCGAGGAGTAGCTGCTGCCCCGTCTGACCACGAGCGTAGAATGTACGGGATACCTGCGCACCTCCGAAGGAACGGTTATCTAGTAGACCACCATACTCACGTGCGAAGGGGACGCCCTGAGCAACACACTGGTCGATGATTTCGTTAGATACCTCTGCGAGACGATAGACATTTGCCTCACGAGCGCGGTAGTCGCCACCCTTGATGGTATCGTAGTAGAGACGGTAGATGGAGTCACCGTCGTTCTGATAGTTCTTTGCAGCGTTGACACCACCCTGTGCAGCAATGGAGTGTGCACGTCGTGGTGAGTCCTGTATACAGAAGTTTAGCACGTTGAAGCCGAGCTCTCCTAGAGAAGCCGCTGCAGAGGCTCCTGCTAGACCTGTACCCACAACGATGACGTCGAGGAGACGCTTGTTAGCGGGGTTGACCAGCTTCTGATGATTCTTATAGTTAGTCCACTTCTCAGCTAAAGCACCTGCTGGGATTTTGGCATTTAGTTCGCTCATATCTCTGATAGTTAAGATAGTTCGTAGATTAGATGATAGGAAGAGAAGCTACAGTATCCTCAGCGTAGGGGATAGCCTCATTAAGACTCTCAGGACCTGAGTAGATGAAGCCGAAGTAAACGACTACAACGACAAAGATGAGTACCAGTAGTGTAGCGACGATGTAGCTGATGACATGGAGGCGGTTGAACCACTTCTTATTGTTCCATCCTAGTGTCTGGAAGGCACTCCAGAAGCCGTGTGTCAAGTGGAACCAGATAGCTACGAGCCATACGAGGTATAGGATTACCACCCAAATATTACTAAAAGTCTGCACGACGAGCTGATAGCCCTCGGCACTCTGACCGCCGGTCCACTCTTGTAGCTGCATCTTGCTCCAGAAGTGCGTCAGGTGGAAGACTAGTAGCCCCAAAACGATGATGCCTAGGACAAACATATTCTTGCTAGCCCAGTCTATCTTAGCACGAGTGAAGATAGCGTAGCGATCATTACCACGAGCCTTGCGATTGAGTAGCGTCAGCCAGGCCGCATAGATAATATGTACAATGAAGCCTAACGCGAGGACAGGTACCATAATCTGTACCAAGATATTGGTACCCATGACGTGGCAGGCCTGATTGTACAGATCCGTAGGGAACTCGCTATTCACGTTGATAGCATCGTAGACGGCCAGCAAGTTGATGCTGCCATGTAGCAATAGGAAGATAATCAAGAAGAGTCCTGAGAGACTCATGATGAACTTTCTTCCGATCGATGATTTAAAGATCCACATATTTGTTCGTTTGGTTACTTAAGTGATGTTGTTATCAATGACTATTGGTCTGTCTAGACATAGCAAAAAACTAAGTAGCACTGCTCATAAGAGCGGCCTACCTACCCTTTACGATAGCGAGACTTACCCTTCGCTCCACAAAGATACCAAAATACCTACAATTAACTACCATAACCTCATATTCTTTTATTGCTGTCCGAGAAAATAAAAGACTCTTCTTCCGCTGAAAGACTTTGACCGGACAGCAATAATAACAAACAAAGTGAGCGTGCTGACTGTGAAGGTCAACACGCTCACGACTGGGTATAGTATGAGGGGGCGATGCCCCTACTCTATCCTTATGACGAGTGCTTATTCAAAAGGGAAGGTCTTGATGAGCTCCTCAGCCTTGTTCATCTGTTCGTACATGACGACGTCATCCTCGACGCGAGGACAGACCTTGCGGAAGGTAGCGAGGAAGCCCTCGAGACGCTCCGAGGTCTTCATAGGACGACGGAACTCGATCGCCTGAGCGGCATTAAGTAGCTCGATGCCGAAGAGACGATAGAGGTTGGCAATGAGTGGCATAAGCTTCGTCGCTGCGTTAGCACCCATAGAGACGTGATCCTCCTGACCATTGCTGGAGACGATGCTGTCGCTAGCTGCTGAGTGGCAGTACATCTTGTTCTGGCTAACCATAGCGGCTGCGGCATACTGCGGGATCATGAAGCCACTGTTGAGTCCAGGGTTGGCAACGAGGAACTCAGGCAGGTCGCGTAGCCCAAGGATGAGCTGAGCGACACGACGCTCTGAGATATTGCCTAGCTCAGCAAGTGCTATAGCGAGGAAATCATAGACGATCGCTAGTGGCTGGCCATGGAAGTTACCACCGGATACGACCATATCGTCATCGGGGAAGACGGTGGGATTGTCTGTGACGGAGTTGATCTCAGTCTCGACGACACTGCGCACGTAAGCGATGGCGTCACGCGAAGCTCCGTGTACCTGGGGCACACAGCGGAAGCTGTATGGATCCTGTACCTGGGGCTTAGGCTTAGCAATCATCTCGCTACCCTTGAGTAGCTCACGCATGTGGGCTGCAACCTGTATCTGTCCCTGGTGTGGACGTATCTGGTGCAGACGATCATCGTAGGGTGCGTCTAGTCCGGCGAAGGCCTCTAGTGAGAGTGCTGCGCACCAGTCGGCGGCTAGCTTGAGGCGCTCTGCCTGTATGAGGGCGTAGACACCGTGTGAGCTCATGAACTGAGTGCCGTTGAGCAGGGCTAGACCCTCTTTGCTCTTGAGCTTGATAGGCTTCCAGCCAAACTTGCCGAGGACCTCGCAAGAGGGAAGCTTCTCGCCCTTGTAGCGTACCTCACCATAACCGATGAGCGGTAGGAAGAGGTTAGCTAGAGGAGCTAAGTCGCCTGAAGCACCTAGCGAACCGCGGTCATAGACGATGGGTAGGACATCCGCATTGAGCATGTCAACGATGCGCTGTACGGTCTCTACCTGTACACCACTATTGCCGATCTGCAGGGCATGAGCCTTCAGAAGGAGCATGAGGCGAATGATGGGCTCTGCGACCTCGTCACCACAGCTACAAGCGTGGCTCTTGACGATGTTTTCCTGAAGCTTGGTGAGCTGATCAGGCGAGATGGTGCGGTTGCAGAGTGAGCCGAAGCCCGTGGTGACACCATAGATGGGCTTGTCGACCTCCTCGACCTTGCGGTCTAGGTAGTTGCGACAGTGCTCGATACGCTTGATAGCCTCTGGTGAGAGGGTTAGCTCGAAGTGGTTCTCTAGATACTCTCGGCATAGCTCGATCGTGAGCTGCTCGCTACCGATGGCGAATGATTTGCGTGCTGACATGTTTCTCTATTTGCAAGCTTCCTTAGTATACTCTATGACCTTAGCCTCACGCTCGATCACCTCACGCTCGAGACGATCAGCCTCAGCGGTCATGTCTGCGACGTACTGCTCGTCCTTGATGGAGGTTAGGTTGATGCGTACGTTAAAGAGTGCCCCGATAATCGCATTACGTGCGGACATCATAGCGACACAGCCATCGGTGACGGCGTTTTGGTTACCATTGGAGACAACCTCCTCGATATCACTTAGCAGGCTGTAGACACGGCGAGCGACCTCCATGGGTACGTTGGCAGCAATCTTGGTAGCCTCTTGAATCTGAGCAGAGCGTGCAGCCTTCTCTTCGTCAGTCTCTTTAGGCATTTGGAAGGCAGCAAAGACGACATTGTAAGCCTCGCTATCACGATCTACATCGAGGATCAACTGCTGACGGATCTGCTGCACACGCTCGGCGAGCTGCTTCATCTGCTCCTCGACCTCGGCATACTTTTTCTTGCCAATGGTGAGTCCTGCGACCATCTCAGTGAGAGCGGCAGCAATGGAACCACAAAGTGCTGAGATGCTACCACCTCCAGGTACAGGATCCTTGCCTGCGGTGACGTCTAGGAAGCCCTTGACGGTCAAATCTGTTAGACTATTATTCATAGGATGATTGAGTTTGTTTATTAGTTAATTAGATGGGATGCGACTAACCTTATTAGAGTGCTAGACGCTGGGTGTGGGGGTCACGAGTTTGTTTTCGTAAACGGTACCCGCCTTGATGGTGGCTCGTACGAGGTTGACACCAAAGTGATAGGAAAGGAATTTATACGAGGGGAAGCGTAGCAACGCTAGGTCGCCCGCCTTGCCTACCTCGATGCTTCCTATCTGATCAGCACGACCGATGGCGGCAGCGCCATTGAGCGTGAGTGCGGTGACGGCCTCCTCGACAGTCATACCCATATAGATGGTTGCTAGAGCAAACATCAAGGGGATGGAGGAGCTGAAGCAACTTCCTGGATTGAGATCGGAAGCTACGGCTACGGCACAACCCGCATCGATCATACGACGTGCTGGCGCATACTTTTCGCCTAGACTGAAGGCGGTACAGGGCAGACAGGTAGCCACCGTATCGCTCTGAGCCAATGCTTGGATACCCTTGTCAGAGATCTGTAGTAGGTGGTCTGCAGAGAGACATCCTAGCTCGGCTGCTAGCTCAGCACCACCGAAGGAGACGATCTCGTCGGCATGCATCTTGACTTTGAGCCCTAGCTCCTTAGCGCGAGTCAAGAGGATGCGTGTCTGCTCATGGTCGAAGACGCCCTTCTCAGTAAATATGTCGCAGCACTCTGCCAAGCCTCGCTCTACGACTACCGGCATGACCGTGTCACAGAGGTAGTGGATGAAGTCTGTGGAGCGTCCCTTGTACTCGGGCGGGGTGTCGTGCGCTCCCATGAAGGTGGGGTAAAGGTCTATCGGGTGCTGCTTCTGTAGCGTCCGAATGACCTCTAGCTGCTTGATCTCCGTGTCGAGCTCCATACCATAGCCACTCTTAGCCTCGACGGTGGTTACACCCATTGATAGCATGGCGTCTAGATGTGCAGAGGCACGCTGGGTAAGCTCCTCAGCCGTTGCGCTGCGGGTCGCCTTCATCGTGTTGGCTATACCACCACCACGCTCCATGATGCTCATATAGCTATCACCAGCTAGTCGCCACTGGAACTCGTCCTCACGGTACCCGCCGAAGATGAGGTGGGTGTGACTATCGACAAAGCCTGGCAGGACGCACCCGCCCTGAGCGTCATAAGCGACGCAGTCGGTGTGGTCTACTTGCTCAGCTTCTTTCATGGTCCCGACGAAAGCTATCTTGCCTTGTCGTACGATGATAGCGGCTGGTCCTTCGATGACTCCGAGCTGGCGCATCGCCTCAGCGCCGTGCTGTGCGGTAGAGCCTGGACGGGTCACGATCTGACCAATGTTGTATAGATAGAGATTGGACATTAGATTTTAGAAGTTAGAGGTTAGAGAGTAGAGTTTCTAGGCTTTCTAGGTACACTAGTGTTCCTAGTGATACTAGTTATACTAGGGAGACTAGCTATCCTAGAGACTCTACTCTCTAGTTGGTAAAACGTTCTCTTTGAACTACTCCATCATGCGGAGCTCGAGGATCTGTGTCTCGCAGAAGTTCTCAATGCCGAGATAGTACTCAGCGCAGTCGATGAGAGCCTTCATAGGTACGAGGCCGATGACCTCAGCACCAACGATCTCGACACCGTAGCGACGAGCCTCCATACGTACCATCTCGTGAGCACGATAGACGGCTGTCTTGGTGTAGTCGGTGAGGTTCATAGAGACCTGTACGATGTGTCTATCGGTTAGCTCTACGCCCATAGCCTTGCAGAAGCGTAGACCGCCACCGATGTGACGTACCTTCTTAGCAATTGCATCAGCGATAGAGAGGTCAGAGGTGTTGAGGTTGACATTGTACGCAACAAGTGGCATACGAGCACCGACAGCTACGACACCTGCTGTGGGGTGAATATCAGCTGGGCCGAAGTCTGGGTGCCACTCATCCTCGTGGATCTTCTCAGCCATACCCTCGAACTGCCCCTTGCGGATCTTAGCAAGGTTCTCACGATGAGGAGCTGTAGCACTCTTCTCATAGAGGAAGACGGGTACACCGATGCGCTCGCCGATCTCCTTACCGACCTCCTTAGAGAGCTCGATAGCCTCCTCCATCTCCATATTGCGAATGGGGATAAAGGGGATAACGTCGACAGCGCCCATACGTGGGTGCTGACCCTCGTGCTTGGTCATGTCGATCACCTTGACAGCGACCTCGACAGCAGCGATGACAGACTTGCGGACAGCCTCAGGCTCGCCCATGACGGTCACCACGCAGCGGTTGTGATCCTCGTCATTGCTGTAGTCTAGGAGCTTGACGCCCTTGGTCTCTCTAAAGGGTTGTACGATCTGCTCAATCTTTGCTTTGTCACGTCCCTCGCTAAAGTTGGGGACACACTCTACGATCTTTGTCTGGATAGCCATTGTATTATCTATTTATAGTGTTGTGTATTGATATCTTGGTAAGCCTTTTCGATAGGTCTCCTCAAACATTCCGCTAAGTTACTGATTATTTGAAGTACTGTCAAGCTTTTCAAGAGAGAAATAGTACTAAAGTGTTCGCTAACTCTTGTAGTAAGTTCGCTTGATACGTGGTGAGAGCTTGGAAATGACTTCGTATGGTATGGTGCCGATGCGCTCTGCGAGGTCACTCACCTGTAAGCCTGGCACACCAAAGATGATCACCTCGTCACCCTCTGCGACCTTGCCTTGGAGTGCCGTGAGGTCGACCATGCAGGTGTCCATACAGACGTTGCCCACGATCGGACAGAGCGTGTCGTGGATCATAACGCTCCCCACGCCACAGCTAAAGCGTCTGTCATAGCCATCAGCATAGCCAATCGGTATGATACCGATCTGCCCGCCAGGAGCGACCTGTCCACGTCGTCCGTAGCCGATAGTCTCCCCGTCTGGGATCGTCTTGATCTGTAGGAGCGTAGTGCGCAGCTTAGCGACAGGCTCGAGGGTGAGACTACCCGTAGCACTAATACCATATAGTCCTACTCCTAGACGCGCCATGTCGTAGTGATGGTGGTTGTATCGCTCGATGCCCGCAGTGTTTTGGACGTGACGCAGAGGACGATAAGAGAGCTGACTCGTCAGGTAGTCAGCGCCCTCATCATAGAGGGCAAACTGTCGCTCCGTAAAGTCGCTCATCGTCGGCTCATCGGCAGCGGCTAAGTGCGTAAAGATGCTCTGCACCCGTATCAGTGGCTCCACCTCGTGTAGCGTCTGAGCCAGATGCTCTAGGGTCGCTCTATCTGGCGTAAAGCCTGTACGGTGCATACCCGTGTCTAGTTCTATATGAACAGGATAGTGGCTCAACCCCTGACGCTCCACATGACGGGCAAACTCACGAAGTATGCGTTCGTTGTAGATCTCAGGCTCTAGGCGACTCTGCGTCATCACCTCAAAGGCCTCGACCTCAGGGTTCATCACGATAATCGGAAGAAGGATTCCTTTGCTGCGTAGCTCCTTGCCCTCGTCAGCTAGTGCCACCGCCAGCGCTGCGAGATCTTGTTGCTCCAGAGCCTTGGCCAGCTCGTAAGCTCCGATACCATAGCCCTGCGCCTTGGCCATAACGATGATACGTGTCTCAGGTGAGAGGAGTGCCTTGTAACTCTTCAGATTGCTCACCAAAGCCTCTAGATCTATCTCTAGTGTGGTCTCGTGCACCTGCTTGGCTAGGTGCTGTACGATACGCTCGAACTGGAACTGTCTGGCCCCTTTGACCAGGATCTCCGCATGACTGATGGTGCCGAGCAGGTCATCGGCAAGGAGTTGGTCGGTCGTCTCGTAGAAGGCGGTCTTCCCTTCCCCACTCCCCTGGAAGTAGTCCTGATAGTTGCACAGCTCCCGTCCCACACCGATGAAGAGTGTGTGCGGATACTGTGCGATCATCTCCCCCACCTGCTTGTAAAGGTCTCGTGGTAGCTGAGCACTCTGTAGGATATCGGAGAGGATGATAACCGCCTGCTGATGCGAAGTGGCGGTGCGCTGCTTCTGAAAGTCTAGCGCAATGCGTAGCGAGTTGATGTCGTTATTATACGCATCGTTGATCAGTCTATTGCCTGCCTGCCCCTCCTTGACCTCTAGTCTCATCTCGATTGCCTCCAGAGTTGCAAAGCGCGCTAGCACCGCCTGACGCTGAGCCGTGGTGAGTGGCAGGAGACCAATGAGACAGAGACAGTGCGTAGCGTTTTGTATGGAGGCTTGATCTGCAAAGGGAATGGTCACCGTGCTGCTCTCATCCGCATGCTGAGCTGTGATGGTTGTAGTGCCGTCCCCTGAATTGCTGTAGGAGACGTGGTAGTAAGCTTTGCCTGGGGTAAGGCTCCAGCCGATAGCTTTGTCCGATAGTCCTAGGTTGTCAATGCCTCGCTGTATCTCATCGCTATCGGCATCGTATACAAAGTGGTCAGCATCGACAAAGAGCTGGAGCTTCTCCTCGATCTTCTGATTGAGCGAGACGAAGTTCTCTTGATGCGCTGCCCCAATGTTGGTCAAGATACCGAGCGTCGGCCGTATGATGCGCTGGAGGCGTAGCATCTCCATCGGCATCGAGATCCCCGCCTCAAAGATAGCGAGCGTATGCTCCTCCTCCATATTAAGTATCGAGAGCGGCACGCCGAGCTGCGAGTTGTAGCTCTTTGGCGATCGTACGATGCGATAGCAACCTGAGAGAAGGTGGTAGAGAAACTCCTTGACGACCGTCTTACCATTGCTCCCCGTGATACCGATGACTGGATAGTCGTAGCGCATACGCCAGTGGCTAGCGATCTGCTGCAGTGCACGGAGCGTCTCCTGTACCTGCACGATATTGGCATCAGGATAGCGCTCCACGTAAGGCTCAATCGGCTCACAGATGAAGAAAGCTCGCACCCCATGCTCATAGAGCTGGGGAATATATTTATGTCCGTCGCCCGAGGCGGTACGCATAGCGAAAAAGAGGCTGTCACTCGGTGAGGTGAGCTTACGACTATCGGTCAGGATATGCCGTATCGGACGCTCATCGACGAGATGCGTCTGGATAGGACGAAGGTACTCAAGGATGTTTTGCAGTGTAGACATTATAGTTGTGTAATAGGGGTCATAATGATTCGATGATGGAGGGTATGCAGAGCTTCTCACCATATTGCTCCTGGTAATGTGCTATGCGCTCAGCTATCTGTGCCTCTAGTCGCTCGGCTCCATGCGGAGTCTTAGGGCGATGCTGTGAGAGCTTACGCAGACGCTGAGCCGCCTGACGCATCTCCCCCTCACGCGCCTCTTGGCTTACCCAGTATGCGACGAAGTGATCTGCGATGTAGTCGACCGCTTCTTCAGAGGGATGGGTCAAGTCACTAGCATAAAAGCGGTAGTCCCGTAGTTCGTCATGCAGGATCTCATAAGCTGGGAAGTAGTGACAGGCGGGTAGCTCACGACAGAGCGTGTCGCAGAGGATACGAAGCTTGCTCTTTGACAAGTTGCTCTCCGCCAAGCCATCCTGCAAGTAGCGCACGGGACTAACCGTCAGAACCACCTGCAGCGGATACTTTGCGAGAAGCTGAGAGAGCGTCGCAAGCATACGCTCCTGAAGTAGTTCTAGTGAAAGGTCCCGTCTGTCGAAAAGACGAGCGGGCAGTTGCTGGCAATTTGCCACGGCACGACCATCCTCTGCCAAGTAGTAGACCTGTGTAGTGCCTAAGGTGATCCAGAGCCAGTCCGCCTCTGCGAGTCGGCTATGAGCTGTATGCCATAGCTGGGCAGTCGCCTCTTGCGCCTCCTCGAGACTCTCGCCATAGATCGCACTATGGTGGCGCAGACTGTAGTAGAGTCCGTCGCGCTCTATAATATAAGGAATGTAGTCGGGTCGGTGCTGCTCATCGCGGAGCAAATCCTCTAGCGTATCGCAGATGCTGATCGGATTGTAGAGCGTACCATAAGGATTGACCAGTACGTCATACCCAAGATGTCTCATCCGCTCGCCTATATGCTCACTAAAGCAGGAGCCAAGTGTCAAGATACGATCCCCATATCGCCCCGCTATAGCTGTCGGTAGAGGGGCTATCTCGATCGGTGTGAACCACTGTATGGATGGTGAGGTGAGCATCTAGTGAAGTGTCAAGGCGCAGAGCCACCACAAAGGTACAAAAAAGCGGGTAGCACTCGGCTGAGTACTACCCGCAATTCAGAGGAAACAGCGTATCTGATAGTGTATTAGTGAGTCGTCCTCTAGAAGCGGGCCACGATTCCTATCGAGTAGTCTCGCGTGCTCACCTCAGCCTGTGCTGATGGCATGGTACTGAGCAGGCTAATCTGTCCGAAGAGTCCGAAGAAGCCGTACCCTATCTCGCCACGCAGATCGACTCCGAAGGGACGTACGTTGAGATCATTATCCACGAGCGTATTGACACGCTCATCGAGCGAGCGGGTGGTAGACTTTTGCAAGCAGACGAACTTCGGGACGACCGCTAGCGAGCTCCACGCATTCGTCTCACCCCACGAGAGCGACAGACCTACGGGCATCTCAATGGAGAAGATATCCAGTTGCGTCCGTGCATAGCCCACACCCGTAGGCTCCGGCTTGAAGATAGTCAGTCCCTCATCGTCACGCTGTAGCGCATACTTCTTGTCAAAGGCGAAGATACTCCTCACGAACGATGTGCCTACGTTGAAAGCCCACGGACTACGACCCAGCTGAAGAATGCCGTAAACTCCAAATTCGTAGCGCGCAGAGCTCCAGAAGCGCTGCTTGCCAACCCACTCAGGAGCGGTGAAAAGGTTCCAGCCAAAGGAACCGACAAAGTGATAAGAGACATCTCCCATGAGTGTCTTGTAGATGACGGGCCGTCCGTCTTGCTTATGGACTGCACTGACTCGGGAGCGATTCCAAGCAGTCTGGCGACCGCCTCTCGTCCATACCTGATCTATATAGAGAGGTACCTGCTCCTGACCTTCAGGGTGTCGGCTTGCCACCTCTATCTGAGTATCTTTCTCACCTCGCATCACATAGACCGTACGGTCAGCTAGCTGGATCGTATCACACGATGTCCCTGTCTGCCCTGCAGCTCCTAGCGTAGAGAGCAGTAGGGTGACCAGTGCAAATAAGGGTAATGTATAAACTCTTGAGTACATAGTTACGATACGATTAAAAGGTGATACTTAGTCCAGCTGTGAGGAGGCCCTTGTTATTGTACCCGCTCATAGCGTCTTTGACGAGGAGTAGCGACTGAGGTGTATAGTGCACGTATAGTCCGATAGGCCTAAAGTCGATAAAAGCACCATAAGTCATCGACAAGGGTGGCGTAGCCTCGGTCATCGTGCGCTCCTTGTGGCGATTGCCATACTGCTTGTGCATTACATACTCCTTGTACTTGATCTGCGGGATCACCTCGATGCCGATGCGCATACGACTACTCATCATCGGGCGCATCCCCAGTGTGATCGGCAGCGATATGTATCGTGTCACCAGCTTGCTCTGACGTAGCCCTATCTCCTCATCGTAGTGGTCTTGGTTCAGTGCGTTGAGTTCCCTATTTGATGTGAAGTAGTAACCATCACGTAGGCTGTAGGAACGTCCCTCTAGTGCAAAGTCAAAGCCAACGAAGTAGCGCCCCTTGATATAGTACCTATACCCTATCGGAGCCACCATATAGTGGTTGAAGCAGGGAGTAGCAGCATGCGCGAAGGCATCTCCCAGCATCATCGTCGAGCCGAAGTATAGCTTCGGGAAGAGACGTATCGTACCCCAGCGAAAGCTGTTGTCATCATAGAGCCCAAATACACCACCCATGCCCGAAAGCACCTGACGTAGCTCACGATCTACCGAGAAAGCGTTCGTCTCCATACGGCGCACACGATGCCGCTCGTTGTAGTCGACGAGTGTCACATCGGTCTGATCTTTACTAGACTCTATAATGACTTTGTAGTCATCTCGCTCGATGATTGTGTCTGGAGCGAGGGTCGCCAAGGGGGTTGCCTCTAGCCAGTTCGTGGCACAGAGAAAGAGCAAACCTGCCAGCAAACCTCCTCGTAGCGAAGCACGTAAGTAATACTGCATAGGTAGTTGTGATATGAGTTGGTTAAAACGATGTTTGTTACTCCGACAAAGTTAGAAAAATATTGCTATCCGATGAACAGTTCCTCCCTTGGAAACTTTCTTTTCCACCGTTGGAAACTTTCTGTTCCTACCTTGGAAATTTTATTTTCCACCGTTGGAAACTTTTTGTTCCTACCTTGGAACTAAAAAGTTCCTACCTTGGAACTGAAAAGTTCCTCCGCTGGAACTAAAAAGTTCCTCCGTTGGAACTAAAAAGTTCCAAGAGGGGAACTATTTTTGGAACTCGTATGTATAACGAGTTCAGCACGATACAAAAAGAGCTGTACCTCGTTGACGAAGTACAGCTCTAGTCTATTGTGTAGGTGTGACCTTAGTGCAGAGGCACAGCAGGGGCGGTTAGCGGCGCTGCTTCTGCTGCGCTTTCTGCTGCGCCTCTCGCTCTTTGAGCTTGCGACGGCGCTCCTCCTCGAGTGCCTTGAGACGCTTCTGACGCTCTTTCTCCTGCTGGCGTAGCTGCTCCTTGCGTGCTTTCTCCTGAGCACGACGCTCTGCCTCCACACGCTTGATCTGCTCCTGACGCAGTTGCTCCTGGCGGCGCTGCTCTTCACGGCGAGCCTTGAGCTCTGCATCGCGCTGGCGCTGACGCTCCTTGAGTTGCTCCTCACGCTCACGCTTCGCCTGACGCTCTTGTGCTTTGCGCTCGCGCTCCATCTGCTTTAAGTCTTCAGGAGTCACTTGTCGTGCCTTTTGGATCGTGGTGCGCTGATCCTCTACGGGCATCGTCTCCTTAGGCTTTTGCAGTAAACTGTCCAGCTGCAGCTCCACCGCTGGTAGAGCGATCTGCGAGCGATCTATCTCGAAGGTGATCGGCTTATCGATGGCAGGCAGTGCGGGCGAAGCAACCGTATCACTCTTCACGGGCTTCTCTTCTTGCAATCCTGTGAGGAGGAGCCAGCGATCTATGAGATAGTGCGCTGCGGGGTAAAGCTCGACCAAGCTGTCAGCTACGAAGGTCATATAGTCGCCGATGCTCTTGGCACCCGTAGCGACCTGACGGTAGTTGTCATCGGTCATGACGAGGAGCAGTGCCGAACTGTCCAAAGCGGAGAGATAGCCCTCAGGACTATAAGCCCGAGTCACGTACTGCCATGCGACAGTAGCCGAGGGGAGGTCGCTGATGGTCAGGAGGGTCTCATGCTCCGAGGGGGCGAAAGCTACGGGAAGAATGTAGTCGGTGAACTGAGCGTAGTTGAAGCTCTCGACGGCGAAGCGCAGAGAGCGCTCCAAAGCGTCACCTCGCTGTGGCACGATGAGCAGAGCTTGGTACTTGTCGCTACGCTTACCAACGGTAAAAGGCTTCTCCGCCAATGTCCCCGCGACACTATCCTGCGAAGCAATGCGCAGATCCCAAGCGATGCCTTGGTAGCCACCCTGAGCGATGTGCGCTCCACGCAACAGACGCTGGAGCATCTCCTGAGCGAGGACGGCGACCTCCTCTTTAGGATAAGATGTGGTGAGCGACTCAAGCCCCTTTCTAAAGGCGGCTTCGTCACCCTGCAAGACATAGCTGAGCGCATTGACAAAGGCAAACTGCGGCAAGGTCTCGGAGAGCGGATAGGACTCCGCCGTCTCACGATACAGTCGCTGCACCTCTCGTGACCTGCCCGCTAAGTAAGCATTAAAGGCTTGGTCGTAAAGTCGCTCATCAGCACCGATGTTGGCGCGTAGCTTGGCTATGTAGTTGGGATCTTGTAGTGTGACAGCAAGCGGGTCTTCGGGCAGCTCGGCGAGCAACTTGCGTCGCCACGGCTCGGCTAGATCTGCCCGCTCTAGTCGCTGATAGAGCATGTAGAGCGTGTAGTATATGGAGGCTCTGTCGGCGTACTCGGGGTAGCGTCTGAGCAGGTCTTCGTAGCTCTTGACCGCCTCTTCGAAGCGCTCCATCTGCTCGTTGAACGCTTTGCCCATACCGACCAGCGCCGTCTGGATAATCTCATCCGAAGCGGCAATCTGCTCGGGCGTGGTGGGGAGCTTGGAGAGGTAATACTCCCTCTGGAGGGGATCTTGGTCTGTGGGCAAGCTATCAGTATCCGAGGTGAGACTATCCGTAGGAGATGCTACCGAAGACAATGAGTCTGCGGGCACTTCTCCAGTCTCACCCATCTGAGCTGTGGGGTCGCTCGCATCAAAGGAGATCTGCTTATTACGTCTTCGCCAGTCGTCCGCCAGTGGACGCTTGCCCCACTTGCGCTCGAAGAGGTCCTTACCCTGTGCCACCAGCGTAGGATTGTAGAAGTAGCTCTTGCCATTGCCACCACCCGCCATCGGGGGAGGCGTGCCGAGACCGCCAGGACGACCGCCGCCAGGCATATTGATGTCGGCCTGCTGGTTGAGTGCTTCGTTTTGCCCCTGCTGCTCAGCGAGTAGCTCCTGCTTACGAGCCTCATCCTGCGCCTTCTTGTAGGCGGTGATGAGACTATCCGCATAGGCCAGCCGCTCCGCCTCTGGGAGTGTAGCAATGCGTCGCAGGCTGTCCTGCTCGTAGACCTGCTGCGCAAAGGAGACTAGCTGGTCTAGATCTGCCGAGAGCTTGGTCACCGCCTCGTAGCGTGGATGGCTTTTCTCGATCACACCCGCTGCGCCTGCGTACGCTTCCTGTGCCTTGAGGTAGTTGTTTTGCGCTAAGTAAATATCGCCTAAGTGAAGCTGACAAAGCATATAGTCGAAGCTGCGCTGCGTACTCTGCTCCACCCCATGCGTAAAGGCGGTGACGGCATGCGTCGTGTCGGGGATCGCTAGGTAAAGGCGTCCCTGCGTGAGGTATATTTGGTCGACGAGCTCTTTGTTCTTATCTCTATGTGCCAAGCGCTCTAGACGGCGGATGACTCGCTGCGGATTGCCCTGCGCCTCGATCTCTAGGCGACGCATCGTGGCGGCAAACTCCAGCGGATAAGGTGGTGCCAGACGTATCACACGCCCGAAAGCTTGTGAGGCGTTGCTCCACCGCCCTTCATTGCTGTAGAGCTGCCCTAAGAGGTAGTAGAGCCTAGCTCGCTGAGCTTTGATCGGTTTGCGATCGATCGTCTGCTGCAGGTAAGAGATGGCTGAGAGCGTGTCGCCCTGCTTGAGAGCTAGCTCTGTCTCCGCTAGCGGATAGATCTTACTGCGACTCTTGTAGACGCCCTCTTCTGGTAGATTGTTTAGGATCTCGTCTGCTTCGCCTACCCAGCCCAGAGCAAGGTAGCAGCGAGCCTGCCAGATGCGCGCTTCGTCCCGCACCCTATCCTCCGTGCTGTAGAGCCTCGTCATATAGGAGAAGGTCGCCAGCGCCTCCATGAAGTGACCGCCGTAAAACTGCGCCTCCCCGACCATCATCCAGGCATTGTGCAGGAAGGGGTTGTACTCCATCTTGTTGTAGAAAGCCTTCTTCTTCGGATTGCGCAGGAGGTCTTCTCGCGAAATCTTCGGCTTCGTGCGGATTGAGTGCTCACGGATCGCCTTTTGTCCCTTTTCGATCGCTTTGCCTAGCGAACCGCCCACTTCTGTCTCCTCTGACGACTCCGCCCCGGCTGTGCGTGTGATAGGATCGGGTACCAGTAGCTCGGTGTAGCTCTCTGACAGGTCTTGGTAGAGAGACTTGTACCCCTCGTTAAAGGCGAGCTGACCATTGTGATAGACGTTGTAGCGTGTGGTCAGATTGTGGTAAAAGCGCGAAGCACTATCGTTGCGCTTGGTGCTACAGCCCACAGCACTGCCCAAGACGCACAGCAAAGCTACCACTACGCCTAGACAATGCTTAGTACGCAGTGGTAGCTTACCACGATAAGATCTGTCTCTGTCTGCCACGCTTACAATTAAGTCTTAATCCTTGGGGAGCGTATCTATGCGACAATCCCCTACTCTCACAAACGTACCAGACCTTATATATATTGTACTATGCGCCTACCGTGTGACCAACTGCAAGATCTCAGGCGGGAGCAAGATGCCACGCATCGAGAGACTCTTGAGCCACCCCTCATAGTCGGTCTCGAGGAGCGTCTCGGCCACCTCGCGGAGCATCGCTAGCTCCGCATCGGTGTAGCTCTCTATAGGACGGTGCGCCAAGACGTCCAGCTCCTCATCGTCGTAGTAGACGATCCGAGGGGCGCGTCTTATCGCTCTCTCAGCCTCGGAGCAAGAGTCCGTACAGCTAGCACAAGCGGTCGCATCATCAGCGCAGCGACTCGTGTCGGACTCGTCAGAGAGAGACTTTCTCAGTTCGCGCTCCACCTCACCAAGGGCAGAGCCTAGAGCAGTCTCCCCAGTCGTCTGCGAGCTTTGCTGTGAAGCGTTGTCGGCGCCACGAGCCTTCTGTCGCTCCGACCAGCGAACGAGCAGATGCACGATCAGTCCTATCGCTATGGATAGAAAAAAGATCTCTAGAGCCTCCATAGCTCAGCGTCAGAAGCCACTAGCAGGTGGGGAGCACCATCTTGTCGATACGCTCCTTGTGACGACCGCCCTCAAAGGGGGTGTCGAGGAACGCATGCAGACAGCGCTCAGCCTCCGCAGTCTCTATGAAGCGTGCCGGCATGACCAGCACATTAGCGTCATTGTGCGCCCGGATGAGCTTAGCAATATCCTCGTTCCAAGCGAGACCAGCACGGATGACGTTGTACTTATTGAGCGTCATAGCCATGCCGTTGCCCGTACCGCAGATAGCGATACCACGATCTACCGTACCCATCTGTACCGCAAAGGCAAGCTGGTGCGCATAGTCTGGATAGTCACAGCGCTCCTCCGAATGAGTACCGTAGTCGACACACTCGATCTGCATGGCGGCGAGCCACTCTTTGACCTGCTCTTTGAGCTGATAGCCGGCGTGGTCTGAGCAAATACCTAGTTTCATAAGACTATTTCTCTATATCGTTGCGATTAATCCTCATCCTTCATAGGAGACTCAGGAAGCACGAAGTCCACGAAGCAAAGCCCTGCCAGTGCCGTACCGTAGCGCTTGGTCACCGTGATACCCTCCGTAATGAAGTTGAGCTCACCGAGATAGTACTGGCTGTATGTGTTCTGATGCAGATCGTTGATGACACGTATCAGACGAGACTCTAGCTCCTCGATACGGTAGCGACCGCTCACCTCGCAGACGAGGCCTCCAGCCTTCTCGTCGAAGTTCTCATCCTTGTACATCCAGGCATAGACAACACCGGCGCTGACGAACTCATCTTGGATACCGTGCGAGACAGACATGATCGTCTTGAGCTCTGAGCCAAAAGGAGGCATATCCACCTCATCGGGCGAAACGAGCCGAGCCGTAGCGGGTAGAACGGAGGAGTAAACCATTATATTATAGTCAGCGATGCCCGCATCGTAGAGTGCCATGTGGTAAGAGCCAGCATGCTTCTCGAGGTCGGACTCACCGCTACCTTTTGTCGTAAAGAATGTATTGGGGATCAAGTTCCCGTAGTACTTGTTGCTCATCGTGATAGTTATTTATGAGTTAGGGAATATCTAATTTGCGTGGGCAAATATACGAAAGTAAGAGGACATAGCCAGGATTGGCGCATTACGTAGATTCAACTAAGGATGCATCTGTTCTGCCAACCATTCTTTCAAGACAACAGCATGATTGTATTTCTCGTCTTTTGCGCCATACAGCAGGGTTACGTTATGATCTTGCAGCTTCTGCACACACAAATCTTTAAACTCCTGTGACGCTGTGTTCTCGGACAATTCCTGTCTGTATCTCTGTTTGAACTCATCATACCTTTCAGGAGTATGGGAGAACCATCTTCGAAGTTCATCTGATGGTGCGATCTCCTTAGCCCATAAATCAATTTTAGCATTTTCCTTTTTCATTCCTCGTGGCCATAGTTTGTCCACAAGAACACGAAAACCATCTGCTTCAACTGGAGTTTCATAGATTCGCTTGTATTTCAATTCATTCATTATGTATTGCCTCCTTTAAGGTGAATTCATTCGTGGTTAGAGACAAATGTACGAATAAATCATCACAATACGGCGCTATAACCGCACTCCGTAGCGACTCTTACATCTCCGCTGACTCCAATCTCTCCTGAGGAAATCGGAAAGCTCCACGGAGCAAACGATAATTCTCCACGTAGAGCCGAAATAAAAGTTCGGAAGAATGAAATGAAACTTCGGAAGAAAGAAATCAAAGTTCCGAAGAATTTGTTCGTTCCTCACTGGATAATCTCCAATCTCTACCGAGGAATCGTTCGATTTCCTTGACAGCAGCATTGGCGAACTCATTCTGTATCATGCGCCACCCCTGCATTTGCTGATTGAATCTACGCTACGGGATAGTATGTCTTATAATCTGACAAAAATATGTACATTTGCTGGCGACTGGTTAGCCCTAAGGGGGTGGCCAGTCAGTCTTGATTAGACTGATATAAATTCACTTTAAACAATCAGTGAAATATGAGCGAATTCATACATAACACACCCGATGAGCGCAAGGAGATGCTCAAGGAGATACTCCTGCGCTTACATCAAGGAGAGCAGCCCGAAGCTCTCAAGCGACAGCTCTCCACACTCCTCCACGCTATCCCCTACCAAGAGGTCGTCGCTGTCGAGGAGGAGCTGATAGCTCAGGGGCTACTATCGACAGATGAGATACAGCTCTTTTGCGACCACCACTCAGAGATCCTAGAGGGAGCTATAGATGTGAGTGGAGCTAAAGAGGTGCCGGCGGGGCATCCCATGGACACCTTTAGAGCAGAGAATGTAGCCCTAGGAGAAGTAGTCTCCGAGTACTATGCTTTGGCAAAGGAGGTCAAAGAGGAGCACTGCGAGCGTCCTCTCTCGGAGCTCTTGCTAAGTCTGAGATCTATCTTCAACCGACTGATGGATGTAGACAAGCACTATCTGCGCAAGGAGTACCTCCTCTTCCCGTACTTAGAGCAGCATGGAGTGACTGGACCTCCTGTAGTCATGTGGGGCAAGCACGATGAGATTAGGAAGCTACTCAAGAGTGCCATAGCAGTACTCTCTGGGGAGACTTCAGATATGGCATCTCTGAGGGCTCACATCGTGGAGACCTTTGACCCTGCAGTGGAGATGCTGGACAGTATGATCACCAAAGAGGAGATGATCCTCTTCCCCATGACACTGGACCTACTGTCGGAGGCTGAGTGGTATCACATCTATCAGGAGACCCCTGAGTTTGGATACTGCCTGTATGACCCACAGACTGTATGGAAACCAGACGTGGAGGCGGACAACCTGCACTTTCAGTACGAGAGCCATGATGCTATACGGCTGTCCACGGGTGCCTTTAGTGTAGCGGAGCTGGAGGCTCTACTCATCCACCTCCCGATAGACATCACCTTTGTGGACAAGGACGATAAGGTGCGCTTTTACTCTCACAGTCCCAAGCGAGTCTTCGCTCGCAATAGATCCATCATCGGTAGAGATGTGCGTATGTGTCATCCGCCCGAAAGTGTCCATGTCGTAGAGACTATCCTTGCGGACTTCAAGAGTGGTCGCCAGAACTGTGCTAAGTTTTGGATTGGCAACTTCCGTGGGCGATTTATCTATATAGAGTACACAGCTGTACGTGATCCAGAGGGTAACTATCTAGGGGTCGTCGAGTGCTCTCAGGATATTACTGAACTACGGCAACTGGAAGGCTCTAGGACTCTTCTGAATTATGACTGATACGACACCTCTACTCATCACCCCTGAGACCAAAGTCGGGGCGATGCTGGATCGCTACCCAGAGCTCATCGATACGCTTGTATCGCTCTCGGATCGGTATAGAAATCTGACTAATCCGATACTGCGCAAGACTGTAGCACCTCGTACTCCGCTCAAGCTCGCAGCTCAGATGGGCGGTGTGGACTTAGCACTACTGGTTAACACGCTACGCCAAGCCGTCGGACAGCCCCCGCTTGACTTGCCACAGTAGAGCTTATACGTTCGTCTACTTGGGACGAGATTTAGAAAAAGGAGACTCAATCGCAGCTCGAAGCGGTTGAGTCTCCTCTTGTTTTGCCAGTAGAGGCGTGGGGGGATGATGAGTATTCTTTTAGCGGGTCACACGGATGTTGTAGCGACTCTTGTAGTCCACCTGGGGCATCTCAGGAAGTGACTTGAGATACTGGACGATCACCTCGGCAGTCGTGATGCCTTGGTTCTTGTCAGGAGCCGAAGTTTGGTAGGTGTAGGCCGCCTGCACGTAAGAGCTCGTGGCTAGCGTGTAGAGTTTGTCTGGATCGACCGGTGTGTCGCTACCAGCGGGATAGACGGTGCAGTCGAGCAGTACGCCCGTGTCGTCAAGCTGGTAGTCCACCCGTAGCCCCGATGTGTGCGCTGGCGTATTGTGGTCGGTCGTCCAGGCGCGGAGGAAGAAATCCTTGAGCTGTCGCCCTGTCATCGTGAGCACGGTCAGCTCATTGCCAAAGGGATCTAGACGAAGGATGTCTTTGAGCGTAATATTGCCCTGGGGCAATTCACCGATGCGTACGCCGCCTGGGTTTTGCATCGCAAAGTCCGCATGGCTATACCAGCGCTGCGCATCGGCAAAGATAGCCCCCAGCGTGTATTTGTCTTGGATAGGCTTCGGATTGGTCGTCACCACTTGCGCAAAAAGCGGATTAGCATTGTAGCCCTCTACCATGCGCTGCATCTTCTCATTGACGCCACCAGCGTGCGGGTCGGCTGGGAGGAGCATCTCTTGGTGCGAGAGCACCTGCCCACCTCTATGTCGTATCAATGCGAGGGAGATGTAGTGCGCCTTGTAGCCAGACTGCACGATGGGAACGGACGAGTGCAGGTCGTTCGGGTGATCAATGAGCGTGTGCGAGTGTCCGCCCACGATAAGATCGAGGTAGGGAGCCACCCGCGCCAGTATCGTATCCTCCTGCACGCCAATGTGCGTCACAGCTATCTGCAGATCCGAGCAACCCGCCAAGTAGCGGTAGTTCTTAACCTCTTCGAGTGGCTGGGTAAAAGCTACGCCCTGTACATTCTTCGGGTGCGAATCGGGAATGCCCAACTCGCCCAGCTGAAGTAGCCCCACGACAGAGACCCGCGTACCGTCAGGCATCGTGAAGATCTTGTAAGGTTTCAGCGCAATACCATAGGAGGGCGAGGGAAAGACGTTGGCCGAGAGGAATGGAAACTTCGCCCGATGCGAAATGTCTCCCAGCCCGTGCTGCCCGAGGTCAAACTCATGATTGCCCAGAGCCGAAGCGTCAAAGCGCATCTCATTCATCAGCTCGATGATCGGTAGCCCCTTCGGCTGGAAGTTGTCATTGATCGGGTTGCCCGTCTGTAAGTCTCCCGCAGCTAGCAGGAGCAGATTGGGATAGATCGCCCGCATACTATCGACCATAAAGGCGATGCGGGGCAACTGGTCAATGTTGGCATGGATGTCATTGAGTCCTACGACAGCAAGCGTCGACACGCCACTCGGCTGCGCCTGCTGCTTGACACGGCAAGCCGACAGGCTCCCCACGAGGAGCAGGAGTAGCGCACCGTAAAGTGTATGGTTAAAGGTCTTTCTCATGATCTATGAATGCTTTTCTTATGGTTCTTTCAATTGGCTCAGCGTAGCCGAGAGCGTACCCTCAGCTAGGCGAAGCTCTATGTCGTCGCCCTCACGAAGCTGCGAGGGCTTCTTGACCAGCTCACCCTTGTGGTGCACGATAGCGTAGCCACGCTGCAGGACCGTCTGCGGGTCCATCGCTCGGATGATCTGCGCCAGGTGCTCTATCTGCGTGCGCTGCGTGGTCGTAATCTTGCGCTGCTCCTGCAGGCTCTGCTGTCTAGCTTGCCACTCGTTGAGCTGAGCCGTCAGGTAACTCGCATAGCGATGCTTGAACTGCGTCAAGAGCGTCTCCCACTGGAGCTGATAGCGCATCGGCAGATAACGCGCAGCACCTGCCAAGCGCTCCCGTTGTGACTCCAGTAGCGTGTGCTGATTGTGCAGTAGCGTACGAGGAGAGACGGAGAGCTGCTCGCGTAGTAAGACCATCTGTCGCTCCTCACGATGTAGCTGCTCTAGCGTCGTCTGCCGGAGTAGTTGCGCCAAGCGCTCTAGCCCCGTCTGTGCTATCTGTCTCGCCTCTAGCCAAGCGCGCTCCAGTCGCTGATGCGCTTCCTCGAGGAGCGTGTACTCTGCGCACCAAGCATCGATCACAGCGGTAGCCACTGCCGTAGGGGTTTTGAAGGCTCTGTGCGAAACTAAGTCCACGACACTCTCGTCCCGATCGTGCCCAATGCCGCTCCACACAGGGAGCGAAAACTCCGCCACAGCACGCGCCACGGCAAAGTCATCGAAGGTGCCCAAATCAGCCGTAGCACCCCCACCTCGTATGATGACCACAAGGTCAAAGAGCGTCTCGTGCTGGCGCACCCTTTCGAGTGCTGCGACGATAGACTGCGGAGCACTATTGCCCTGCATCGTGGCTCGAAAGAGCGCTTTCTCTATAAAAGGAGCCACCGCACTCTCCTCCAGATGTCTCGTGAAGTCTTGGTAGCCAGCAGCCGTCGGGGAGGAGATGATAGCGATGCGTCGCAAAGGTCTCGGCATCGGGTGCTGCTTGTTGCGCTCCATCAGCCCCATACGCTCTAGGAGCTGGAGCGTCTCACGTCGCTGTCGTGCCACCTCGCCCAGTGTGTAGCTCGGATCGATGTCCTGTATGTCTAGTTGTAGCCCGTAGCGTGGATCGTACTTAAGCTCCACGAGCGCCAATATCTTGATCCCGTCTGTGAGCGGCTGCCCCGTCACCTGCTGGAAGTGCTGAGCGATCTGATTGTAGCGACTAGACCAGATCACAGCCGAGATCTGAGCCGATAGCTCTCCCCCACCCAACTCTGGGTGCAGCGGGTCCGACGTCTTATCTATTAGGTTAAAGTAGCAATGCCCTCGCTGGCTGCGTCCTCGGTAGCCACTCACCTCGCCCGTCACGTAGTAGAGCCGATTGTAATAGCGATCAATGCAGCGCTGCAACGAGCTCAGTAGCTCGGTCAGCGTGTACCGCTTGGCTACGAAGTTTGAGGCTGGCATCTCTAGTGAGGACATGGCACAGGGGGAAACGGCTTTTAGTTAGTCAAAAAGGGACGTCTCTGGAGGCAAATCCTGTCGATAGGTACGCCCCAAGTGAGCATACGCCAAGCGTGTCGCCTGCCGTCCCGTACGGGTGCGCTGTATGAAGCCCTCCTGAATGAGAAACGGCTCATACACCTCCTCGATCGTGCCTGGGTCCTCGCCCATCGCCGTAGCTATGGTGGTCAGCCCGACGGGTCCCCCGTCAAACTTGTCGATGATGGTCTTCAGCAGCTTGTGATCCGTATGATCCAGTCCATGCTTATCTATGTGCAGTGCTTCGAGCGCCACCGTCGTAATATCGCTATCGATCACCCCGTTGCCCTTGACCTGCGCAAAGTCTCGCACCCGCTTCAGGAGGGCATTGGCGATACGAGGCGTGCCACGACTACGCAGAGCGATGCCCCGAGCGGCCTCCTCCTCGCACGGCACCTCTAGGATGCGTGCCGAGCGCAGCACGATGTCCGTAAGCGTATCCACGTCGTAGTACTCTAGATGTAGGTTGATGCCAAAGCGGTCCCGCAGCGGAGCCGTCAGCAGACCGCTGCGCGTGGTCGCCCCCACTAGTGTAAAGGGGTTGAGGTCAATCTGTATGGATCGAGCCCCTGGCCCTTTGTCAATCATCAGATCGATCCGAAAGTCCTCCATGGCCGAGTAGAGATACTCCTCCACGGTATGGCTCAGGCGATGAATCTCATCGATAAAAAGCACGTCACGAGGCTCTAGCGAAGTGAGCAATCCCGCTAAGTCTCCTGCCTTCTCCAAGACAGGCCCCGAAGTAATCTTCATGCCGACTCCTAGCTCGTGCGAGATGATGTGCGATAGAGTCGTCTTGCCCAGTCCAGGAGGACCATAGAGGAGGACGTGGTCGAGTGCTTCGTCACGGCGACGAGCCGCCTCGACGAAGACCTTCAGATTGTCCACAACATGTCCCTGACCTCGGAAGCTGTCGAAGTAGGAGGGGCGCAACTGCTCCTCCTGCTGCAGGTCAGACAAACTCTGCGGGGGCGTACGCTCCTCGCGTATATCAAATGGATCTCCGTTCATACGTCAGCAAAGTTAGCGAAAAAGCTCATAGCCCCACCCCCTCCGCCCTGCCGTAAGAAGAAAAGTCTAAAAAAGAAGCAGCTCTTTCCAGAGCTACTCCCAAGTAGCCACGTGGAGGACACTTTTTATGAGCAGGGCTGACGCATTATATTATAATGAACTCATCTATTCCTCGCTGGTCGCTATGTGTAGCTCCTGACAGAGCGATTATGATGCGTCATCCCTAGCTGGGCAAATTCACCGCCGGCTTGTTACAATAATTTAGACCCGACTACATATCGACACAACGCTATTTCGGGAAAAACGGATTTCCACGTGGATATTTTGAAATATCCAGGTGGAGAATTTTTATTTTCCACGTGGGGAAGAAAAAATTCTTCGGAGGAATCAAATGAAACTTCGGAGGAAATGAATGACGCCCACGTGGAAAATAAAAAATATCCACGTGGAGATTTCAGATTTTCCACGTGGATATTCGAGAAAGGAGGGTATCGGACGAATTTTCCCGTAAAGATATGTAAATAGAGAGTAGAGGTTAGAGATTAGAAGGCGGGGCGGACACATTATAGTATAATGACCTCATTGATGCCTCACTCGTCCTTATGTGTAGCTCCTGACAGAGCGATCATAATGCGTCAGCCCTGCTTTTATGAGGGAGAGGGGCTCGTGCTGCCCCCTTTTTTGATACCTTTGCAGCGAGTTTGTAAACGGGGCTGTCGCTCTAGACGACACCCCTCACAAGAAGGCAGACGTGACCAAAACAGATACTATCAACTTCACTCAAGGACCGATCCGTAAGCAGTTGCTGCGACTGGCGGCTCCGATCGTTGCCACCTCGTTTGTCCAGATGGCGTACAACTTCACCGACATGGCGTGGCTCGGACGTCTCGGCAGTCGTGAGGTGGCCGCCGTCGG
Organism: uncultured Porphyromonas sp.; assembly: GCF_902489635.1. Classification (GTDB taxonomy): domain Bacteria; phylum Bacteroidota; class Bacteroidia; order Bacteroidales; family Porphyromonadaceae; genus Porphyromonas. The sequence goes on along the minus strand of NZ_CABUAN010000011.1, from coordinate 28,670 downwards.
CGTCATCGGGGTGCTCCTATGGATCGCCACCTCGATCGCTCAGCTCACCAAGATCAGTGCCGAGGTGTGCGTCTCACAGAGCCTCGGAGCGCGCGATAAACCACTGGCGATCAAGTACGCTCGCCACTGTACCACCTGGGCACTCATCGTCGGGACTCTCCTGGCACTCGTCTACCTGTTCTTTGGCTCTCCCATCGTGGGCGTCTACAATCTAGAGGCTGATGTGCACCAGATGGCGCTGAACTACCTGCGCATCGTGTTGATTGGCTTGCCAGGCTACTTTCTGACGCTCGCCATGAGTGGCATTTACAATGCGCATGGACGGAGCATGACCCCATTCAAGATCAATTCGCTGGGGCTACTCTTCAACATGATCCTCGACCCGCTGCTCATCTTCGTCTGCCATCTAGGAGTCGTCGGAGCAGCCCTCGCCACACTCCTCTCTCAGCTGGCCGTCTGCACGATCCTCTACTACCGTATGCAGCACCGCGACAAGATACTTGACGGGAGCTCTATCGTGACCAAGCTTGCAGGAGAGCAGAGCCGACGCATCTTCGCTATCGGTGTACCGGTGGTGCTGCTCAACTCTCTCTTTGCGCTGATCAGCATATTTATGGGTCGCTTAGCCTCTGAGCAGGGTGGCGCTATCGGCGTGGCGGTCATGACGACGGGCGGACAGCTAGAGGGCGTGACGTGGAATGCGTGCCAAGGCTTTTGCACTGCCCTAGCGACCTTCGTGGGGCACAACTATGCGGCACGTCAGTTTGACCGGGTGTGGCGTGGCTACAAGACAACGATCCTTATGACGCTATCGATAGGTCTCTTCGGGACGCTACTCTTCCTCTTCCTGGGCGAAGCCTTTTTTGCGCTGATTGTGCCAGATCCTGAGACCTATATTGAGGGCGGACGATACCTTTACATCGCTAGCTTCTCCCAGCTCTTTATCATGGCGGAGATTACGACGCAGGGGCTATTCTATGGTGTAGGACGAAGCAAAACACCAGCCATAATCAGCATCGTGGGCAATCTGCTACGCATACCGCTAGCACTCCTACTGATCTACTTAGGATGGGGACTACCTGCCGTCTGGTGGGCTATCTCCCTCTCATCGATCGGCAAGGGTATCACCGCCATCATCGTACTACTCATCAAGAGAGACAAACTAACCCCAACGAGCTTAGCCGCTTAACAACGCTATGTACCACCACTACACCTTTATCACGGAGCAACTCAGCGAGGCGGAATGGGCGATGCCTCTGCTCGCTCAGACGCTAGCCGACTGGGGCTTCGAAAGCTTTCAAGAGGAGCCTGACAAGGGGCTACTTAATGCCTACATATCCGATGACGCTTGGCAGGAGAGCGAAGAGGTCGCCACACAACTTGCCACAGATGCCGGCGCCTTGACACTATATAATATAGAGTGGCACTACGGCCAGTCAGTAGCCTCCTCAGGTGACTGGCTAGCAGCGTGGCGCAGCACGACCTTTGAGCCAATATCTCTACGGGGGCGCATGCTGGTCACCACGCCTGAGCTGGCACCAAGTTCACCGACGCATGAGCTACAGCTACTCATCGAGGCGTACAATTCGTTTGGCTCGGGCGAGCACCACACGACTCGCATGATCCTAGAGCATCTACTCGATTACGATGTGACAGGCGCTCAGGTGATCGACATGGGGTGCGGTACGGGCATCCTCGGCATAGCGGCTCTGCAACTCGGTGCTGACTCGCTCGTAGCGATAGACGTATCGTCTGAGTGCGTGACCAATACGCTACACAACCTCCAGCTCAACGGCTTCGCCCTCTCGGAGCGCATCAGGGTGCAGCATGGTGACGCTGCGCAACTCTCCGCCTACCCCAGCAAGGCGGATCTGCTCTTTGCCAACATACACCGCAACATCATCCTAGAGGACCTGCCCCGCTACGTAGCGGCAGTACGATCAGGCGGCGAGGTGTGGCTCAGTGGCTTCCTCCTCTCCGACCGCACGGCTATCTATCAAGCCTTAGAGGCTGTGAAACTAGAGGTCGTTGATGAGGCTACCTCCGAGGAGTGGCTCTTCGTGCGTAGCCGCAAAGGGTGAAGAGGTGTTCTCCTTGAACTTTCCTCTTTGAGAGTGCCTTACAGAGGCTGTAAAGTGAGACAAAAACAGTAGCCGTGAAAAGTTTTAGCGCAAAGAATGAGAGTTTATACTCGCATTTTCTGTATCTTTGTGCTATTCAAGACATATAGTGGAATGAGAAGCCGGCTCATCAGATAGCCCTTCTCACTACCACTGACGATAAGCCTATTACAATGAGCGAACAAGAGAAAGACATAAAGACTGCACCACAGGAAAAAGGTGCTTACTCAGCCAGTAGCATACAGGTCCTCGAGGGACTAGAGGCGGTGCGCAAGCGCCCCGCCATGTATATCGGAGACATCAGCGAGAAGGGACTACACCACCTTGTCTACGAGGTGGTAGACAACTCCATCGATGAGGCTCTAGCAGGCTACTGTACCGAGGTACTAGTTGAGATACTACCAGACAACTCTATCCAAGTGACCGACAACGGCCGTGGTATCCCTGTCGATATGCACGCCAAGGAGGGCAAGAGTGCCCTCGAGGTGGTCATGACGGTACTGCACGCTGGTGGTAAGTTTGACAAGGGTTCTTACAAGGTATCAGGAGGTCTCCACGGTGTGGGTGTCTCCTGCGTCAATGCGCTCTCCGAGTCACTTATTGCCGAGGTACATCGTGACGGTAAGGTCTATCGTCAGGAGTACAGCCGTGGTAAACCTCTGACAGGCGTTGAGGTGGTCGGTAAAGCCGATGACACAGGTACCCGCATCACCTTCAAGCCTGACGACACGATCTTTCGTGAGACAATATATAGTAGTGAGACGCTCTCACACCGTTTGCGTGAGCTATCCTATCTAAATGCGGGTCTGCACCTTAAGCTCATTGACCACAGAGTGCACGATGAGGAGGGACAGCCTAAGTCTTGGGTCTTCTACTCGGAGAATGGACTGAGTGAGTTCGTTCGCTACGTGGATGGTGCTAAGGAGTCGCTCATCCACGACGTCATCCATCATACGACAGAGAAGCAGGGCGTCCCCGTCGAGGTGGCACTGACCTACAACACCTCTTATCAAGAGAACGTCTACACCTACGTCAATGACATTCACACCATCGAGGGCGGTACGCACTTAACCGGCTTCCGCCGTGGACTGACCCGCACGCTCAAGAAGTATGCGACCGACTCGCACCTCCTCGATAAGATCAAGGAGGAAATATCGGGCGATGACTTCCGTGAGGGTTTGACCGCTATCGTTAGTGTCAAGGTCGCTGAGCCACAGTTTGAGGGACAGACGAAGACCAAGCTCGGAAACAGCGAGATCGTTGGTATCGTCGATGCAGCCGTTAGTGAGGCTCTAGAGATCTACCTCGAGGAGCACCCCACAGAGGCTAAGCTCATTGTAGACAAGGTCATCCTAGCAGCCCAAGCACGTCACGCTGCACGCCGAGCTCGTGAGCTGGTACAGCGTAAGTCGCCCCTCACAGGCGGTGGACTACCAGGCAAGCTAGCAGACTGCTCGAGTAAAGATCCTAGCGAATGCGAGCTATTCATCGTGGAGGGAGACTCCGCAGGTGGTACCGCCAAGCAGGGACGAGACAGCAAGTACCAGGCGATCCTCCCCTTGCGTGGTAAGATCCTCAACGTGGAGAAGGCTATGCAGCACCGCATCCTAGACAATGCGGAGATCAAGAATATCTACACAGCCCTTGGCGTGACGGTCGGCACAGAGGAAGACTCCAAAGCACTCAACCTCTCCAGGCTTCGCTACCACAAGATCATCATCATGACCGATGCCGATGTCGATGGTGCGCACATTGCGACGCTGATCCTCACCTTCTTCTTCCGCAATATGCGTCCGCTCATTGAGAACGGCTACGTCTACATTGCCAATCCACCCCTCTACCTCTGCAAGAAAGACCGCATCGAGGAGTACTGCTGGACAGACGAGCAGAAGGCTGACTTCGTCACTAAATATGGTCAAGGACAGGAGAACCGCATCAAGATACAGCGATACAAAGGTCTCGGTGAGATGAACGATGTACAGCTCTGGGACACGACGATGAATCCGCAGACGCGTACCCTACGCCAGGTGACCATAGACAACCTCGCGAGTGCCGACTCGGTCTTCTCCATGCTCATGAGCGAAGATGTCGAGCCACGACGCGAGTTCATCGAGGAGAACGCTACCTACGCCAACATTGACGCCTAGCACCCAGCTATGAAGACCAAGCGTGTCGCAGCCCTGACCATGGTGCGCAATGATGACTTCTACCTGCGCAAGTGGACAGCCTACTACGGCCGAGAGCTCGGCGAGGAGCATCTATACATCTATCTAGATGGCAAGGATCAGCCCCTACCCGACTGGTGTCCTCAAGCTACGGTCGTAGCGGTAGATAAGATCCAGGGGCAGGTGGTCTCTGCCGAGAAAGAGCGACTTGCTTTCCTCTCTGAGCGCGCTAAGGAGCTACTCACCACAGGAGGCTACGATCTCGTCATCGGAGTCGATGCCGACGAGATACTCGTCGTCGACCCGCTCGTTGGACTGGGACTCAAGGAGTACCTAAGCCAGCGTCATATAGGTGTCAGCGTCTCAGGACTGGGCGTCGATGTAGGACAGCATCTTGAGCAGGAGGGAGACATTCGAGAGGATCTGCCTTTCCTCCAGCAGCGTCACTATGCGCGACTATCGACACGCTACACCAAGCCATGCGTCATCGCACAGCCAGTCGTCTGGGGATCGGGCTTTCATCGCATCAAGGGACACAACTTCACCATTGACCCGCAGCTTTACCTATTTCATTTTGGCTACTTCGATATGAAGCGTATCGAAGCACGCTTTGCCGATCCAGATCGACGAGAGGCTGGCTGGACAAAGCATATCGCCAAGCGATCCAAGACCATCCAGCAGGTGACCAACCATAAGGCTCGTCCGTGGGACTCTACAGCACGCCTAGCACGCACACTCCAGACCTATATACGTCCTCCCTATGCGTGGAATAAGCCCGCTATGCTGGGGCTCTGTTTCATCGTCGAGATCCCTGAGCGCTTTCGCAACATCGTCTGACTCCCATACCTAGCCATCTCTTATGCCTAAGATCTCCGTCATCATCCCTATATATAATGTAGAGAAGTATCTACGACGCTGTCTAGACAGTGTCTTGGCTCAGACCTTCACCGACTGGGAGGCTGTCTGCGTCAATGATGGGAGCCCTGACAATAGTGCGCAGATCTTAGCCGAGTACGCTGAGAGAGACTCGCGCTTTAAGATTGTAAATAAAGAGAATGGCGGACTCTCAGACGCTCGCAATGCGGGCATGGCCGTTGCTAAGGGCACTTACGTCAACTTCTTAGATTCAGACGATCTGATCCATCCACAGACCTTTGAGATCGCCTACGCTTTGATCCAGCAAGAGGATGCCGATATCGTCTCTTGGTACAAAGATCCGCTCTTTCGTCCTCGGCTCCTCGTGCGTCATGCGCTAGGCTTTGACATTGATAAGACGATGCCTCGTGGTCTCAAGCGACGCTTCACGCTAGACAAGGTGAAGTATCACACGACCGATGATGTCTTCGCTCACGTCACGGAGTACAGCCATACGAAGATCGAGAATCCGATCAAGCACTTCTACGTGTGGCGTCACTTGCTTCGCAGGAGCCTCGTGGAGGATGTCCCCTTTCTCAAAGGAGTAATCTTCGAAGACTTCCCCTGGTGGAGTGAGGTGATCCTCAAGAATCCCCGGACGGTCATCACGGATCTGCCTTTTTACTACTACTTCCCCAACATCGGATCGATAGACCGCTCCTCTAGTCGGACTAAGAAGGTCAAGAACTGGATCAAAGGCTTGGAGCACACCTATCAGCTCTATGAGGAGCGAGCTACGCCCTACCAGAAGGAGCATTGGCAGCGGGAGTGTATGTGGGCTATGATCAATAATCGTATCGCCTACAAGCTAGAGCAACGCATCACCGACCCTACAGATCGACAGGAGCTGGCGCAAGATCTGGATAAGCTGAATAAGCTGGGGGTCTTTGACCATCCCTTTACGATCGATGGAGTCAAAGCCCGTCAGCGCATCCTGCGCTTTATCGATCAATATCAGTAGCCCCCTAGTCGCACCAAAGAGATGAACATAGCTTTCTTCAATTGGTATGCGATCGATCTGCTCTTTAGTGGCATCGAGAAGGTCTCTCATCGTGTAGCCACAGCTCTGGAGCAGCGAGGACATCATATCTGCTACGTATGTGTGGATAGCTGGGGTAAGACTGCTCTCAAGCAAAACACCCTCATACTCCCCAACCCCTCTAAGATTAATTCGGAGGAAAACCGCATCGCCCTCTGCGACTTCCTATGCGCTCACGAAGTCTCCATCTTAGTCTCACACTCTGCTTATAGTCGTAGACTAGCAGTTATGCTCCGCGAGGCGACCGATGAGGCAGGAGCCAAGCTCGTACAGGTACTACACACCACTCCCGACTCGTATCACTATCGATACTGGAGGCTCAAAGTGGTCAATCGGGTCGTCAGAGCCTTTATGAATCGTAAATGGGGCAACTCGTGGCGAAAGATCTACGATCTCTCCGATGCTTTTGTTGTGCTGTGCCAGCCTAGTGCTGACTTCATCGCACAGATTGCTCACATCAAGGACACCTCGAAGTTTGCCGTCATACACAATGCCAATACGTATCTCCCTACAGAGCTAGCCCCCGCCTATGACAAGGAACCTATCGTACTCTACGTGGGTCGTCTCGTCAAGGGCAAAGGTATCGAGCACATCCCCGCCATCTGGCGACAAGTCTCAGCAGCGCATCCCGACTGGCGACTGGTCGTACTCGGCGATGGTCCCTATCGTGCTACGCTAGAGCAGGCACAGTTAGAGCGCTGTGACATCTTAGGCACGCAAGAGCCTAAGCCATACTACGAGCGAGCTGCTATCTCCATCTTAACCAGTGACGCTGAGGGATGGTCGATGGTTCTCACCGAGGCTATGCAGCACGGGGTCGTACCCGTCGCTTTTGACTCCTTTCTAGCCACGGGGGTAGTCCTAGACGAGGGGCGTGCTGGCGTGCTGGTGCCTCCATTTGACCTTAACCTCTTTGCTCAGGAGGTCTCCTCGCTGATAGCTGATAGCGATAGACGCCGAGCTATGGCAGCACACGCCAGAGAGTATGTGCAGACCTTTGATATAGACCATATTATTACAGACTGGGAGAGACTCTTTGAGAGATTGTCATAATCCGTAAAGCTGGGAACACTCTACTGGTAAATCCGAACTTAAAGCTTCTATCATATCGAATGATTACAACCAAATCACGTTGGGTAGCGATCGCCTGTCACACGCTCTGGGCCATTGTACTGATGCAGCTGTGCCGACTGCTCTACTACTTCTACAATCAATCTTTCTTCCCTTCGGTCGATGGCTGGCAGTTGCTCCACCTCATGCGGGGAGGCTACATACTAGACATGGTCGCCATCGCATACGGACTGCTACTCTACTACCTGATGATGATCGTAGGCGCTTACCTACCTAGACGGATCGAGATGAGTAGCTGGTATCGCTGGATACGCCATATAGCATACATCTTGCCACTAGGCTTCTTCATCTTCCTCAATGTCTCAGACACCGGCTACTATCCCTTCGTACTGAGGCGAGCAAATAGTGACATCTTTCGAGAGTTTCAGGGGAAGAGCATGTTTAGCTTCTACAAAGACTTCGTTGTAGAGTTTTGGCCACTCACCATAGCGTTCTTCGTCTTGCTCGCTCTAGCCATAGCGGGCTACTGGCTGGTGCAGTACCAGCGTGAGACGCGCACCTCTCGTCGCTCTTACTGGGTAGACGGTACCTGCACACTGGGCATGGTCATCTTCCTCTTCTTCAGTATGCGTGGTACTTGGGACTTTTCGAGCAAACCCGTACCGACGATGCACTTCTTCTCCTACACGACAGATCCTGAGCAGTTTCCCTTGCTGCAAAACACCCCCGTCGCCCTGACAAAAGACGCCGCCTCACGACAGCTCTTCACCTTCTATACAAACGAAGAGCTACCTACCATCTTCACACCTTACTATCAGGCAGCTCCACTCTCAGAGAGCGATACGCTCTTTGGCTCTATGCAGGGGCGCAACGTCGTCGTGATCATCCTAGAGAGTATGGCGCGAGAGTACACGGGCTACCTCAATAGATATATCGACGGGTACCCGAGCTACACCCCTTACCTCGATAGCTTGATGCCACACACGCTCTATGCGCAGTACGGCTTTGCCTCTGGCAAGCGATCCGTCGAGTCCTTTCCCTCGATCTTCGTCTCGCTACCTTCGTTTGGTGGCACCTTCGACGATGAGGCGTGGACTATGGACAACTACCAGCACTTCGACTCCTACGACACGGGCTTGCCCCTATCATTAGGCGATTACGGCTACCACCTCAAGTTTTACCATGGTGATGAGCCAGGGGCTATGGGCTTCTACTCCTTCCTCAATCGTCTAGGTGTACAGGATCAATACACCGCTCAGGACTATCTAGCTAAGCATCCTAATGAGTCTAACGCTAAGGTCGGTACGTGGGGTATCCACGACCTACCCTTCGAGCAGGCCATGGCCGAAGATATGAAGTCGCTCCGGGAGCCCTTCGGAGCCTTCTTCTTCTCACTCTCTAATCATAGTCCTTTTAGCATGCCCAAGGGGTATAAAGGCAAACTAAAGCGAGGTACACTCCCGATCCATCAGACAGCTCAATATGCCGACGAGGCTCTCCGAGAGTTTTTCGAGCGGGTCAAAGAGGAGCCCTGGTATCGCAATACGCTCTTCGTCATCACGGCCGATCACACAAGCCTCAGCGACCAACCTCTGTATGCCAACTTAGCGGGACACGCTGCGGCGCCTATCTTATTTTTCGACCCGCAGGGCAAGCTACATGGAGAGATCAGCGACTATGTCGTGCAGCACATAGATATCCTCCCCACGCTCCTCTACCTGCTCGGTATCACGGAGCCTGTACTGAGCTACGGAAGTAACATCTTCGACCAGCAAGCAGAGCATTATGCGCTCAACTTCTACCACAACCAGTACCTCTTCTTCACGAAGGCGCTCACGCTCACGATGACCACCGATGGTCAGGTCAGCGTCCAGAAGCCAGCAGCCTACCTGCAGACGGAGCCCGATCGCGCCACCGCCCCTACCTCGTCAGAGGTGTCGCACTACACAGCACTCTTTAAGGCGATCGTACAGGACTACAACAACCGTGTCCTCAAGAGCTCCTTCTCACTCAGAGATGTGACTCCCAAGTCGTCAGACTAGCCCAGCGACCTTCCGCCATCCTGCTCACTCCTTCGCTCTCTATCTGAATTAGCCCTTGTGGCAATCATTGTCAGCGTGGAAGGAGCTGTCCTTAGTCTATCATGTTTTACCTTTTGCACTGCTAGTAAGTTGGTCGTTTGATCAATTGATATTTAGTTGCTACCTTTGCAATGGAGTAGAGCCGAAAAAAGCGCGATAACTTCAAGCTGTGCCTCTCCGATAAGGCGTTGAACTTCTATCCCTCCCGAGTACGAAATCGGAAGTTATTAGTTCTTCGCCTTGTCTTCTTTATATGAGATGTGATATGAGACTTGTCGCATCTTGTGGCTAGGCGTGTTTTACCATTTGAAATATAGTTACTACCTTTGCGGTAAGAACGGTGAGATTGCTCGAAAGAGTAATCGCGCCATGCTTCCGCCTGAAAGTCTCTTGCTGGCGGTCGTATTTTAAAGAGACTTGCGGAGTCTAGTTACTCTACTCTAGTTGTTATTTTATCAGTTGAAGTATAGTTACTATCTTCGCGCCAAGAAGGAGAAGTTTCTGAAGTAAGTCTTACTCATAGTCGTAGAACCAGGGCGGAGCGTTCAGATACTTCTCCTTTACTTTTTATCAGGTCGTCGCATCTTGTGACTAGGCTAGTTTACCATTTGAAATATAGTTGCTACCTTTGTAGCGGATTCGAAAGAGTCTAGGAGGATTACCCGGGTAATGCCGCTATTCCTCGCCCGCAGGGGCTAGCACTTCTTGTAAGTGTTAGCCTTCTGTCTTTTTATAGACGAGGGTTAATTCGAGGTTGTCTTCCATCCCCGCCCCTAGGGCTTCATCTACCTCGTACTGCCCAGCAGAGAGCTACGCGCTGTCACCGGGGCGCTCCTCGACGTGACACAAGACGCCATCTCCACAGGAGAGTACGACCGGAGAGCTCATTTTCAACCTCTTCCAGCTCCTGCGCGCGCTGACCGACCAGATACTGAGAGGATAGCACTGAGACGACCATTTGCGTGACCTCACGCAGATGGTATCGCATCGCTCTCCTCTAGGTTAGAGCCTATACCGACAGAGAGCCACGAGGACAATCGCTCCCCGTGGCTCTCTACATATTTGCTTGTCTCAGATATAGTTGCTACCTTTGTGGTCAGAATAGTGTTTGCCAAGAGTAAGTCCCGCATTGATATTCCGATGTCTACGGTTTTTTGGCAAGCACTATTCTTCTTTTGGAGGGGCTGAAGTCTCTACTTTTTCGGGCTTATCAAATAGAATACAGTATGGTACCTCTTCTTTGTATCTGTTGTGCATCTTAGCATACAAGTATCTCATCTCTCCTCCGATAGTCATTTTATATTTTATTCTCCACGTGGACGCCAATCATTTCCTCCGAAGTTTCATTTCGTCCCCACGTGGGGATCGTTTCGTCCCTCCTTTGGGATCTTTTCGTCCCTCCGTGGGGATTTCTAAATCCCTCCCTTGGGATTTTTTCGTCCCAACGCGGGTGGGAGATTTTCGTCCCATCAGTATGGGACGACCTTTCGGGACTATTTGTCATATTATAGACCCCAATGTGTAACCCGCTGTAGGTACGCACGGATAGTGTTTAGTGGGAGGGCATCCGTCCCCAAATCAGCGAAACGATGCTGTAACCTTTGACGACAACGGACACACCGATGCTCTGCGTCCGGGCCGGGGCCCCCAACCAAGGGCTGCACGTGAGATTTGCGGAGTTGAGACCAGGCGGATCTTCATCGGATAGAGATATTTTTCGTAACTTAGCCATCTGAAAGTAGAGGTCTCTCTCGGCTTTTAGCTCGATGAGTGACACCTGCTGGGTGAGGGTGGACAACTCGGAGAGGGCACTTCTCTCGGAGTCTCGTCTGCCAGCCTCTACGACCAAGCGAATAAAACACAATTGACTCTATGGAAGATAGTATAGATAGGATTATCCCGGTGGATATTGAGGACGAAATGAAGACCTCTTACATTGACTACTCAATGTCTGTCATCGTATCTCGTGCACTACCCGATGTGCGTGATGGTCTCAAGCCTGTGCATCGTCGTGTACTCTACTCGATGAATGAGAGTGGCAATACCTACAATAATCCTACCCGTAAGTGTGCACGCGCCGTCGGTGATATATTAGGTAAGTATCACCCCCATGGCGACAGCTCCGTATATAACACATTGGTACGTCTCGCACAGGGCTGGAACATGCGTTACCCGCTCGTACAGGGTCAGGGTAACTTCGGCTCTATCGACGGAGACTCACCCGCTGCGATGCGTTACACGGAGTCGAGGCTCAACCAGTTTGCACAGGAGATGCTCCGTGACATTGACATGGAGACGGTAGACTTTCAGGACAACTTCGACGGAGACTTCCAGGAGCCTACGGTACTACCCTGTCGCATCCCGAACCTTCTAATCAATGGTGCTGCTGGTATCGCCGTCGGTATGGCGACCAATATGGCTCCGCACAACCTTACTGAGACGCTGAACGCTTGTATCGCTTACATCGATGCGCGTGGCGAGATCACGGTCGATGAACTGATGCAGTATGTCAAGGCGCCTGACTTTCCCACGGGCGGTGTCATCTACGGATACGAGGGGGTCAAAGAGGCCTTCCACACAGGCCGCGGACGTATCGTGATACGTGGCAAGGCTGACATAGAGGAGCACCACGGCCATGAGCAGATCATCATCCGTGAGATACCTTATCAGGTGCGCAAGAGCGATATGGTCGCTAAGATCGCCCAGCTGGTCAACGAGAAGAAGATCGACGGCATCAGCGACATCTCTGATGAGTCGAGCAATAAGGGTATCCGCATTGTCATCGATATAAAGAAGGATGCCAACGCTGGCGTCGTACTCAACTACCTATATAAGTACTCCGACCTGGAGAGCTACTTTAGTATCAATAACATTGCGCTAGTCCATGGTCGTCCTCGTCTGCTCAACCTTAAGGATCTCATCGGCCACTTCGTCGATCACCGCCACGAGGTGGTGACACGTCGTGCGCAGTATGAGCTTCGCAAGGCGCAGGAGCGTATCCACATCTTGGAGGGCTTGATCATTGCCGTAGACAACATTGACGAGGTCATACGCATCATCCGCTCTAGTGAGGAGACTCGCGATGCGATGAATCGACTGATGGAGGCATTCAACCTCTCGGAGCTACAGGCCCGTGCTATCGTTGATATGCGTCTGCGACAGCTCACGAAGCTCGATATTGACAAGTTGGAGCATGAGTACAATGAGCTCAAGGAGCGTATCGACTACCTAAACCTCTTCCTCAGCGACATCAATATGCGTATGGAGAAGATCCAGGAGGAGTGCCGTGAGATCATCGACAAGTATGGCGATGAGCGTCGCTCGGAGATCGTATATGCTTCGGAAGACTTGAATCCTGAGGACTTCTACGCTGACGAGGATATGGTGATCACCATCTCTCACCTAGGATATATCAAGCGTACACCCCTCTCGGAGTTCCGTACGCAGACACGTGGCGGTGTCGGCGTCAAGGGTGCCGATAGTCGTGACGAAGACTTTGTCGAGTACATCTACTCGGCGACGATGCACGCCACAATGATGCTCTTTACCGCTACGGGACGTATCTACTGGCTCAGAGTCTTTGAGATACCCGAGGGCTCCAAGAGCTCTAAGGGCAGACATATCCAGAACCTCCTAGACCTAGACGAGGAGAATCGCATCACGGCTTTCCTACGTATTAAGAACTTGACGACCGATGTGGAATTTGTCAATACACACTACCTTGTCTTCGCTACTGAGCAGGGCTTGATCAAGAAGACGCTCCTAGCGCACTACGCTAACCCACGCAAGACGGGTGTCCGCGCGATCAACCTACGTGACGATGATCAGGTCGTCTCGGTGGCTCTCTCGAATGGTAACTGCGAGATCTTCCTTGCCAACCGCAATGGGCGCTGCGTCCGCTTTAACGAGCAAGATGTACGTCCTATGGGACGCACAGCGACAGGCGTTCGTGGCATCCGTCTCGATGACGATCCCAACGACAAGGTCATCGGTATGGTCGTACATCGCCTGAAGAATAGCGACGAGACGATCCTCGTCATCAGCGAGAAGGGCTATGGCAAGCGTTCGCTCATCGATGACTACCGCATCACGAAGCGTGGCGCCAAGGGTGTCAAGACGATCAACGTGACCGACAAGACTGGTCAGCTCATCGATATCCGTGCCGTAGAGGATGACGACAACATTATGATCATCAATAAGAGTGGCGTCGCTATACGCCTCTCTATGGAGCAGGTACGTGTCATGGGACGCGCTACTCAAGGGGTCAAGATGATAGACCTGAATAAACGTTCGGACGAAATAGCATCTATATGTAATGTAGTGGCTGAGGAAGAGGAGCCAGAGCTCATCGACGAGGCTGACCTAGACGACCCCTCAGAGTTTGTCCCTCAGGAGGAGGATCTGCAAGGATCAGACTCAGACGAGGAGCTAGAGGTCAACGATGATCAAGAGTAGGCTTCTTCAGTTAGACACTACAAGAGAACTAGAATACAAACCAGTAACATCTACTTGAAATATGAAAACAACACGCAAGGTAACCCTAGTGCTACTCGTGCTGATGAGTGCACTAACATTCGGATGCGCACAGACCTCAAACGTCAGAGGCGCTGATCGTCTGTCTGATGCGAGCAAGCCTGACTATCCTGGGGCTCGTAACCTAATCCAGCAGGCACTTGAAAACCCTGAGACCAAGGACGACGCCAAGACATGGTACACCGCAGGACTGATCGAGGAGCGTGCTTTCACAGGCGAAAATCAGAAGAGCCTCAAGAATGAGCCACAAGATCTCGCTAGCATGTACAAGGCTCTACTCGCTATGCACGAGTACTACACAAAGACCTACGAGATCGATCACCAGCCCAACGACAAGGGCAAGGTGCGCCCTAAGTTTGAGAAGAAGATCTCTAAGGCATACAAGGACAACCTCCTCTACTACATCAATGCCGGAGGATACTACATGGAGCAGAAGGACTTCAAGAGTGCACTCAAGGCATTCCAGTCATTCAGAGAGATCAAGCATTCACCACTCTTCGAGGGTGATAAGATCGCTCAGACAGACTCCAACTCGCTCATGGTTGACTTCTTTGCTATCATCACAGCTTATCAGGCTGGCGACAAGCAGCTAGCTATCAAGTATGGTGAGGAGCTTAAGAACTCTGGTTATCGTCAGAACGAGGTCTACCAGATCCTCGCTCAGACCTACATCGAGGAGGGCGACACGACCAACTACATCACGACGATGCGCGAGGGTCTCAAGCTCTTCCCCAAGGAGCCATACTACTCTGTCAACCTGATCAATACTTACATCGTACAGAACAAGTATGACGAGGCGCGTGCCTTCCTCACTCAGGCTATCGAGCTCAATCCCGAGAACCCCCAGCTCTACGACGTGATGGGTAAGCTCTACGAGGAGAGCAATGAGGAGGAAGCTATCAAGTGGTTTAGCAAAGCACTAGAGGTAGATCCTAACTATGTCGAGTCGCTCTGTAACATAGGACGTATCTACTACAACGAGGCGGTAGAGGTCTCTGACAAGGAGGATGGCGGTAGAGCTGCGGCTCAAGAGAAGCGCACAGCACTGCTCAACAAGGCTCTCCCCTACCTCGAGAAGGCTTACAGCATCAACCCAGACGCGTCTTACTACCTACTCGGTAATATCTACTACGCACTGGGCAACAATGCTAAGTACGAGGAGATCCAAGCGGCTCACGGCAACTAATCGCAAAGCGATGCGCTAGCCTCGAGCTAGCCAGAAGACAAAATAGGAGACAGACACCCACGGCGGGCGTCTGTCTCCTTTTTGTTTGTGCGCTCACAAGTCAATTACGCAAATACTACGAATAACGATTTGCTTGCATTTGAACTTAGAAAGCGAACACTAGAGTTACAGCATCTAATGGCTGAACTTGTCATGTTGATGTGGTCCCGTGTAGGGGCGGACCTGCGTGTCCGCCCACAAGGCATACTGCGCTCCGATGAGGACGGGCGGACACATCGGTCCGCCCCTACAGCGGGTTACTCGTAAGGGTTGCGGAGTCTAGTGCAGTGGTGGACTCTTTGTCATTCCATCAAAGATCTGTAACTTTGGGACGATGAACAAGCTATGGACGCTTTGCTGGCTCCTCCTAGGCCTCGCTGGCTCACTCTCGGGAGGAGAGATATTCCCACATCACATCTATACGACAGAGGTACAGACTCTACAGTGTCAGGTGTGGCGTGACGGGGAGCCGGTTGCTATACCCTACCCGATCGCTCGCTTGGCTAGTAGCGATGAGGAAGTTGTGGTGAGCTTTGACCTCGCAGACCCTGTCCCGCACCGCATCCACTACCAGCTGGAGCTGTGCGATGCTGACTGGCAGGTCAATGACCGTATGGCGCTCAGCGAATACATCGACGGATGGGTCGGAGCGCGCTGGCAGACGGACGAGAGCACCCCTTCGGAAGCCACGAGCGTCGCCTACCGTCACTACGAGCTGCGCCTCGGAGGTGCCTCCGTACTGCAACCGCTTCTCTCGGGCAATTACCGCCTCACCGCTTGGTGCGAAGAGCTGCAAGAGGAGCCTATCTTCGTCACCAGCTTTGCCCTCTATGAGCCTCTCGCCGAGGTCGCTCAGCAGGTGGTACCGACGACGCCTCAGGGCAACTACTCCCGCTTTCAGCAAGTGGAACTAGAGCTGACCTTTTCCCCCACACTAACCACCGATCCGCTCACGGAGCTACTCGTCACTGTCGGCCAGAACGGTTCCTCCACCCGCTACCAGCGACTCACCCGCCCCACCTCCCTCGCTCCTGGGCGGCTCACCTTCAGAGGCCATGACGGAGCCACCTTTGCAGCGGGCAATGAGTGGCGCGCTTACGAGATACTGTCGCCCTACGAGGCAAATATGGGTGTGGAGCACCTGAATAGTCAGGAGGCGCCCACTAAGGCTGACCTTTATCTAGACCGCCCGACGAGCGGTAGCTACATTACGCTCTCCGATGCCAATGGCTATCGCAAGGTGCGCCAGACAGACTACGACCCGTACTACGACGAGACCATGACAGACTACTACCTCGTCACCTGGCGACTGGCTCTGGATGACCCGCTCAGGTATGGCACCCCATTCATCGAGGGAGTCGCCTTTGACGCACTGCCTAAGGAGCAACGCACGCTACGCTACAACCGCGAGACGGGCTACTTCGAGCTATCGCTCCTCGTCAAGGGGGGCTACGTCAGCTACCGATACAGTACCTCGCCATCGCCCGCTCCCCTAGCCAGCAACGCTATCGAGGGCGACTACTATCAGACAGAAAACCAATACACGACCCTCGTCTACCTTACCTCCCCCATGCTACGCTATCAGAGACTGGTAGCCGTAAAGTAATCCCCAATACTATGGACAGAAAGACCGCAACCATCTATCGCCTCATGTACCTCCGGCTCAAGAGCATCGAGCAGTACGCTAAGCAGAGCGAAGCTATCCAAACGCGTCAGTTCAAGCGCGTCATGCGTGTACTACGTGGCACCGCCTACGAGCAGTCCCTCACGAGCGAGCCTATCCGCACCTACAGCGACTACCAGCGCATCGTCCCGATCGTTGAGTACGAGGAGCTGCGCCCCTGGGTAGAGCGTATGCTACAGGGAGAGCGCAATCAGCTCATCAAGGGTAGCTGTCGCTGGTTCGCCACCTCCAGTGGCACCTCGGGAGGTCGCAGCAAATACCTTCCCGTGCCTGGGTTGCATCTGCAGAGTTGCCACTATCAGGGAGCCAAAGATGCGCTCTGGCTTTATCTAGACACACGACCCGACAGCGAGTTTTTTGCGCACAAAAGCTTAGTCATCGGAGGAAGCCACAAACCGACTGAGTTTGCCGCAGGCACCCATACGGGCGACCTCTCCGCCATCTTGGTGGAAAACATGCCAGCCCTAGGACAGATGTACCGCGTTCCCTCGAAGCAGACCCTCCTCATGAGCGAATGGACCGCCAAAATGCGACAGATCGTCCGGGAGGTGGCAACAGCAGATGTGGGCAGTCTCTCAGGCGTGCCGAGCTGGATGCTCGAGACCATCATGGCGATCCTAGAGTATACAGAACGGGAGAACCTCTCGGAGGTATGGCCTCACCTCGAGGTATTCTTTCACGGGGGGATCAGCTTCGATCCGTATCGTGAGCGCTACCGCCAAGTCATCCCGTCCGAGCGGATGCAGTATCGTGAGACCTACAATGCGAGCGAGGGCTTCTTTGGCGTTCAG
Organism: uncultured Porphyromonas sp.; assembly: GCF_902489635.1. GTDB lineage: Bacteria > Bacteroidota > Bacteroidia > Bacteroidales > Porphyromonadaceae > Porphyromonas. The sequence goes on along the minus strand of NZ_CABUAN010000011.1, from coordinate 11,046 downwards.
GACGACCCCACCTCTAGCTCTATGCTCCTGATGCAGGACTACGGCATCTTCTACGAGTTCATCCCAATGTCTCAGTTTGACGCCCCTGACCGTCAAGCTATACCGCTAGCCGACGTACAGAAAGGGGTCAACTATGCACTCGTCATCTCCACCCTCGGAGGGCTCTACCGCTACATCATCGGCGACACGGTTATGTTCACCGAGCTGCACCCCTACAAGTTCATCATCACAGGACGTACGCAGAGCTTTATCAACGCCTTCGGCGAGGAGCTGATGGTCCACAACACGACCACAGCCATCTCGCGCGTCGCCCAGGAGATGGGCGTCACGGTGCGCGACTATACGGTGGCACCGCGCTTCTGCCTTGAGACGGCCAATGGCTATCACGAGTGGATCGTAGAGTTTGACACACCGCCAGCCGATCCAGAGCACTTCATCGAGCGCATCGATCAAGAGCTCCGTACGCTCAATAGTGACTACGAGGCCAAGCGCTATGCCGATATGGCACTCCTGATGCCCCATCTGGTGGTTGCTCGGCGAGGGCTCTTCAACGACTGGCTCGAGGAGCAAGGCAAACTCGGCGGGCAGCACAAGATACCCCGCCTGCGGAGCAATGCCGATCTCAACGATCGCCTCATCGAGCTCAACAAATAGCTGTGTAACGATATGTAAGGACACCCAGTCGGATGCAAGCCGTCGGTGCGTCCGTCCCCAAGTCAGCCGTGACGGGTAGCCCTTTGTAGGGACGCACGGTCGTGCGTCCGTTGTCGAACGATCTTGACGCTGTAACCTTTGACACAACGGACGCACGACCGTGCGTCCCTACATGTCGTTATTCGTAAGATTTGCGGGAGCAAATCGTTCCTAGGGAGGGGTTTGAACTTTCCAACAGAGGAAAGGAACCTTTCCAGCGTTGGAAACTTTCTTTTCCAGCGTTGGAAAACTTATTTTCCACCCTTGGAAATTTTCTTTTCCTCCCTTGGAAAAATAAATTTCCAAGCTTGGAATGGTTTTGGAAAGTTAACATTTCAGCTGGAAGCTACCGCCCGCTCCCCCACAAAGACGAAGAAAGCGTCAGCCTCGCTGATAAAAGCTCTAGCTAATCTAACCTAGCCAGAGCTTTATCGTAAAAGAGAAAAACCGTACCTTTGCAGATCCACTAAACATCAAATACATCTTGATATGAGAAAACTTACTCGATTTATGTTTCTCTTTCTTCTGTCCTCTGTGACAGGGGTTGCCCTTTGGGCACAAAACGGAGAGAGTCCCGTCATCAAACTTAAGTCTGATGGCAATGTGCCATTTGGGGGTTATATGCTCAGCATAGATGCCCCTGAAGCCGATCGGTCTAGCGTATGGATCGATTGGAACAATAATGGAGTCAAAGACACTAATGAGGAGGTAACGAATTGGGAGTCTGGTGACAATGTCACTTCAATTACTCATGAGGTAGAGTCTAAAGCCTTCTCAATTTACGGACCCATCAACACCTTGGTGTGCGCCAATAACGGGTTGTATGAACTTGAGATCTCTGGGAACTCTCATCTCGAGTCTCTTATCTGTGACAACAACAATCTATCCTCTCTAGATTGTAGTAAAAACACAGAGCTGAACAACCTATCAATACGAGAAAATCCTCTATACAGCATTGATGTATCAATGCTTACCAAGCTAACCCGTCTTGGAGTTGCTGGTACGAATATTACAAGCCTTGACTTGTCAAAGAATACGCTCCTAGAGCATATGGATATCTCAGATCTTAAGCTAGAGTCTTTTGACCTGACAGCTCTGCCCAACTTGATTAGTCTAGGCTGCAGTGGATGCAAACTTCAAACACTGGACTTGACGAAGTGTCCTAAAATGGAGATACTATTTGCTCCCTATAATAACTTTAAGTCTATTGACCTCTCCGCTAGTAAGTCTATGAAGCACCTCAAGCTCGACCATAACATCTTGGAGGGCATAGACCTCTCTGCTTGTACGGAGCTTATTTCGCTAGATGTCAACAACAATTATCTTGAGACGATAGACTTAAGTCATACAAAAAAGTTGTCGCGACTGATCTGTTATGCCAATCTGCTAGATAAGATAGATCTCACCCACACGCCTGAGCTTACGGTACTAGAGTGCTCACAAAATGAGATCTCACAACTTGATTTCTCTTCAGTACCTAACTTGTCCGTCCTACATGCTTCAATGAATCCACTTAAAGAGATAGACTTATCCGTAGTTCCCCAGCTTAAGAGTCTTACAATCTCTAAGTGTGGCTTGAAGACATTAGACGTAAAGGCTTTGACCAATCTAGACTTGTTAGAGGCTAAGGGAAACGAATTGACTGCAATCGATCTCTCTGCAAATCATAAGCTGAGTCGTGTTAGTCTGGAGGGTAACCTTCTGACAGAGCTAAATGTTTCAAATATACCTACGCTTACCTATCTCAACGTAGCAGTAAACAAGCTGACACAGCTTAAGGCAGAGAACTGTCCTAAACTGTTTGATATCTTGTGCTACACCAATCAGTTGGATAAGAACGCATTCAAGCTTCTCTCAGAGTCTCTCTCTACAGCTACTGAAAAACAGATGGGAGAGATTTATGTGATAGACTCTAAAGATGAAAACGATAAGAATGTCTGTCCTGTTAAAGTCGTTGAAGATCTAAAGCAGAAGAAATGGAACGTATATGACTGGAAGGGGTACGAGAATCAAGGCCAAAACAAATTCCCAGGACATGATGTAAGTGCTACGCAGAGATTGTCATCTCATCAGGGGATTCAAGTTACACCCAACCCCGTCATAGACTATTTACATATCACTTCAGAAGCTCCTGACGCTACAGCCATCGTGATGGATCTCGCTGGCAACCAAATTGAGACATTCACAACGAATGCAACTGGAGAGGGCGTCGTCAATCTATCACACCTTCCTCAAGGCGTATATTTGCTCACTTTGTCTGGCGAAACAGTTCAAATCATAAAGAAGTAGAGACGTAAGTGTCAAAGCAAAGAGAGCGTTTGCAGACTAAATCTGCAAGCAGCTTTGGTCGGGAATAGAGTGATCAGAAGTTAGCTGATCACCCTCCCCTCACAATGAAGAAAGCGTCAGCCTCGCTCGTGCGAGACTGACGCTTTCTGTTGTGCTAGTGCTGTATTCGTTAGATCATGTCGGTGACCTCCCAGGCGAAGGCTCTCAGCCCTTGCTTCGGATTGTCTTGGTCGATCTGATGCAGTGCCGCGAGGAGTCGCTCGGCTCGCTCAGCGTCCGTGATAACCATCATAGCACCATTGGTCGTCGGCCAGGCGTGGCTACCGAGATGCGGTTCGCCCGTTGCGGAGCCACGTCCGTAGACTTCGCTCCACTCGGTATAGCCCTTGGCATTGTGCTGCTCGAGGGTGCGCAGTACGAGCCCATGCAGGGCACTGTTGTAGACGATGAAGATTGCCTTTTGTCTATTCATAGCTTAGTGGTGGTTTTTGAGACTTTTCTTACGCCGACGCCTTATCTGACGGCGAGAGACCAGCGCATAGATACAGGGGATCAGGAGGAGCGTGACCAGCGTTGAGATGGTCAGTCCGAAGGCTACCGTGACACCCATCGGCTGCCACATCTCGCTACCCTGCCCGATGCCGATAGCCATCGGGACCATACCGAAGACGGTCGTGAGCGTCGTCATCAGCACAGGACGCAGACGCGACGCTCCCGCATGGAGCAGCGCAGTGCGTACGGACATGCCACGCTCACGATTGAGTATGGTGTAGTCGATCAGGACGATACCATTCTTCACCACGATACCGACGAGCATGATCGCTCCAATGAAGGCAATGATACTCAGGGGGACACCCGTCACGAGCAAACCGATGATGACGCCCGTAAAGGCAAAGGGCACGGAAAACATAATGACAAACGGGGAGGCCAAACTCTCAAACTCCGCAGCCATAACGATGAAGACTAGGAAGACAATGAGCAGCAGGAGCGTCCCTAAGTCTGCAAAAGCCTCTTGCTGCTGCTCGAAAGCTCCTGTGATCTCGTAGCTCACGCCCTCGGGCATATCCATCCCGTCGAGGGTCTTCTGAGCGGTGCGGACGAGGTCTGAGAGCGCAGCCTTAGGTGCTGGCGTGAGGGCAATGGTGACGACACGAGAGCGGTCTTTCTGGTAAATGGCGGGAGGCGCAAAGTGCTCCACGACTTTGCCCAGTTCGCCTAGTCGTACACTCGTTCCCTGCGGGGTGCGTACGAGTGTCTGCGCCACATCGTCTAGCGAGCGTCTGAACTCGGGAGCTAGTCGCACACGGATCTCATACTCCTGCCCATCCTCACGATAGAAGGAGGCGGTGGCTCCATAAATGCTGTTGCGCAGATAGCTCGCTACCATACTATTGGTCAAGCCATGCTCAGCGAGACGCTGCGGGTCGAAGATGACCTGGTACTCAGGCATAAACTCGTCGCGATTGCTCAGTGCCTGAGCACAAGCTGGCGACTTCCTAATCTCCGCCATAAACGCTTTGGAGATCTGATCGGTGACGGCAAAATCGTGTCCATAGATATCAACATTGACAGTGCTTTGCTGTCCCCCGCCACCTGTCTGAATGGAGACGTTGTACTGCTTGATACCAGGCGTGGCACTCAGATCACGACGCATCTCGGCAGCAACCTCCTTAGAGGAACGCTTTCGCTCGGAGGCATCGACCAGCTTGATATTGAAGGAGAGAAGATTATCCGCATTGTCCTGAGCTAGCGTCGAAGCGCCAGACTGGAACGCATCAGCTTGACCCGTGGAGAACTGGAGCATCTCTATCTCGGGGTACTTCTTGTGCCACTCCTCGGTGAGGCGATGGCCCTCAGCGAGCGGGCGGTCTATGGTAGTGCCTACAGGGTAGTACGCTTTGACAAATATATAGCCACCGTCTCCCTGCGGCATGAACTCGGTCTTAACCAGCGAGCCCAGCGTGAGCGATAGTGCGAAGATGCCTACGGACAAGCCTACCGTGAGCCACTTGTGTCGTAGCACCCAGGCGAGCGTGCGCTGGTAGAGTACCGTCAGTCGCTGGATGAAGTCGTTGAAGGGGCGTAGAATCTTTTGGGATACTTTTCCCTCCTGGCGCTGACGATTAGCTCGGAGCATGTGGGCACAGAGCGTAGGTGTCAGGGCGAGTGCACAGATGGTTGAGACGATCATCACGATACTGACGATCCAGCCGAGCTGACGGAAGAGTAGTCCCGCCATGCCCTGCATCATCACCATCGGGAGGAAGACCGCCAGCATCGTTAGCGTAGAGGCGATGACTGAGAGTGCCACCTCGTTGGTCGCATGGACGGCAGCTTGCTTCGGATAGCTTCCCCGCTCGATGTGGTTGGTAATGTTTTCTAGTACCACGATCGCATCGTCCACCACCATACCGATGGCTATGGAGAGCGAACTGAGCGAGATGATGTTGAGCGAATTACCCGTCAGCAGTAGGTATATGAAGGCCGAGAGCAGCGATATCGGGATCGTCAGAACGATGATAAAGGTGGCGCGCCATCGGCCCAGGAAGAGTAGCACGATGAGCATCACGACGCAGAAGGTGATGCCGATCGTCGAGCTCAGACTATTGATCGAGCGCACGATGAAGTCGCTCTGATCCATAATCACCTCTATCTTAATGTCCGTGGGGAGGTTCTTAACAATCTGCGGGAGCGCCTTGAGGACACGCTTATTCACCTGAACCGTGTTGGCACCCGATTGCTTCATCAACATGAGCATCGCGCCCCTCTGGTTGTCCACATAGGCGAGCGTTTGCTGCTCAGGATCGCCATCTACGATGCTCGCCACGTCTCGCAGATAGATGGTCCGGCCAGCGAAGCTCGTTATGGGGAGCTCCTCTAACTGCTTCGGATCAACGATCTCACCGATAGCTCGGAGGGAGATTTTACTCGTTTCTAGGTTCATCGACCCAGCCGAGATGTTGCGGTTTGCGACCGCAATGAGGTTGCTCACATCACTGACCGTGATGCCGTAGCTCTCGAGCTTGTGCGGGTCGCAGTAGACGTTGATCTGTCGTTGTCTAGCACCTAGTAGGTTGACACCCCCCACCCCGTCAATGCGTCCTAGAGGGGTTATCAACTGATCATTTAGGATTTTGTAGAGCGACTTGGAGCTAGCGTCCGACTTGATCGAGAGCATGAGGATAGGGATGTCATCCATGCCAAACTTGATAATGTTTGGCGTGCCAGCCCCGTCGGGGAGTGCCTCCGCGATAGCACTGATCTTGTCGCGGGTATCGTTGATCGCATTCTCTATGTCCAGTCCCTCTCTGAGCTCCAGCGTGACGACAGAGACATTTTCCTTGCTTTGCGATGTAATGTGCTTGACTCCGTTGATACCGTTGAGGACGTTTTGGATGGGCTTGGTAATGTTGTTCTCCACCTCTTCAGGAGCGGCTCCCGAGTAAGAAGTGACGACCATGACCCGATTGATCTGCATATCGGGCAGGAGATCTATCGGCAGGCGTGTCAAGGCAAAAAGACCCAAGACGACCACCCCGACGAAGATCATGATCGTGGTGACAGGACGACGTACGGCTGATTGATAAAGACTCATAAGCTAAAGGCGAGGATCTGTGTGTTGGGAGAGATTACTTCTGAGCCTGCGAAATCTGTACAGGCATCTGATCGGATAGGATGCTGGCTCCAGTCGTGACTACGACATCGCCTGAGGAGACGCCCTCACGGATCGCTGTGTACTTGCCGATGGTACGCTCTACGACAACTACCTGCCGATGGGCGATGCCGTCTCGTACGATATAGACGCACTGCTCAGCGCTGCCTATCTGCTTGACGATGCTCTCTGTGGGGACGACCGTATACTCCTTGTCGCCTAGATTGATCGAGATGCGAGCGTACTGTCCAGGCACCAGCTTGCGCTCAGGATTGGTCGCCTCGACTTCCATCGTAAAGGTGTGAGTCTGTGGATTGATCGTCGGATACTTCAGCGAAATCTTACCGGCAAAAGTCTCGTCAGGCAGGGACTCCGAAGTAATCGTCACCGGCATCCCTTTGGTCATTTGCCCGTAGTAACGCTCCGAGGGATTGATCCGTAGCACCACTGGGTTGATCTGCTCCACAACGAGCAGAGGCATCTGCGGCGACATCATATCGCCCGCATCGTAGTTGCGCGCTGTGACCACCCCTGAGATAGGGCTACGAAGCTGTGTATTCTCCCTTATATTATTGTAGCTCGTCTGAGCCAGTGTGAGGGCTCGCTGCGTTGCCTCCCAGTCCGACTGCGAGATACCGCCTATCTTGTATAGTTCGTCTATACGAGCCAGTGCGCTCTTGCGCTCCTCGAGCTGCAGACGCGCCTGCTCCAGCTGGCTGTGGTCCATCTCAGCGAGGAGTTGCCCACGAGAGACCTGCTGCCCCACCTCTACATAGATGCGCTTGATGCGGGAGGCCATCTGCGGAGCTATCTGATTAGTCACCTTAGCCTCGACCGTGCTGGTGTACTCTTGTAGGTCTGGGAGTGTCTGCACTGAGACGGTCGCCACCTCCACATGCTTGATGTCTGTCGAGTCGATCGTGTGCGAAAAGGTCGTCTTGCCCTCCTTGCTCGCCGACTGACAACTGGTGAGAGAGACGAGTGCTAGGCTCAGTGCTATCGGAGCAAGTGTACGTATAGAGAGAAACATAGGATATTGTTTTTGGCTTAATTAGGATATATGGCGTTAGAAGTATCGTGTCATTCGTTTGATCGAGTTGAGACGCTCCTCGTAATCATTGCTTGGATCGGAGGAGAGCGGTGTCTCGGGGGCAATGAGTTGCTCTATCTCTACACCCGCTATGAGGTAGTCGTAGAGTGCTTGTGTCTGGTTGAGACGAGCTTGTAGTAGTGCCAGCTCGGCATCGTTCACCTCTAGGAGCGTACCCATGCCCTTGTCGTACATACGCTGTGCGATGGTGTAGCCCCGCTCGGCTGTCGCCTGTATCTGTGTCGCTGTGCTGTACTGCTCCTGCGCCTTACGTGCTTTGTCTCGCTGGCTCTGCATACCGAGCGTGAGTGACCGCTCAGCATCTTGTCGCTGTAGCTTCAGGAGCAAAGCCCGCCCCTTAGCTTGTCGCGTCGTGTAGTAGTTTTTCAGCCCTGTGAAGAGTGGAAATTGAAACTGTAGGCTCACGACTGAAAAGGGAACCCAGAGACGACTCTTCGAGAGGTCAAAGTCGTTTGACGAGAAGTTGTAATTGTAGTTTGCACCCAACGAAATCGAAGGCACCCAGCTCAGCTTGGAGAGCTTGATACTCTCGTCCGCTATCTGCTGCTGTAGCTCTAGTGCTCGCATAGTCGGATTGGTCGTAAGCCATAGCGAGTCGGTCGTTGGCACCTGCGCTATGAGTCTCTGGCTCTCGGCTTGGTAGTCCTCGAGGTGCCCCACCAGTCGCAGACCTGTGTGAGGGTCTAGTCCTAGGAGTACCGCCAACTGCATATAGGCTAGGTCAACGCCCTGCTCTGCTTGCAGTACTGAGGGCTTGATATTGGCGTACTGTACCTCAGCACGCATCTTGTCGTACTCCGCCACGAGCCCAGCTTCGTACCGCTGCGTGACGCGCTCGAGGTTCAGCTCCGCATTGCGCATGCTTTGCTGCAATGTCTCACAAGACTCCTGTGCGAGGAGCACCGTGTAGAAGGCTTTCTTGATCTGCCCGACCAACTCCTGACGAGACTGCGTAGCCTGCTGTAGTGCCAGGTCAACTTGTGTGCGATTGATCTGCAACGCCTTCCAGAGCGTCGCATTGACGAGTGGCATACCAGCTTGTAGCCCCAGCTGTATATTGTGTGTACGTCCCACCTCGATACCGTTTTCCATACCTGGCATAGCGCCCATACCGGGCATCCCGTCGAAGTAGATGCGCTGCTTCTTGAGCGTGTAGCCGTAGTTGCCCGAGAGCGACAGCTGCGGGTAGAGAGCACTCTGCGCCTCCCGCTCGGCATACATTTGGTTGACCAGAGCCACGTCCTTGCCCAGCACCATGGGGCTCCGCTCCAGCCCGAGAGCGATGCTCTCGTCTAGTGTCAGCACGAGCGTATCAGGTTGCTGCGCCGAGAGCGTCAGCGTAAGCAAGAATAAGTATGGTAGCATCACATAGCGCCACCCAGAGATGAGATGTGTCTGTTGTCTCATATATAATAAGGTGTATAGCGACCCCCCTTTCAGAGCTAGAACGCCCGAGTCGGGTCCTTCAAGAATACCAACTTAGAGACGAATAGGACTTTTTCGTTTAATCTAAGGACAACCTCTCGATGCTTCCGTATGAAACGCCAACCGCCACGTGACGTGGAGATTTCAGTCTGCTTCCGACCAATAAACATACTTAAGACGAGGAAGTATTTGGTTTGTCAAAAAATTGTCGTACCTTTGTAGTCGCAATCAGCCAAGCAATGGTTCGTTGGCCGAGTGGTTAGGCAACGGTCTGCAAAACCGTGTACGGCGGTTCAAATCCGCCACGAACCTCCATCAATGAAGATGATTTCATTTCTTTGTAAAAATCCCTCTGCAAGTGATTTGTGGAGGGATTTCTTTTTTCATGAGGTTAGGATCAGAAGCTTACGTGCACGCTCTCCCATAGTCGTAGCGAGCAGATAGTAGGCATCGCTCTCATTGGTCTTAAGCGTCTGCTTGAGCTGCTGAGCAGTCAGAGGAAAGTGCCGAGACATGATGGTCAGTGCTGGATAGCGCTGGCGGAGAGCCTGTAGTTCCTTACCTCTAAGGGTCGACTTGCTGTAGTCGATCTCCTCTATGAGCTTATAACTCTTGTAGAGCGGACTAGGAGAGGCCTTTGCTGAGGTGTAGATGTGACTATTGGGACCGAGTAAGGTGAGCGACTGCTCCTCAGCGATGAGGTGAAAGGCACCGCTCTTCATCAGGAGTGGCTGTGGAATGTGTATATACTCCTCGACCTTAGTCGCATAAGCTGTACGCACTGACGACAACCTGTGGTACGGGAAGCTCCAACGGCTCACCTGCCCCAGGCGATCCACGACAGCTAGATAAATCTCTGGATCAGTCTCTTGTCGCTGCATAGAGATAGCGACCAGTAGCTCCTTGACCTCATCCTGCACCTGTACTATATGTACGGCACAGACCTGCGGGAGCTGCTCTAATATCCACTGTATATCTAGCATCGGCGACAACTTGAGGAGCAGTCGTCCCTGATAGCCCAGCTCCTGTAGCCGACTCATAATCTGTAGCGGTGATGGACTATACTCATCCATACTAATGAGACGGCGATTAGGGTCCTCCATATCTCGGCGAGCCGGATCTGCATAGACGAGTGTGATCCCCTCAAGTGTAGCACACTCCATCGCTACCAGTGCGTCCCCGCAGTGTACCATGACAGGACCCTGTGGCAAAATCTTGTGCAGATTATAGGTCAAGGCATCTGCCATCGTCTGGTCTATCTCGTAGATGACGCTCAGCTCTGACACAGAGGCCATCGCTAGTGCGTCGATGCCTAGGCCACCAGTCATGTCTAGAATATGCTCTTGAGGTGCTATCAATTGCTGCTTGTAGCGGGCTGTCAGTTCGCTACTGCTCTGCTCGAAGTTGACTCGATGTGGTATATACCCACCGCTCTCGGCAAAGCGTGGCATCTTACGCTGCATCTTAGGCAGCAGAGCGACCTGTAGGGCGATCTGTCGCTTGAGCTCAGGCTCCAGCTCACTCCGCTCGAAGAGTATCCTATCAGGCGATCTGTCGGCCCACTGCCTACTCAGAGCCACTACTTGCTCCATCTGTTCTTGTGATAGCATATTGACTTGATGGTCTTATGGCGCAAAGTTAAGACAACGCCCCCTTACGAGCAAAATGCCTCCGCCCTGACTGGGGAAATTCAACGCCGGCCAGCTACAATAATTTACATCCAACTGCATATCGAAACGAAGCCATGTAGGGGAAAACTGATTTCCACGTGGATATTTCGAAATATCCAGGTGGAGAATTTTTATTTTCCACGTGGGGAATAAAAAATTCTTCGGAGGAATCAAATGAAACTTCGGAGGAATTGTTTGACGCCCAC
>NZ_CABUAN010000010.1 GCF_902489635.1 uncultured Porphyromonas sp. | reverse complement strand
AATGAATGACGCCCACGTGGAAAATAAAAAATATCCACGTGGAGATTTGAGATTTCCCACGTGGATATTCGAGAAAGGAGGGAATCAGACGAATTTCCCCGTAAAGATATGTTATTAGAGGTTAGGGGTTAGAGGTCAGCGGAATGTTGTCACACTCAATTGTTGTCAAGGCGGTGTTCTTTGACACATCCAAGCTAGTCAGTTGATTGCTGGAACACACAAGCTTTGTTAGGGCGGTGTTCTTTGATATGTCCAAGCTCGTCAGTAGATTCTCGCTGCAGTCAAGCTGTGTCAAGAAGATGTTCTTTGAGATGTTCAAACTGGTCATCTGATTGTTGAAGCAGTCAAGTTGTGTCAAGATGGTGCAGCCAGAGACATTCAAGCTGGTCAGTTGATTACAGCAGCAGTTAAGCTTTGTCAAGAAGGTATTCTTGGATACATCAAAGCTGGTCAGTTGATTGCTGGAGCAGTATAGCTCTTTCAAGATTGTGTTCTTTGACACCTCCAAGCTCGTCAGTTGATTCTCGTTGCAGTTAAGCATTGTCAAGACGGTACAATCAGAGACGTTCAAGCTGGTCAGTTGATTGCTGGAACACCAAAGATATGTCAAGAAGGTGTTCTTTGACACGTCCAAGCTGGTCAGTAGATTCTCGCTGCAGTAAAGAACTGTCAAGGCGGTACAATCAGAGACGTTCAGGTTAGTCAGTTGATTCTCGCTACAGTAAAGCATTTCCAAGGCGGTGTTCTTTGACACGTCCAAGCTCGTCAGTTGATTGCTGAAGCAATAAAGCTTTGTCAAGGCGGTGCAACCCGATACGTCCAAGTTAGTCAGTTGATTCTCGCTGCACCGAAGCTCTGTCAAGGCGGTGTTCTTTGACACGTCCAAGCTCGTCAATTGATTCTCTCCACAAGAAAGCGTTGTCAAGGCTCTATTCCTTGATACATTCAAGCTCGTCAGTTGATTGCTGAAGCAATAAAGCTTTGTCAAGGCGGTGCAACCCGATACGTTCAAGCTGGTCAATTGGTTGCTGGAACACTCAAGCTTTGTTAGGGCGGTGCTCTTTGACACGTTCAAGCTGGTTAGTTGATTGAGTTGACACCAAAGCTTTGTCAAGGCGGTGTGTTGCGACAGATCCAAGCTGGTCAGTAGATTCTCGCTGCAGTCAAACTCTGTCAAGGCGGTGTTCTTTGAGACGTTCAAACTGGTCAGTTGATTGCAGCAGCAGTCAAGCTTTGTCAAGGCGGTGTTCTTTGACACGTCTAGGCTGGTCAGTTGGTTGTAAGAGCACTCAAGCGATGTCAAGGCGGTGTTCTGAGACAGATTCAAGCTGGTCAGTTCGCTCTCCCCGCAATTAAGCGATGTCACATCGCCTCGGATGGTAATCGTCTGGCTTTTAATCGTGTAGAACTTGAAACCATCCTCGCTCATTTCTCCAGTCTCTAGGGCTCCATCGATGGCGATGTCGCCTTTGGCCAAGATTCCCAATAAGATCTCCTCTCCGATGGCCTTGGAGGTGGTCATCGTGATGATGCCTTCGGCGAGGAGAGAGCTGGAGGTGAAGAGCGTGCCGAGGAGCACAAAGAGCCAGATGCGGAGTTGCTTATCCATAGTGTAGTTAGAGATTAGAAGTGGGGGGAGCGGTGAGGGTTCTGCCGTGTGAGTGATGTCTTCTGCGAAGTTATGCCTTTGTTTTGAGGTATGCAAGAGATTGGAAATTAGAGGTTAGACGTCACCATGTAGGGACGCACGATGAGTGTCGAGTCGGAGGGCGTCCGTTGTGTCAAAGGTTACAGCATCGTGATTTAACGAGGACGGACGCACGACCGTGCGTCCCTACAAAGGGCTACACGTCAGACAGTTCTGATAAAAAAAAAAGACCTCGCTAGAGGTCCGACGCATCGTGCCCGTCGGTCGGAGGGGCTACGTCCCCGAACGACCGATGGATAGGCGAACGTGGTAGGAGGTCGACCCCTTGTGGGTCGGATTAAACGAAGCTTAAAGTCCCAGTCAGAGTACTCTTATTGTTGAACTTCCCAGTTTTTCTTCCTTGCGGTAGTTACGTCAGCCACGCTACACCTGTTTTTATCCCCTTTCTTAGAGAAGCGACTTACTACCCAAAGAGAACCACTACTCATACCCTTTCGATTGGGAAGACTATTCACCAACTTGGTCATAGCCTCGCCATTGATACAATTACTGAAGCAATAAAGAGCATCCAATCTAGCACATCCAGATATGTTCAAGCTCGTCAGTTGATTGATGCAGCATTCAAGAGACTCCAAGGCAGTGTTCTTTGACACGTCCAAGCTGGTTAGTTGATTGTCGGGGCAGTTAAGCTCTGTCAAGGCGGTGTTCTTTGACAAGTCCAAGCTCGTCAGTTGATTGCCTCCACAAGAAAGCGTTGTCAAGGCTCTATTCTTTGATACATTCAAACTGGTCAGTTGATTGTCGAAGCAGCTGAGCGATGTCAAGGCGGTGTTCTTTGACACGTCCAAGTTCGTCAGTTGATTCCATGAGCAGTCAAGCTTTGTCAAGGCGGTGTTCTTTGACACGTTCAAGCTGGTCAGTTGATTTTCGGAGCAGTAAAGCTCTGTCAAGGCAGTGTTCTTTGACACGTCCAAGCTGGGCAGTTGATTGCCGTAGCAGTTAAGCTCTGTCAAGGCGGTGTTCTTTGACAAGTCCAAGCTCGTCAGTTTGCTGCTAAAGCAGTCCAGAATTGTCAAAGCAGTGTTCTTTGACACGTCCAAGCTGGTTAATTGGTTCTCTCCACAGTATAGCTCTTTCAAGGCGATGTTCTTTGAGACATCCAAGCTAATCAGTTGATTGCTGTAGCAGTTAAGCTCTGTCAAGGCGGTGTTCTTTGAGACATCCAAGCTGGTCAGCTTATTGTCGCTGCAGTAAAGTATTTCCAAAGCGGCACTCTTTGACACGTCCAAGCTGGTCAGTTCGCTGAAGGGGCAGTCAAGCTCTGTCACATCGCCTCGGATGGTAATCGTTTGGCTAGTGAGCCTGTAGGGCTTGAAACCGGACTCGTTCGCTTGTCCAGTCTCTTGAGCCCCTTCGATGGTGACGTTACCATTTGCCTTGATGATCAGTTGGATTTCCTCTCCGACTCTTTCGGAGGTGGTCATCGTGATGATGCCTTCGGCGAGGAGGGAGCTGGAGGTGAAGAGCGTGCCGAGGAGCACGAAGAACCAGATGCGGAGTTGTTTGCACATAGTCTAGCTAGAGGTTAGAGGTTAGAATTGGGGGGGAGCAAAGGCTCTACCTGCGCTAGTACATCGTCCAGGTCGGCTAGGGTAGGGGCTTGGAGCATTGCTATGCGTAGCGCACGAAAGTTGGGGATGCCCTTAAAGAGTGGTGTGGCGGCTAGGTGGCGACGACTATGCAGGATGCCTTTGCGCTCGTCCAGCTTCTCGATATTCTTGTGAACGATCTCTTTGAGGATCTCCAGCTGTTGCTGGGAGGTTAGCTGAGGAGCGGTAAAGGTCGGGTCGACGGCTGCGCGCATTTCGCCAAAGATCCATGGCTGTCCGATAGCTGCTCGTCCGACCATCACCCCGTCCACCCCATAAGTGTCAAAAGCGTACCGCACCTCCTCGCCTGTCGTTATATCGCCATTGCCGATGATCGGGATCTGGATCTCAGGATTGGAGCGCACCGCACCGATCAAAGTCCAGTCGGCACTCCCCTTGTACATATCGCTGCGCGTACGCCCATGGATGGTCAGAGCTGCGATGCCACAAGCTTGTAAGCGTGGTGCCAGCTCGGTGATGATAAGACTGTTGTGATCCCATCCTAGACGCGTCTTGACCGTCACGGGGCAACTAGCCGTAGTGACCACTGCGGCGGTGATTTCGAGGAGTAGCTCGGGTTCACGAAGCATACCACTGCCCGCCCCCTTGCCCGCGACCCGCTTGACGGGGCAGCCGAAGTTGAGGTCGAGTAGGTCAGGCTCCAGTTGGCAGGCGATACGAGCCGCCTCACACATCGTCTCCACATCACGACCATAGATCTGTATGGCGACGGGACGCTCTGCTGGGTCTATACGCATCTTGCGCATCGTGCTGGGCACGTAACGCACGAGCGCATCGGCACTGATGAACTCGGTGTAGACGAGGCTAGCACCAAACTGCTTACAGAGCAGGCGAAAGGGTGCATCGCTCACATCCTCCATAGGTGCGAGCAGTAGCGGTCTAGAGCCTAAGTCAAGGGTGCCTATCTGCATAGCTATTCTTCTGTCGGGGCGAAGCAGGTAAACTGTACGGCGCTGTAGGACTTGTGCCAAGCGAAGCGAGGAAACTCAGCAAAGTCCACCGTGTCGGGGTGCTCTAGTACAAAGATAGAGCTAGGACACCACGCTTTACTGGCAAAGAGTAAGTCGGGTATATCCTTGATCCACGGTAAGTTATAGGGTGGATCGGCAAAGATCAGGTCGTAAGGCTCCCCATCGTACTGACGTAAGTACTGCTCTACCGAGCGGTTAAGGACGAGGAGCTGCTTGGTCGAGAGGATCTCCTTGTCTAGCGTGTTAGCGGCCGACCGGATGAAGGCTGCATGCTTAGGATGCTTTTCGATTGATGTCACCGAGGCTGCTCCCCGTGAGACAAACTCTAGAGAGATACTCCCGATGCCCGCAAAGAGATCTAGCACCCGCATACCCTCTATGTCATATTGAGCTGAGAGGCTGTTGAAGAGTGCCTCCTTAGCAATATCTGTCGTGGGGCGAAGTGTCAGCCCTTTAGGCGGGGAGAGACGACGACGACCATATTTGCCTGCTATAATGCGCATAGCGATGACTCAATCAAGCGTACCAGTAGTCTGTCGGCATGACAGACACGTCCCAGTCGGCAGTCGTGAACTGTCGGTAGAGTGCCTGCAGCAGCTCACCTACCAAGCTATCAGTACCAGCCGTCCCGTCGGATAGTATGATGGATACAGGAGCCGCATGATCCACAGAGCCATCTAGGTATACCTTACTTAAGAAGTAGAGGACCTGGTAGAGATGATGCTGCCAGGTGCGGTAGCGAGGCCAACTGTAATGATTAGCCCGAAGCAAGTTCCCCGACTGACATAGTACCAGATCGCAGCCACCCTCGACCAGCTCGACACCTAGCGAGAGCCCTGTCTGAAGCGACGACTGTCGCAACACCCGCTGTGCAAAAGGAAAGATCGTAGGGGTAAACAGGCAAGCTACGAAGCTACGCTGCAGGAACCCTTTGAGTAGGTGACTAAAGCCTACAGCCAAGCTAGGCTTGCCGTCGCCCAGAGCGTATGAGTCGCTATAGTACTGCTCCTCGTCGGCAAAGATAGGCGCCGTCAGTCGCCACCAGTGTACATCTTGCTCTCCGCTCATGCCGCTCGGTATGACCACATAATGAGAGGCGGGGTAGAGCACGCGGACCTCTCCCTCAGGATCACTGAGGATAGGGTGCTGTGCGATAATGTCTCCCCACAGAGTCGAGACACGAGACCAATCTACTGGCACAAACTGGCTTTGACCCTTAGTGTGATAGCCTTCCTGTGCAGCCACCCCTGTTTCTTCCCTTGAGAGATCATGTAGATAGACAAAGCCATCTGCAGTGAGTCGCAGGGTGAGCGATGAGACGGCAGATGTCTGTGTGTCTTTAGGGAATGCTGGTGGTTGCTGCATAGTAATAAGTATACAAGATTCAGACGATAAACTTCAAGCTCCAATCTCTATAACTATCTCTCGAGAGGTTTACCTCTTTTGTCGAGAGCGTAAGGATCAGCAGAAGATACTTGAAGCTTATTGTCTGAATCAGTAGAGCAGTATCCCTACTACAGACGAAGTTGTAGAGGGGGTGGAGGAGTCTTAAGACTACTCCCAGTTGCCTGTGTTCTTGACCTCCTTGAGAGATCCTAGAGCTAGTCCAGGATATCCAGTGCCTTGGTAGCGAGCCTCTGCATCCTTGATAGCTGTGTTGAGGAGCTTATGATCCTGATCAGCTAGGTAGACAGAGAGAGGTACAGCTGTACGGAATACGGGTACCATCACGACATCCTCACCGATCTCCTGAGCGATAGATGCTGTGTCAATCTCTATGACTGACTGGGGGAAGCCAGGTACCTGTAGAAACTCCTCAGGGGTCATACCATCCTTGAGCAGAGAGTCGCGTGCGCTAACCCACACTGTGTCACGTACGATCAGCCCCTTAGCAGCGGCCTGACGCTCATTCATGCCAGCCTCACGCATAGCATCGGTGTAGTCACCCTCAGAGCGAACGTAAAAGACCTTACCATCAGTAAGGAACTGACGAAGCTCATCTACGGGAGCGTAGCGGTTGTAGACATCATGAAAGGCTTTCTCTACGTGTGCCACCTCTTTCAGACGTACCTGAATGGGTGCCTCACGAGCAATGCGTGTCTTGGAGAATCGCTCTGGTGTTAGGATGCTCATGACTGCTAGATAGCCTACGACAACTGCTGCTATCAGCAGAAGGACGGTCATTAGTTTTCTCATAATATCGCCTATAAGTTTTGTTGTGTTGATTACGCTAATTAGATAATGTGTGACTTAGATGCCTCCGAAGAGTACGAATCAAGAGAGGACAAACCATTTCACAGCGCAAATATACGCTTTTCTCAATAGATAGAGCAATATCTGAGGAGTGACAGCTCTAGAATTTCGCTTATTCTGTGGCTGATTGTTCATTTCGTAGTGCTGGGGAGGGGTGCAAGGTTGGGACATTAATGGGATAGGTCCTCTTACGCTCCGATACGCTCTTGCCTTCCAGAAAGCTGACTTCCACGTGGATATCGTCTCAGCTCCCTCTCTGAGTGCAATGAGTTACCTGAACTATTCTCTAGGCTACATAATATGGTTCTCTCTTAGGGAAAAAGTGGCTATGCCACGTTCGGTTTTTTACCCCACAATGGCTATTACAGAATTATTAAGTACCTTTGTGGAGCGGTCTCGAGTGAGAGAAAAAGATTGACTCTCTTTTTTCCCTTCCGAGGGGTCGTCTCACATGATCTTACTGCACCCCCAAAACAGTGAGACCATGTAAAGAGGTATAGGTGGTGTGGAGGCTTACCCCCAAAGGGCTTTCCATGGCTCCTATGTCTCGTACTATAGCTCAATCATCAAAAAAAACGTGGTGTACACGTATTTCCCCTATTATGAATCAAAAAACTATAGTCACGGGTGTGATTGGTGCTGACGCACATGCTGTCGGCAACAAGATCATTGCCTATGCCCTCAACAATGCAGGGTACAAAGTGGTTAACCTAGGTGTCATGGTCTCTCAGGAAGAGTACATAGAGGCTGCTCTCGAGACCAAAGCGGATGCTATCCTCGTCTCCTCACTCTATGGACACGGCGAGATAGACTGTCAGGGACTTCGCGAGAAGTGCGACGAGGCTGGTCTCAAGGGCATCCCACTAGTTGCCGGAGGCAATCTAGTCGTTGGTAAGCAAGACTTTGCAGAAGTGGAGTCTCGCTTTATGGCGATGGGCTTTACCAAGGTTTATCCTCCTGGCACACCGATCGAGACTACCATCGCTTATCTAGACTCAATCCTCGCAGATAAATAAATAGTAGTATGCACTATCTTACGGTAGACTTCGGTAGTACCTACACGAAGTTGACTCTGATAGATGTAGCGCGTGCGGAGATAGTGGCGACAGCCTCTGCCTTCACGACCATCACGACTGATGTGCTGGAGGGCTTTAACAATGCCTGGCAGAAGATACTGACGCAGCACCCCGATGCTCACTACGATCGCCTCCTCTCTTGTAGTAGTGCGGCTGGTGGACTCAAGATGGTAGCACTGGGACTGGTTCCCTCGCTCACCTCTAAGGCGGCCAAGATGGCTGCCTCCTCGGCGGGTGCTAAGGTGGTCAAGACCTACGCCTATGAGATCTCTCACGCCGAGCAGGAGGAGATTTATAAGATCAATCCAGACCTGGTACTCCTGTGTGGCGGTACCGATGGGGGCAATAAGGAGGTAATCCTCGCTAATGCACGTCGTCTAGCAGAAATCGATAGACCCTTCGCAATTGTCGCAGCAGGTAATAAGTCTGCCTCTTATGATCTAGAGGAGATCTTTGCGCAGTGCGATAAGAAGTGCGTCGTCACGGAGAACGTGATGCCCGAGTTCGGACAGCTCAACATCCTGCCGGCTCGTCAGTGCATTATGGATCTCTTCATCAGCCGCATCATCGATGCTAAGGGACTGGGCGAGGTGCAGAAGCGTGCCGAGCTGGAGATTATCCCGACCCCCTTTGCGGTTCTCAAGGCGTGCGAACTACTGAGCAAGGGCATTGACGAGGAGCACCCTGGCTGGGGCGACCTGATGGCTGTGGATCTAGGTGGAGCGACGACCGATATTTACTCGATGACAGACGGAGCTCCGTCGATGGACAATGTCCTGATCAAAGGCATCCCCGAGCCTTACAGCAAGCGCACCGTAGAGGGTGACCTCGGTATGCGCTACAGCTTGAAGGCACTGGAGGACGAGACTGACGTCAAGGCTCTAGCACGAGCTTACGGGGTCACGCCTGAGGCAATCGTTGACTGGGTAGAGCGCTGTGCGGCTAGTCCTGACACAGTGGCTGAGCCTGGCTCGCAAGAGCAGGTGATCGAGGAGGCTCTGGCATACAGTGCTGTAGACATAGCTGTGGAGCGCCATGCGGGCGTCATTAGCAAGGTCTACACGCCGATAGGCGAGATGTTTACCCTCGTTGGCAAAGACTTGACCCAAGTGCCACGACTCATTGGCATTGGCGGCGCACTGATCAATAGCTCTGACCCAGCTCGTATCCTCTCGGGGAGTCGCTTTAACCCTCAGAGATACGAGTATGCGAAGCCCAAGGAGCCGCAGTTTTACCTAGACAAGCGCTACATCATAGCGAGCATGGGGCTACTCAGTCAGGTAGCTCCCGAGGTAGCTCTCACGATCTTGCAGCGAGAGGTACTACCTATATAATATAGACATACAAAAGACTCAATCACTCATACAGATTCCCCTATCACATGGAACTTAGGAATAAGCGAATAGACAACGATACCTTCTACAAGGAGCGTAAGGAGGTTCTCGCCTCATGGCCTACGGGCAAAGATGTCAACTTTGAAGAGGCTGTCGAATTTCAAAAATCAATTCCCGAGGAGAAGATCTTCGGCCGTAAACTTGCTCAAGCAGACGCTGAGGGGCGTACGCTCATACAGCCTCGTGCTGGTGTGGCACTATACACGGAGCATATCAAGCTCTTGCAGTTTCTAGAAGAGGAGGGCGGTGCTGATCTGCTCCCCTCGACGGTCGATAGCTACACACGTCTCAACCGCTATCACGAGGCTGAGAATGGTATCATCAAGAGTAAAGAGTCGGGACGATCTATGCTCAACGGCTTCCCGATCGTCAACTACGGTACCAAGATCTGCCGTACGGTCACCTCTGCACTCAAGAACCCAGTACAGGTGCGCCACGGTACGCCTGACGCACGTCTTCTTACAGAGATCTCTATCGCTGGAGGCTTTACCTCTTATGAGGGTGGCGGTATCTCGTACAATATCCCTTACTCTAAGAACTTCTCTCTCGAGAAGACGATCATGTACTGGCAGTACACGGACCGCCTCGTAGGTATGTATGAGGAGGCTGGCGTGAGCATCAACCGTGAGCCCTTCGGCCCTCTGACCGGTACGCTCATTCCACCCTGTATCTCCAACGCTGTGGCCGTCATCGAGACGCTACTCGCTGCTGAGCAGGGTGTCAAGGATATCACCGTGGGCTATGGTCAGTGCGGTAATGTCATCCAGGATGTCGCAGCTATTCGCTCGCTCCGTGAGTTGACCAATAGCTATCTCAAGGAGTACGGCTACGATGATGTACGTGTCACGACCGTCTTCCACCAGTGGATGGGCGGCTTCCCACAGGACGAGGCAAAGGCCTTTGGCGTCATCTCCTGGGGCTCAGCTACGGCAGCTCTAGCGAAGGCTACCAAGGTTATTGTCAAGACTCCGCACGAGGCGATGGGTGTCCCCACCAAGGAGGCAAACGCCGCTGGACTACGTGCTACCAAGCAGGTTATCTCTATGCTTCGTGACCAGTCACTCATAGACATTCCTGTGGTAGAGCAGGAGTCTGACGTGATCGTTCGAGAGACGAAGTGTATCCTCGATAAGGTCTTCGAGCTGGGCAAGGGCGATCTAGCTGTCGGTACGGTTGCTGCCTTTGAGGCAGGCGTGCTGGACATCCCCTTTGCGCCTAGTCGCTACAATGCGGGCAAGGTACTACCTGCTCGTGATGATAATGGTGCCGTACGTATCCTCGACACGGGTCATCTGCCCTTTACGGAGGATCTCAAGGCATTCCACCGTGAGAGACTTGAGGAGCGCTCACGCTTCGAGAACCGTCCCGTGAGCTTCCAGATGGTTATCGACGATGTCTACGCCATTGGCAAGGGCTTCCTCGTCGGCAGACCGTAAGCATTAATCTATAATAGTGCTATCCCTGTGGGGGTAGCACTCTTTCTAGCAATCAATTCTAATAATCCAATAAATCCAAGTAATATGAAGATCAAGAAGGTAGTCTGTGCCCCAGGCAAGACAGGATTCTTCTTTGACGACCAGAAGGCCATCAAGAAGGGCGCTAAAAACGATGGAGCCTTTTACTCTGGCGACCCCGTAACTCCAGGCTTTACGTCTGTACGTCAGGCAGGTGAGTCCATCTCTGTCCTCTTTATCCTAGAGGATGGCTCTATAGCTCATGGTGACTGTGCAGCTGTACAATACTCAGGGGCCGGTGGGCGTGATCCACTGTTCCTCGCTGAGAACTTTATCCCAGTCATCATGAAGGAGATCGCTCCGCTCTATGAGGGCAAGGAGATAACCACGTTCCGTAAGATGGCAGACCTCGTTGACAAGCATGTCAATGCAGACGGCAAGAAGTACCACACGGCAATCCGCTACGGTGTCACACAGGCTTGTCTAGACGCTGTCGCTAAGAGCCAGCACAAGCTCATGGCGCAGGTCGTCGCTGATGAGTATGGTACGAAGATATCAGACACGATGGTCCCCATCTTCTCGCAGAGTGGCGATGACCGCTATCTCAACGTCGATAAGATGATCATGAAGGAGGTGGGCGTACTGCCACACGCTCTCTTTAATAATGTAGAGACCAAGGTAGGCCTCAAGGGCGAGAAAATCAAGGAGTACCTCCAGTGGCTCCGCGACCGTATCGTCACGAAGCGTCAGAACCCCAACTACCAGCCCGCTATCCATATCGACGTATATGGTACGCTGAGCATCGTCTTCAACAACGACTTCCAGCGCATCGCTGACTATCTGAACGAACTCTCTGAGATCGTTGCTCCCTTCGAGCTTCGTGTCGAGGGTCCTGTAGATATGGACGGTCGTGAGCCACAGATCGAGGCTTTGGCTAAGATCCGTGAGCTACTTGATGCCAAGGGCTCTAAGTGCCAGATCGTCGCTGACGAGTGGTGCAACACGCTCGAGGATATCATCGCCTTCTCTGAGCGCAAGGCTGGACACATGGTTCAGATCAAGACGCCTGACCTCGGTGGTGTCAACAATGCTATCGAGGCTGTCCTCTACTGCAAGCAGCACAACATGCGCGCTTATCTGGGTGGTACTTGCAATGAGACCAACCGCTCAGCAGAGGTTTGTGCCAACATCGCTATGGCTACCTCTCCCTGCCAGTGCCTCGCTAAGCCTGGTATGGGTGTTGATGAGGGATACATGATCATCTTCAACGAGATGAGCCGTGTACTCGCTCTCAAGGATGTGCTGAAATAGATTTTAGAGATTAGAAGTTAGAGGTTAGACTTTAGCTAACAGCCAAAAGCCAACAGCCAAAGGCTAACCTCTAACAGTAAAACAGAATATCGAGATATGACTCCAATAACAGACGAAATAAGAGTACTCTCCACGACAGCGATCCTCGGATATGGATTTCCCGAGGCATCCTTTCGTGAGGGAATGAAGCGCAAGCCCCACGTCATCGCAGCAGATGCTGGTTCGACAGATCCAGGTCCTTACTATCTAGGGGCTGGCGTCAGCTTCACCGATCGCAACTCCGTGAAGCGTGACCTAGAGATCATGATCCAGGCCGGTGTCGAGAACAAGGTCCCCGTAGTCGTCGGCTCTGCCGGTGGCTCTGGTGCCAATGCTCATGTGGACTGGGTACTAGAGATAGTACGTGAGATCATTGCTGACAAGAAGCTCTCGCTACGCCTAGCCGTCATCCGCTCTGAGTTTGACAAAGAGACCATCCTCCGTGAGTTTGACAAGGGACACATCACGCCCCTAGCACCAGCTCCCGAGGCTACAAAGAAGGACATCGAAGATTCCGTCCGCATCGTCGCTCAGATGGGCGAAGAGCCTTTTGTAGAGGCTCTCAAGGGTGGTGCAGATGTCATCATTGCAGGTCGTTCGTATGACCCCAGCGTCTTCGCTTGTCTACCGATCAAGGAGGGCTTTGACCGTGCGCTCGCACTGCACATGGGTAAGATCCTCGAGTGCGCTGCTATCTGCGCATTGCCCGGTAGCGGTAGTGACTGTATGTTTGGCTATCTGCGCAAGGATCACTTTGTACTTGAGCCACTTTCCAAGGATCGTAAGTGTACGACTCTCTCCGTAGCTGGTCACACGCTCTATGAGAAGACCGATCCTTACCATCTCCCTGGTCCTGGTGGTGCGCTTGACCTGCACGGATGTCACTTCGAGCAGATTGACGACAACAAGGTCAAGATCTCAGGTACCGTCTTCGAGCCCACCGATGGCTACTTCCTCAAGCTCGAGGGTACCCGTCTCGTAGGTTACCGCACGATCTCTGTTGCGGCTACGACAGACCCGATCATGATCAGCAAGATCGACTCCATCATCGAGAGTGTCAAGGCTCGTGTCAAGGACAACTTTGACAACTACGGCATCAAGGACTACTACCTCGACTTCAAGATCTACGGCAAGAACGGCGTCATGAGCATGTTCGAGGGTATCGATGGTCATATAGGCTCAGAGCTTATGGTCGTCATCGAGGCTGTTGCTAAGACGCAGAAGGAGGCCGACACGATCTGTAGCTTCGCACGTAGTACGATGCTACACTTCGGCTACGAGGGACGTATCGCTACGGCGGGCAATCTCGCCTTCCCCTTCTCGCCCTCAGACTGCCACATGGGTGAGGTCTACGAGTTTAGCCTCTATCACCTGCTCAAGGCGGAGGATCCCACGCAGTACTTCCCCGTTGAGTATATAGAGTATGCTGATGGTCAGCGTAAATAATGAACCTTTAGATCGTATCAAGCAATGACACAGCACAAGTTAATGGATATAGCCTCCGTCATTCGGAGCAAGAACTCGGGTCCCTATGAGATCACCTTCGATATCATCTTCAAGGACTTCGATATATACAATCAGGTGAAGGCAGCTAAGGCGATCACCGAGCAGACTTTCTGTGACCTCTATCACATCAAGCCTGACCACATCGTCAAGATTGTCTACTTCGACCCAGCCAAGGCGATCAAGTGTACTATCGTCCGCCCCATCCCTTCGGGCAACCTCGGTGAGCGCGACGTCTATGGTGCGCAGCAGCATGCGCCTCTGATGGGTCTCACCATCCAGTACTAAGCCTGACCGCTTAGCGGACATTAAATAGGGCTTTAATAGCTCCTAAATATAGCGTTAGCCCCCGCACGCTCTCCTCGTAGAGTCGTGCGGGGGCTTTCTTGTATAGATCCTTAGCCTCCACCCGCCCAATCTTCGCTACCTAGTAGGGTAGAGTTGATAAGCATCAGAGAGTACGCTGCGAGTGGCTAAGCTCACGGCAGCTACCGCACTTTTGGCAGAACATGTAGGTTTTCCAAAAACTTTCCAGCCTTGGAAAAATAAATTTCCAAGGGAGGAAATCTTTTTTTCCACCGTTGGAAAGTTTATTTTCCACCCTTGGAAACTTTGCGTTCCTTCGTTGGAACCGAAAAGTTCCTCCCTTGGAACTAAAAAGTTCCTCCGCTGGAACTAAAAAGTTCCAAGAGGGGAACCATTTTTGGAACTCGTAAGTGATACGGATTCAGTGGAATAAGGAAGACTCGGAGTGCGCTGGACAGGTTTGTTCGGGTGGGGGAGTGCTGGGGATAGCGTGTAGGCTACCACAAAGGAATAGGGGCAACCGGCCGATAAGCCGACTGCCCCTAAAGGTGTTGAGTCGTCAGGCATCGCCTGGTCTAAGGCGATGTCTTAGAGCGTCAGGTTAGAGTGCGTCTGGACCGGAGACGTACTCGAAGTTGCCACCGCCGAGACCCTTGTAGGTGAAGGTCACGGTGCTATTGGTATAGTTTTGTCGCAGACCTGTGGTGATGACGTACATCTGGTCGATGCCGTTGGTCTGTGCAGGCTTGTCGGCATAGCGCGCCTTGAGGATGAGCTTGAGACCCTCCTTGATGCGCTCTAGGCGTAGCTTGACGAGCTCCTCGGCAGACTTGCCCTCCTCATCGGGACGAGCGCCGACACTCTTGCCTCCGTCGAGGTTGAAGTTCTTGTAGTAAGCACTACCGCAGAACCACCACTCCTCATTGTCGGGGTACTTCTCGCTGATGTAGTCGGGCTTATTGGCCTTGACCCAAGCGTGCAGTATCATATAGTCATCGGCCGTCAGCGTGAAGCGGATGGTCGGGTCGAAGATCCACTGCTTGCCGATATTGACAAACTGGCTTGCGGTCTGAGCTACACGCCACTGATTGCCCTCGAGCTTGAAGCTCTGGTACTCAGGCGTAGTGACCTTGTTGTCAAACCACTCGTAGACCACGATAAGCTGGTTACCAGGCTGAGCGTACGGCATGCTCTGCTGCAGTAGCTGTGGAATGTACCGCTCGGGGAGCATAGAGCTGCTGAAGTTGCCGTACTTACTGCCCATAGCTTGGTACTCAGCGGGTGAGATGACCTTATAGATACGATTATCGGCGAGACGCTCTCCGATGAAGAGCATGTTGCGCTGCCCATCAGCGAGAGCAACTTTCGCTAGGTAGCTGGTACCCTTCTCAGCGTAGGTCGTTGCTAGGTACTTGCCCAGCTTATCAATCTCATCTTTGGAAAGCTTGTTAGGGTCTGTTGCCGTGAGACCAGCTTTGGTCGCATCGTCGGCGGAGACCTTGACCGAGATGAGCTTGTCTAGAGCAGCATCCTCAGCGGGGTGCTGCTGCATAGCGTAAGAGACGGTCACGGCAGAGCCTTTGCCCCACTCGGGGTACATCTTAGCCATGAGGGCTGGGACATACTTCTCCGGAGAGACCCACGCGGTGAGGGTGCGGTTGGTCTTGACATAGTTCGCCTCATGCTTGACCTGCTTCATAAAGGCCTCAGCATCGGAGCCGGTGTAGCCCGCCTCCTCTTGCTTGGTAAAAGCTGCAGCGATCGTCTTGTAGTCGGCATCCGTGAGGGCGTAGGCGACGCTCTTCTCTATTGGATGGTCTACCGAGTCTAGTTCTTTGTATATCTGCTCCATCGGATTGCAGGCGGTGAGCAGCAGGAGTGCTGCGGCTGCGAGGAGCTGTGTGATCTGTTTCATATTATTTGCGTGTCTGAGAGTTAGAAGTTAATGCGTAGACCAGTCGCCCAGTTCGTGCCAAAGCCGTAGTAGACGAGTGCTGACTTCATGTCGTGGTTCTTACCATCGCGAGCATCAGAGATGTACTCGGTGTTGGTCACGTTGTTGACATTGATGTAGACGGTAGCGTCACAAGAGCCGATGTTAAAGCGGTAGTTAGCGCCGAGATCGAGCGTGACGTAGTCGGGTAGGCGCCAAGCGTCCACCTTGTCGGTCTCCTTGGTGCGGTTCGTCGGGTCAAAGTCTGCGTAGTTCTTGCCAGCGTAGTTGAGGTCAGCCTTGAGGCGGAAGTCCTTGAGCGCCTCCCACGAGATACCGAGCGCAGAGGTCATCTGAGCTGAGTTGCCCACGTGTACCCCCTTGACAAAAGCATTGATGGTGCCGACATACTGCTGTGCATCGTCGAAGACATCGGCCTTGACATCGTCAGCCCAGATCCAGTCGCCCCAAGAGAACATGAAGCGAATGTCAAGCGGCTTGATCGGCGTGTAGGTAGCCTCCAGCTCGACGCCGGCGTGGCGAGCATCTAGACCAGAGATATTGGCCGTGGTGTTGTTGCCCATATTGCGTGTGAGGCTCTTGTCCAGCCATTTGGTGTAGTAGCCGTTGAGGTCGATGCGAAGGTTGCGCATCTTGAAGCCGTAGCCGACCTCGCCCGTGAAGACGCGCTCGTACTTAGCACCCGTATTGATGGTCGTGTTGTAGCGGAAGAAGACATTACGGAAGTATGGCGCAATGGTGAAGTAACCCGCATTGACGAAGACGTTGCTGTGCTCGAGGAACTTGTAGCTTGCACCAGCCTTGACACTCCAAGGCAGGTAAGTAGCCCACGGAGAGACGATCTTGTCGGGAGGGGTCAGCGCATCGTACTTCTCGCCCGTACCGCCGAGGTTGACGTAGCGGTAGCCCTTGTGCGAGATAGCTCCAGAGATGAAGGCGTTGAAGTTTTCGCCCGTGAACTCACCCTGTGCGAAGAGTCCGTTCCACAAGACCTCACCGATGTTGTCAAACTGGATATGGTCGCCCACCTTGAGAGGCTGGTAGGGCTTGTGGTACATGAGCTTGGTCGATGAGTTCTGAGGCTCGATGTAGTAGTCACCGCCGAGTAGGTTGTCGATGACCTCACGGTGGATGCCCTGATAGAAGCGTCCGTCGAAGCCGGCGGTCAGCTTGAAGAGGTTGCTAAACTTATTGGTGTAGTAGGAGAGTAGACCGTACCAGTTGTGCGAATTTACCGCATTACTGAAGATGAGCTGAGAGCCATTGTTGGAAGCTCTATTGGCCTCCATAACACGATCGAAGTCTAGCAAGCCATCGGGAGTACCCATAAAGGCTGCGGGGTCTTTCGGACGACCGGTGTTGTAGTTGAGTGTGAGCCAGTCTGTCTTAGCACCACGTATGCGACGGCCACCACCATTGGAGATGGAGGCGTAGACGGAGGTGTAGATGCTGCTCTCCTTATTGATATCCCAGTAGTGGTTCAGCGAGATCTGAGGCTTGTGGTAGAAGTTGCGCGCGTAAGCACCGCCCTCTATCCGTCCATTCATATAGCCGTAACCACGGTTGAGGCGACGACCCTCAGGAGCGTTGTGATAGTCCTCGATGAGGTACATCTGTCCACGCTGATTGTGCCACTGGGGTGCTCCAAAGGCGGTGAAGGATAGACGGTGGTGGTCGTTGATGCGCTTGGAGACGTTGACGAAGTAGCTCCAGCCGACGAAGTTCGTACCACGGACGTAGCCATCGCCTTGGCTACGAGAGCCTGCGAGAGAGATAGCCCAGCCGTTGTCCATGAGGCCTGTAGAGACATTGAAAGAGGTCTTGAGGAAACCGTCATTACCTATACCTGTGTAGATGCTACCGCCCTTCTTGGCATCGGTGCTCTTGGTCACCATATTGATGGTACCACCGACGGAAGAAAGACCTAGCTTAGAGGCACCTAGACCACGCTGCACCTGGATGAAGCTGCTGACGTCGTTGAGACCAGCCCAGTTGGACCAGTAGACCTTACCAGACTCCATATCATTGATAGGCACACCGTTGATCAGGACACCTATATTATTAGAGTCAAAGCCACGCAGGTTGATGCGGGAGTCGCCAAAGCCACCGCCACCCTTGGTCACGTAGACTGAGGGAGTCGCTTTGAGTAGCTCGGGGAACTCAATGTTTGGAGCTTGCGTCTGGATCGCTTTCATCGTGACGTTGGAGACGGGCACTGGCGTCAGTCGATCCTTGGGCACGACCGATGCGATGACGCGCACCTCGTCTAGTCCGATGGCACTGGTCGCCATGTAGACCTTGCCAAAGTCATAGCTACCCCGAGCCGATGCTGGAACACGTAGCGTTAAGGTCTCATAGCCTATGAAGCTCACGGTGAGCTGACTGCCGGCCGCCACATTGAGCTGGAAGGACCCATTGCCCTCCGTGTAGGTCCCCGATGCTCCTCCATCTGTGTAGACCGCTACACTAGGCATAGGCTCGTCTGAGCCCTCCTCTAGTACTGTACCCGTCACCTGCACCTGTGCGAGTGCCGAGATGCTACTCGCTAGTAGGAGTGCGAGTGCTGTGATGATAAGTGATAAGCGTTTCACCATATATTTTGTTGCGTGTTAGTGATTAGTATATTCTTAGTCTAGGTCTGGGTCTAGGTCTGGGTATTAGTGGTAGAGCCTTTCGTGTGAAGTCCTCAGAGAAGCCATTCCCGCACCCATTCATTTGCAAAAGTAACTAAACATCTTAACAAATGCCACTCTAGGCTGTTGCGTTATTGTTACGTGTGTTCAGATGCCTTTGTAATAAAGCCGCAGATCTACCCTCTCAGTCCTGAGGATATAACACAAGAAAGCCCAGCACCTCTCAACATGTATAGATGAGTAGTACTGGGTATAGAAGACGTAGGGAGTGTCCCCGGTGGGGGACTCCCTACGTAAATATTTCATCAATGAGCACTCGCTACTCGCTGAGCTGTGTAGATCGCTCGGAGCGTGGAGTCTCTAAAATAAGTCTTTAAGCGTCTAGCTCCTCCTGACGAAGTGACTGCACGTAGCGAGCCTTCTCCATCATACGACGATTGACGTCTGAGGGCTTCTGAAATGCTTGGCGCTTGCGGAGATTGCGAACGATACCGATGTCGTTGTACTTACGCTTGTAACGCTTGAGTGCACGCTCGATGTTTTCGCCCTCCTTGATTGGTACAATTATCATACTTGCTATTCTTTGTATTACGTTTGTTGTGATGAAAATATTTCAAGGACAGTACGTCTGCCCTTACTTCGGAGGGCAAAGGTACGAACTTTATTTGAACTGACCAATAGTTTAGTGCGAACCTCAATCCCGAAAGGCTGGGCTAAGCTATATTTGGGGGGGCGAATAGTTTTTTGTACCTTTGTCGAGCCGTAGCGGTAATGCGCATGTGCAAGACGTATCAGCTACCTCTTGACACGACAGACGTGAGGTCGCTGTGTACATTAATATAGGTCGAGTAGCTCAGTTGGATAGAGCAACTGCCTTCTAAGCAGTAGGTCTTGGGTTCGAATCCCAACTCGATCACACATTGCGTAGACTCTAGCCTTGAGCGCGCTTCTTATTGCCCTGTGTCCCCTGTCGCAAGGGCTTTCTCTCCTAGGTGCTGGGGACTTCACCATATCTATATAAGGTCATAAGCTAGGGGCTTCTCTCACGCTCTCATACTAAGGTGTTGACGGTGGACGATCGGTCTTGAGTCCAGGCAACGGAGGCGATGAGTGCCTATGCGCAGGTTTGAAGAGTAAAAGGATATGATAGTACGACATAGAGGCTGTAAGTTAGGGTGTGGTGTGATGATGATGCTCCTTGTGGAGCTCCTCGCACTATGCTCTTGTAGTCGTGCTGATCTCGCAGAGGGTGCGCAGCCCGAAGCTCTTGTGCAGGCAGACACTACTTATGCTGCTGGCCGCTACGAGCAGGCTGCCGAGATGTATAGTCATCTGGCTCAGGAGACTGCTACCGAGGAGAGCCTGCAGAGTCTCTGCTACTATCGTGCTGGTGCTGCTTACAATGAGGTGGAGCAGAGGGGGCGAGCGATCGTGAATTATCGCAGAGCCTTGCTACTAGCGCCCGACTACTCAGAGGCACGGCACAATCTGCGTCTGGTCGAGGAGGCGAGGATGAATATGCCCGCCATGGAGTACCCGATCGTGCGTCGCTGGTCTGATGCATGCGCTTATGCGGTCCCGATGAATGGGTGGCTCGTTGCTTCAATTGTGCTTTTTGTGGGGAGCATAGTCACCGGCTTGGCTTTCTTCCTAGGGCACTCTAGGCGGGTGCGGCGAGGATCGTTTTATGCGATGCTGGCCCTGATCGTCTTGTGGGGCTGTACTTTGCTCATGATACTACATCGTCGTCACTACGATCAGCAGACAGATGTGGCGATACTCTGCGGTGTCAAGGCTCCGCTCTATGCTCTGGAGGATGATCCGTCCGTAGCTACTCCGATGATGGAGCTGTATGACGGTGCTGAGATGTGTATTGATGTCGAGGATCGTGGTCAAGCTTACCTAGCGGTGACCCTGCCTGATGGCATCTCTGGACAGATAGCACGTACGGCTATCGAAAAGGTCGTCAGTGCCCAAAAGTAAAAACAGCAAAAGTAAAAACAGAGGAGTGCCGCAGCTGGTAAAGCACTCCCTCATGATAGAAGGATAGAAACTATGGTTGAGCAGTTAGCACTCTGGGAGCGAGACGCTTTTTTAGCCATCAATGCGGCGCACACGCCTTATTGGGACGCTTTTATGTATCTCATCTCTTCGCGCTGGCCGTGGATCGCCGTTGCTTTCGGACTAGTCATCTTTCTTTTTGCCAAGAAGCCACTTCGCGAGTCGATCCTCCTCGTCTTGATGATTGCTCTCTTGATTACCGTAGCCGACCAACTCTCCAGTGGCTTGATCAAGCCTTACTTCGAGCGGCTGCGACCCTCTTATCATCCACTTACGGCAGACTTAGTGCAGTCGGTCTACGGCTACAAAGCGTGGGGCTACGGCTTCATCTCGGGGCATGCGACGAACTTTATGGCACTGTCGATGTTTACCGCATTGGCCTTCCGCAATCGTTGGTACACGGCGGTGGTCTTCGCGCTGGCACTGACCACAGCCTATAGTCGTATCTATCTAGGCGTGCACTTTATCACAGACGTGGTGCCTGGGGCTTGTGTGGGGCTGCTGCTGGGGTATCTCGTCTATCTGCTCTATCGCTGGCTACGTGTTAAGCTCTACAACGTACACCCCTCGGAGTCTCAGAGTCGTCTCTGCGCCTCCACGATCGGATATCTGACCGCATTCTTGTGCGTCTTTATCCTCTTCCTATTTGCTTTTGCCGGCGAGCTGATGGGCGTGATGAAAGGGCAGGCAGGCTGGTAGTCGGCTCACTTAAAGTGAAAGTAGTGGGAGAGACGCACACTGTCATCCCGATTGAACTCCTCTAAGCTCATAATGCGGTGCCACGAATCTAGGGTGCCGTTCTTGCGAATGCTCCTTGCTAGAGCTGCCTGCTGCCGGTAGTTGAGGTAGGGATGTGAGGGGATGCTGTCACTACGTAGTGCGTCAAAAGGGGTACTGTAATTCTTTATGCCAATATAGAAGAAGGGCTTGATGCGCTGGTAGCGATCAGGCTCCATGCCATAGATCTCTTGCAGTTGCAGTACCGTGTAGTATCCGCCTAGCTGATCACGATACTTCACAATGCGTCTGGCAAAGCTGGGACCGATGCCGGGGACTTGCTGCAGTGTGAGCGTGTCGGCACCGTTGAGGTCTATGCGTTGTCCCTCGTGTAGCTTCGGTTGGGAGCTGTGCTGCTGTCTCTCAGGCGCACCGACGTAGTCTGCCGATAGCTCGACCCCTTGAGAGGCGTTACTTACATCTTTACGTGACTTGTCAGGCTGTACAGGTGGTGCGTAAGTACCCCTGTTGGCCTGTTTTTGTATGGAGTCTATGGGTAGGGCACCTATTTGCTCGCTTATCGTCTGCCCCGCCAGAGGGGCGAGCGACTGAGCCTGGTAGTTGTTGTCCCAGAGTACCTTGCCGATTGCCGCCAGTATGATGAGGCTAATGGCTATCAGCACCCAGGTCTCTGTGCGTCCTCTCTTGAAGCTATTCATGCTGGTCGGGAGCGTACGTGTCGGCTATGATGCGCCCATCTTGTAGTGAGAGGGTGCGGTCGGCGCGCTGCGCAAAGTCTTCGTCGTGTGTCACGATCAGGAAGGTCTGTCCGAGCTGATCTCGTAGCTCGAAGAATAGCTCGATGAGCTCCTCCTTGCGCTGTGTGTCTAGGCTCCCCGACGGTTCGTCGGCTAGGATCAGCGTGGGACGATTGATCAGGGCACGCGCCACGGCTGTGCGCTGCTTCTCACCACCCGAGAGCTGTGCCGGGCGGTGCTTAAGACGATCGGCCAGTCCCAACTGTGTGAGTAGCTGCTCGGCTTCGCTGAGTGCTTGTCGCTTGCTCATGCCAGCGATCATAGCGGGGATGGCTACATTCTCAGCAGCCGTGAACTCAGGCAGCAACTGGTGAAACTGAAAGACGAAGCCGATCTGCTTATTGCGAAAGTGCGCCTGCTTCTGGGCTGAGAGGGCAAAAGGATTGACCCCGTCTATCGACAGCTCTCCCTTGTCTGGCTTGAGCAGCGTCCCGATGATCTGTAGGAGCGTCGTCTTGCCCGCACCGCTAGGACCGACGATAGAGGTTATCTCCCCCTGATGTATCGTGAGGGTTATCTCTTTGAGTATTTGCAGCGAGCCAAAGGACTTGCAGATAGAGTCTAGGGTGACGAGAGGCGTGGGCATAAGCTTAGTCGTTTTTACTGAGGCGTAGAGAGGTCTTGTAGTACGTAGGCTGCCATGTGGAGCCCAAAGAGCTGGGGCATGTAAGAGATCGTCCCGACGATGCTACGCTTGTTCTGATCGCTGTGGGGTAGGGCACGTATAGCCTCCTCGCGCGACGGCTCGCTACTGTATACGCATGGTGTGGCAAAGACGGCACGCGGAGCCTCTAGCTGGCGAAGCCGCTTGCGTACGAAGCGTGCCAAAGCGCAGATATGCGTCTTGCTCATCGGAGCTACGGAGACCTGCCGTGGATCTAGCTTAGCACCCGCACCCATAGCGCTGATGATCGGGATGCCCAGCTGATGCGCAGCGAGGAGCAGTTCGCACTTAGGCGTGAGCGTATCGATGCAGTCTAGTATATAGTCGTAGTGATGTGTAGCGAGGAGCGTGGGGATGTTGTCACCCGAGAGATAGGCCGCGTGCTTCTCCACCATTATGTCTGGATTAATTCGATGCAGTAGCTCCTCCACCACCTCCACCTTAGGACGCCCTATGGTATCTCTAAAGGCGATCACCTGACGATTGATATTCGTCTCATCGACCTTGTCGTGATCTACGAGCGTAAAGCGACCGATGCCAGAGCGCGCCAGCAGTTCGCACGCCTTGCTCCCCACACCGCCTAGCCCCACGATGAGGACATGCTTGTCGGCAAGGCGTCGCAACGTCTCGCTCCCGAGGAGTAGCTCCGTACGCTCCAGCCAGTGAGGCACGCCGTCCATAGGTGTCGTCATCAGGTGCCGTTACTCTGTGATGCCCCGCTCATCTAGAGCCTTCTGATAAGCTCTAGCATTGCGCATGTGCTCAGCGTAATTAGCCGCAAAAGCGTGATAGCCCGAGAAGTCTGCCCGAGCACACATATAGAGGTAGTCGTGCGGCGTGTGATGCAGCACAGCATCCAGCGTCGTCATCTGTGGATAGCGGATAGGACCTGGGGGGAGACCCTTATACTTATAGGTATTGTAGGGCGAGTCAGCCTTGAGTAGCTCGCCCCCGATACGCTGCGCCGTGAAGTTGCCCGTGGCAAACTTAAGCGTCGGGTCAGCCTGTAGTGCCATACCCTTGCGCAGGCGATTGATGTAAAGCCCCGCAATGTCACCGTACTCGTCCGTCTTGCTCGACTCCTCCTCGACGATCGAAGCTATGATAGAGACCTCTACCGGCGTGAGTCCTATCTCCTGAGCCAGTGCCGTACGCTTCTGATCCCAAAACTTGTGGTAGCTCTGCTCATACTTGTGCAGCAACTCTTTAGGGGATACATTCCAGTAGACCTCGTGCGTGTCTGGGAGAAACATACAGCGTATCGTCTCAGTCGTGAAGCCTAGCGAGTCGCAGTAGACCGAGTCTCGCAGTAGCGTGCGTAGCTCCTCGGCGCTCATCTCCAGGGGAGCCGTCAGCTTGTCGATCAGCTCCTCCTGCGTACGGATAGAGGAGAAGGAGAGTCTGACCGGTGTCTGAGCACCATACTTGATCGTCTTGCAGATAGAGAGGATGCTCATATCAGGGCTTAGCCGATAGCGTCCCGGACGCAGTCTCTCCTCGATGCGTATGAGGCGAGCCACGCTACGGAGCAGGGTGGGGTTCTTGATCTCTAGCTCCTTCGTGATGGTCGCCATCAGCGCCTCGCTACTGGTCGTGTCGGTGATGTAGGCGTAGCACTCCTGCTGACTCGTGCGCCCCGCAGGGCGGAGTAGTAGGTAAGCAGCCCACGAGAGTAGGAGGAGTATGACGATGAGTAGCGTCGAGCGTATCCACGTACGTATGCGTCTAGGCGACCCATGGTGACGACTCCGGTGCGAAGTGTCGTTGAAGTATGAGGGACGCCATTGTTTAGATCGAGATCTGCGACTGCGTGACATAGAGTAAGAGTCTAATCAGTTAGTAAAGACGGGCGGGTAAAGCAGTACCCACAAGAGAGCACGCGCTCACACATAAAAGCGTGGGGCAGGACTCTTGTGGGTACTTCCTTTTTGTCATAGCATAAGGGAGAGCAGGCTAGGCTTTACTCCTCCTTACCCTGCTCAGGAGCCTCAGCTGGAGCATCACCCTCCTGCTGCGCTCTCTGCTCCTTACGTATATCACGTAGCTTGAGGTCTAGCTCGTCGATCTCTTGCTGCATCGAGTCGCAACGCTCCTCCAGCATCTTGAGCAGGTTCTCGCCTGCGCTGCTCGTCACACTCAGGCGCTCCTTGTTGTTGCTGTAAGTCTGCAGATCGCTCTCCAGCTGCTCCTTGCGGCGCTGTATGCGATCATACTCCTCACCATAAGGACTCGTCGGGCCGAAGTTGCGACGGTTATTGTTGCGGTTGCCACGTCTGTCGCCACGAGGCTTGTCGCTAGCTCTCAGCTTGTTGAAGAAAGCATCCATCTGCTCCTTCAGCTCATCTTGTAGCTTACGACGCGTCTTGCGAGGCATGTAGCCCAGCTGGTTAAAGTCTCTCTGCAGCGTCACCGCCTCCTCACGATCAGCATCGCTCGGTGACTCGATAGCGGCAAGCTCATGTGCACGAGCTAAGAGTTGCTTAGCCGTAGCTACCGACTCCTTGCTCTCTTCACGCTGAGCCTGATAGAGAGCTTTGTGATGCGTGTAGTAAGTGTCGCACGCCTCACGGAAGCGCTTGAAGAGAGCCTGGTGCTTGTTCGTGTGGATCATCTCATTCCACTCCGTCTGCAGCTCCTGTATGCGGCTATGTCCCTCAGGCCAACGCTCCTCAGCGACGATCTGCTCGATCTCCTCGATGATCGCACGCTTGCGGTCGCCCTGCTCGCTGATCTGCTTGTTGCGATCACGCATGAACTCCTTGCGCTTGTCAAAGAAGATGTCACACGCCGTCCTAAAGTGCAGGTATAGCTCCTCGCTCACCGCACGAGGCACACGACCCGTCTTACGCCACTGCGTCTGCAGCTCCTTGATCTGGTCCGTGTAGGTGCGCCAATCCTTGAAGGTATGTATATCGTTCGGGTTGATCGCCTCGATCTGCGTGATGATACCCCGCTTGATCGCTTCGTTCTCACCCTCCTGCGTACGCTGCTGGTTGCGATACTCCTGGTTGTTGCTGTTGATCTTGGCCGAAAGCTCCTGAAACTGCTTCCACAGATCCTTGCGAAGCTCCTTAGCCACAGGACCCACATCGCGCCAGCGGTGGTGTAGATCTTGCAATTCGCGAGCAGCCTGCGTCACATCGGCAGACTCGGCCAACTCCTTAGCACGTTGTATGATCAGCTCCTTAGCCTCCAGGTTCTTCTTGAAGTCATAGTCGCGGAACTCGTTATTGATCTGCTGCAGGTCGTAAAACTCCTCCCTCAGATGCTCAAACTCACCCTGTATCTGGCGCA
Organism: uncultured Porphyromonas sp.; assembly: GCF_902489635.1. GTDB lineage: Bacteria > Bacteroidota > Bacteroidia > Bacteroidales > Porphyromonadaceae > Porphyromonas. Next base: position 31,471 of record NZ_CABUAN010000010.1, on the reverse strand, counting down.
TATCCCCAGGAGGCACAGCACCCGTATTGTGCCAGCTCTCCGTGATCTCACGGTACTCCTTGCTGATGATGCTAAAGCTCTCGCTCGACGAGAGCAGCTTACGCAACCGCTCCACGAGCTCACGCTTGATCGTTAGGTTAGCCTTCTGCTCCTCAGCTATCTCCTCCTGGCGCTTGCGATTGCGCTCCTTAAAGTCATTGAGTAGCTCCTTGAGACGTATCTCCTGCGCCTCAGCGTCTGCACGCAGCTTAGCGTTCTCCTCCGAGACCGTGTTCAGGTAGCTATTCATCTTGCTGTAGAAGACATTCTTGTAGCGATCGATGATAGAGCGTGGAGGCAGCTCGCCGCTCTGCAGCAGGAGCACCACATCGTCCGTGATCTGTGCGCAGCTCATCTTAGCGATGTCAGCGTCGCTCTTGTTGAGGAGCTCCTGATACTGTCGCTCCTCCTCCGATAGCTCGGCCGGCGCCGTCGTCTCAGCTTGAATCGTCTCGGTGGTCTCCTCCGCAGCGACAGACTGCTCTGGAGTCGTCTCAGCCACCGCCTCGGGCGATGGAGAGGTCTCTGGAGTGCTTGTCGGGGATGTCGTCGCTTCTTGCGTCGATGGTGTAGTAGTCGTCTGGTCGAGAGCAGAGGTCTGCTCTACGTTGTTCTCTTCTTGTGGGATAAGATTCATTTTCGAGATGATTCTAGATGTATAACTAATATCGAGGAGTCGTCGTATGCGTCAGTGCAGCGTACCAGCTCCTCGTCTGCTCATTCAGCTAATGCTGCTCTGAATGCAAAGATAACTAATTCTTCGCGATTGGCGGACTATTTGCGCAAAGTGTTAGTTTTCCAAAAACTTTCCAGGCTTGGAAAATAAAATTTCCAACGGTGGAAATTATTTTTTCCAAGGGAGGAAAATTATTTTTCCAACGCTGGAAATTTCTTTTTCCAACGTAGGAAAGAAAAGTTTCCACCGTTGGAAAGACAGAGGCACTAGACGAGTAACGATTGGGACGTACGGTCAAGACGTGTGACGACTGATATGGATGCCGTGACGTCCCCGTTAAAGCCCTGACGCTGTAACCTTTGACACAACGAACGCACGGTCGTGCGTCCATGCGTCCATACAAATACAGGTGTTACTGCGTCTGATGGCTGACCTTGTCGTGTTGATGTGATTTGTGTAGGGGCGGACCTGCGTGTCCGCCCACAGGGCATACAACGCTCCGATGAGGACGGGCGGACACATAGGTCCGCCCCTACAGGATTACGTCTCGCTTTGACGAAAAAAGGGACGCGCGGTCAATGTCTAGACCGTGCGTCCCTACGAGTGTGTGCGTGTAGTGGCTAGCCCTTGAGTAGCTTGTGAGCTGCGCGACCCTCTATGCGTGGTGGCTTGACGTAATGCTCTTCGTATGTTTGGTACCGTGGCTCGACGGCGGGAGCGTAGGTGGCGAAGGTCTCTGCTATGAAGCCTTGCTCCTCGGGGCTGATCGCCTCGTAGCCACAGCGCATACGTATGACGCCACTCTTGCCGAAGTGCGCATTGAGCTGCGCCTCTATCTGTTCCTTTTGTCCTAGGGTCAGATCGTGGTAGCACCATACGAGTCCACGGGCGTAGCGTCTCAGCTTGTGCTCGTGGTAGTTGGGGCAGTGGTCGTAGCCGCCCGCCTTGTCGATGAGCTGGGGATTGGTGATGGTGAGCAAGCTATTGCCGTGCTCGACCTCTGCGAGAGCGTTGTGCCAGAGGGTGCAGTGCTCTCGTCTGCTGCATTGTGGTGTGTAACAACTAGCGTGTTCCATAAGTTTTTTGTGTTTAGTAAAATCAGTTTTATTGTGCTTTCAGGATTAGATTAGGGTTAGTCAGGGTTTGTGAAGCTCTTGAGTCGATCCGTGTAGCGCATCATCTCCTCGATGCGCGCCACGATCCGCTCCTGCTCCTCTAGCGGAGGGATGGGAAAGAGTAGGTTGTAAAACAACGACTTGTTAAGGTGAGGTATCGCTGCACCCACCTTTGAATTACGAAGCAGGGTTCTGTATGACTGAATGAAGTACAGCACATAGGGTAAGTACATCGTTCCGTTGATCCATAGTTGCTTGAATGTGCTACCCATATAGCCATCATGTGGAACAGGAAACACCTCGCCAGAGTTCTCTCCATCCACTAGAATGATATTATCTCCTTCAGTTACAAATCGTCCGCTGTCTATGTACTCTCCAGCAGACTTATTACGTAGATACTTTGCATCAAGACGTACTTCTCTACCCTTCTTTTTAGTGCCATCGATCAACAGACAAATAGCAGATACTCTGCTCCACTGCCAGCTGTCGGGGATGTCAAAGGGTATTTCGTCGTCGATGCAGGTATCTTCGCCAGAGGCGAGGATGCGCTCGTAGTAGGAGCCTTCGTCGGTGCGGTAGATGACGGAGGCGTTTTTGTCGCGACGTATCTTCTTCTCCTTGATGAGACGCTCCCGCTCAGCTTGTATACGCTCGAGGAGGAGTGCAGCGGGAGTATCGCTCGGCTCTTGTGGCACGAGTTGCCCTTGTATCGCTGCCTGCAGGATAGACTGCTGTAGCATATCGGGGAGCGTGCTTTCTAGCTCGTCCAATGCCACCTTCGCTTGCTCGTACTGGTCAACCAGCGTCATCAGCTCCTCGATACGCGCCACGATCCGCTCCTGCTCCTCCAGCGGAGGAATAGGGAAGAGCTTGTTTTCCAAATAGCCAACAATTATACGTTGCTGATTGGCTGTTCCTTTGAATGTGGCTTCCTCTACAAAGTAGGGGCTTTCTAAGAAGTACAATACAAAGAAACGATGCATTGTTTCGCCATAGGGTCGTAAGACCTTTAGTTCCGTTGTCCCAGCTCCAATACCATTGGGAAGCCCTTGAAATACGACGGCTTTTCTGTTTTGGAAACAGGGTGTTATTTTGGCAAACGCTATATCGTTATCTGCAAATACGGTATATCCAGCCTTTATTTGCTTCCACTTCCTTTCATAGTATCTAAATTCAGACCTATATCCTGGAGAAATAGCTTCCATAGGGACAAATCCTGCCGAGATGTTATCGTCTGCTATCACTTTAGGATTGAGTTGGAACACAGAAGATACTCTGCTCCACTGCCAACTGTCGGGGATGTCGAAGGGTATCTCGTCGTCGATGCAGGTCTCTTCGCCAGAGGCGAGGATACTCTCGTAGTAGGAGCCTTCGTCGGTGCGGTAGATGACGGAGGCGTTTTTGTCGCGACGTATCTTCTTCTCCTCGATGAGACGCTCCCGCTCAGCTTGTATACGCTCGAGGAGGAGTGCAGCGGGCGTGTCGCTCGGCTCTTGTGGCACGAGCTGCCCTTGGATCGCTGCTTGCAGGATACTGTCTCGTAGTTGCTTGCTGGTCATGTGGGGTGGCTGTTGGCGATTAGCTGTTGGCTGTTGGCTTTATGTTTAGCAGTTGCTCTATCTGGTCGAGGGTTTTGTCTATCTCGTGCTGGAGTGCAGTGCGTCGCTCGTGGTATTGCTGCAGTAGCTCGTGAGGGGGGAGTACCTCGATCTCTTCCTTGGGGTACTTGCACTGGTCTAGGTTGCACTCCATCGCTAGGAGTTGCTGGGGTGTGAAGCAGCGAGACTGCTCGTCCTTGCCCTCGGCGTCTACGATCTCCTTGCGGTCGTGCCACCAGTCACGGATGGGCTGACAATGCTGGAGGAGCATGGGGCGTGTCTTGGAGAAGTGCTTATACCCCTCGGGCATATCGAGTCGATAGAACCATGTCTCCCGAGTCTTAAAGCCTGTCTCAGCACCTGGGGCTGTGACGTTGTCAAAGAAGAGGATATTTGTGGCGATGGAGGTGTAGGGCGAGAAGATGCTCCCGGGAAGGCGTATGATGGTGTGGAGGTTGAACTCTCTGAGTAGTCGCTCCTTGATAGCGAGCTTGGCATTGTCTGTACCAAAGAGGAAGCCGTCGGGTAGTATGACGGCAGCGCGTCCGCCCGTGGCTAGTCGGTAGGTGATGAGCACCATAAAGAGGTCGGCGGTCTCGCTCGAAGCAAGGTCTGCGGGGAAGTGCTGCTTGATGTCAGCCTTCTCATTGCCGCCGTATGGTGGATTCATCAGTATGACGTCAAACTTGTCCTCGTCGGTGTAGTCTAGCACGTCCTTAGAGAGTGAGTTGCCGTGCTCGATGTGTGGCGAGCTGATGTCATGCAGGAGTAGGTTGGTGACGCATAGCATGTAGGGGAATTGCTTCTTCTCAGTACCATATATAGAGCGATCATAGAGTTCACGGTCTTCGGCGGTCTTGACGCGCTTGTCTAGAGCCGTGAGCCAGCTGGTTATGAAGCCTCCCGTACCACAGGCGAAGTCTGCCATGCGCTCTCCGATCTGAGGCTCTATCATCTCGGCCATAAAGTCTGTCAACGCTCGTGGGGTGTAAAACTCACCAGCAGCTCCTGCTGACTGGATCTCCTTGAGGATGGTCTCGTAGATCTCTCCGAAGGCGTGACTCTCTGCTGTGTCGCTGATGTTTAGCTCATCAATGACGTTGATGACCTGACGGAGTAGGACGCCATCCTTCATATATTGGTTGGCATCTTGGAAGGTGGTCCGTACGATAGCACTGCGCATCGGTGTGGAGGGGGTGACCTCTAGCCCCTTGAGCGTGGGGAAGAGGGTGTTATTGACGAAGTCTAGTAGCTCTTCGCCCGTGAGTGCCTTGCCGTCGGCAAGGTCTTTAGCCCATGTGCGCCAGCGACAGGGCTCTGGTATGAAGGAGTGATAGTTATCCTCCATAAATGCCCAGTCCTCCTCCTTGGTGTCATATATCTTTAAGAAGAGCATCCAAGCTAACTGCTCGATGCGCTGCGCATCGCCGTTGATACCGGCATCGTTGCGCATGATATTGCGTATGCGCCTGACAAAGTTGTTAAGTGGCATTTGTATATATTACTATGCTATGGTGGTGTATAGGTACTGCTCTAGCTCTCGTACAGCGGCGTAGTATGCCTCTCGGTCTGTGCCAAAGAAGCTTGCTATCTGAGCTGGTGAGCCCAGCTGTCGTAATGGATCTAGCTGCAGTACGTTGGGGTTCTCAAGCTGGGTGATACCATCGGAGGCGTACTTGTCTAGTAGCACCTCGAGTACCTGGCGTGCTTGCTCTCCGTACTTACTGAATATGTCTCTGCGCCGCACCTCGTTAGCTCGCTCATGTCGGGTCAAGGGCTTCTTGCCATACGCTATGTGGCAGATGAAGTCGAAGTCGTCTACGTCGCTCATGCCTTGCTTCTCCTTGAGTTGCTGTAGGTCGATGCCCTGCTCCTTTAGGAGGTCTGTGATGGTGCTCTTCTTGTCGGCCATGCGCCAGCGTCGTATGAACTCGTCTAGATTGGCGTACTGGTCATGTATCGTGCGTCGAGTATAGTCTGTGATGCTCTCGGTGCGGAGTAGCTTGCCATCTGTATCGTATACCGCTGAAATCTCATTGACAACAAATACGGTACAGCCGTCCTTGTCGACAATGGGCTTAGGGGTATGGGGCAATACGTTGCAGATGCAGGGAGACTGTCCACAGATAGGGCAAGGGTATTTGCTGGGAGTAGGGGTTGCGTTGGGAGTCGCATCGGGGTCATAATTTGTGTCAACCTCTATGGGGCCATCCCAGTCTGGGTCTGCAAAGAGTCGGGTGATATTGCGGAAGTCCATGATGACGAAGTGGGTCTTGCCGTGCTCCTCCTCTAGTCGTGTGCCACGACCTACCATCTGCTTGAACTCCGTCATGGAGTTGATCTGCTGATCTAGCACTATGAGCTTGACCGTCTTGCAGTCTACCCCCGTACTCAGTAGCTTGCTGGTGGTCGCTATGACGGGATAGGGTTCTGAAACAGATCTGAAGTAGTCGAGCTTAGCCTTGCCATACTCATCGCTACCCGTGATGCGTACGACATAGTCTGGATTTTGCTGACACATATCAGAGTTGGCATTGGCTAGAGCAGTACGCATACGATCAGCATGCTCTTCGTTGGCACAAAAGACGATGGTCTTCGCCATGCGGTCTGTATGCTTTAAGTATTTGGTGATCTGCTCTGCGACCTCACGTATACGGTCCTCGATGATGATCTTGTAGTCGTAGTCAGTATTGTTGTAGATACGGTCCTCGATGAGGTTGCCATAGAAGTCTCGCTGCCCCTTGTATGGTCGCCACTCATCTCCGATGTTTGTATTGATCCGGATCACCTTAAAGGGCGCTAGGAATCCATCATCAATGCCCTCCTTGAGGCTATACGTATAGATAGGCTCTCCGAAGTAGCTGATTGAGGACTGGTAGCGAGTCTCCCTAGGGGTGGCTGTCATACCTAGCTGTATGGCTGAGGAGAAGTAGTCTAGTATCTCTCGCCAGTTGCTGTCGTCCTTGGCACTACCTCGGTGACACTCGTCGACGATGACTAAATCGAAGAAGTCGGGCTGGAATAGCTCCTCATACTGCTTGCGTCCCTCAGCACCGATGAGCTGCTGATAGAGTGAGAAGTAAACTTTGTAAGCTGTGAGGGCGGTTTTCTCCTTGAGGTCTTGCTGATAGTTGATCTTGTGGATACCATTCGCAAGGGGCTTGAAGTCATTACCGATGGACTGATCGATGAGGACGTTTCGGTCTGCTAGGTAGAGTACCTTGTTGATGAGCTTGGCTTCGAGGAGGCGATATACAATCTGAAAGGCGGTGTAGGTCTTGCCCGTGCCAGTAGCCATGACGAGCAGGAGTCGCTTTTGCCCCTGAGCGACGGCAGAGATGGTGCGGTTCACCGCATTGCGCTGATAATAACGTGGCGTGTGCGTATTACTATCTGTATAGAAGGGCTGATCGATGACTCGCTGCTCCTCCTCAGAGAGTCCATTCCCGTGGTGACTCTCATCTCTAAAGCGCTGGCGTAGCTCCTCTCTCGTAGGAAACTCATTAAGTGCAATGGTGCGCTCGGTGCCAGTCAGAAAGTCATACTCCTGAAAGGCTGTGCCGTTAGAGCTATAAGCAAAGGGTATATCCATCATCTGGGCATACTCTTTAGCCTGCTGCATACCATGGCTGACGGTATAGGTCGCTCGCTTAGCCTCGATGATTGCTAGAGGGGTGGTCTTATTATAATAGAGTATATAGTCTGCGAACTTCGGCTTGGCTCGCAGATAGATATTGCCTTGCAGATTGATCTTGCCGTCGGTTATCTTGACGGGCTGGACTCTCTGCTCCATAGATATATGCTCAAACTCCCACCCCTTGTTGTGTAGCTGAGGCGTGATAAACTGATGCTTGATATCTTCTTCTGATAGCTTGTATATATCTGGCATATCTATCTGTGATTAGGAGGTTTGCCGATTGCAGTCTGATCTCTGTGAGCAAAGATACCTCTTTTTACAAAACAGAATAACACGATAGCTACTATATACGCTCTAGGTGGGTGTAGCGGATGAGGACTTCGCGGGTCCTGCCGTCGTCGAAGTGGATGGTGAGTTTGCCGCCCATGGCGCTCTCGATGCGCTCTATCTTGCCGTCGCCATGACGTGGATGGCGCACGCGGTCGCCGACGTGGTAGCCGTCGATGCTCTCGAGGGCGTTGACCGGCGAACTCTTCGCGAGCAGCTGCTGGGCTGTTGGCCGTTGGCTGTTGGCCGTTGGCTGTTGGCTGTTAGCTGTTGGCTGTTGGCTATTAGCTGTTGGCCATTGGCTGTTGGCCGTTAGCTGATAGCTGGTGCCGATGGGTGCTGCCTCCTCGTGGAGGGTGTAGTGGGCCCGTGGTAGCTCGGCGATGAAGCGGCTGGGGATCATGAGCTCGGTCTTGCCGTTGCGCGTGCGTATGCTGGTATAGCTAAGGGTGCAGAGCTTTTGGGCTCGTGTGATGCCGACGTAGAGGAGTCGGCGCTCCTCTTCGATCATCTCGGCCGTGTCGAGGCTGCGTGAGGAGGGGAGGAGGTTTTCCTCAACACCCGCGATGTAGACGTAGGGGAACTCTAGTCCCTTGGCGGCGTGGATGGTCATGAGCTGTATCCTATCCTGCTGGGTGGCTCCGCTCTGCTGCTCGACATTGTCCTGATCTTGGTTGGTCAGGAGTGGGATCTGCTGGGCAAAGGCGCTGAGCAGTTCGGCGCTTAGTGGCTCCTCAGCAAAGAGGTTGAGCGGGTCCTGTCGGTAGCGAGCCTCAAACTCGGAGGCGCTGCTGACAAACTCCTTGAGGTTGTCGAGTTTGGCCTGGCTCTCGACGGTGTCTTCGCGTGTGAGCTCGGCGACGATGCCACTCTCACGGAGTATGTGTGCGATCCACTCCTCGAGCTTGGCGTAGTGCTGATAAGCTGTGGCGAGCGAGTCGATGAGATTGACAAAGGAGGCTATCTTGTTGCGTACGCCTCGGCTGAGACCGACGGGGTCGGCACTGTCGATAGCGGCGCAGAGCGCATCGTAGAGCGATAGCTGCGGGCTGTGCTGCTGGGCATAGAGAGCGACCTTCTCGAGGGTTTTGTCGCCAATGCCTTTGCGTGGATAGGCGATGGCTCGGCGCAGTGCCAGTTCGTTGTGCGGGTTGATGATGAGCTGGAGGTAAGCTATGGCGTCTTTGATCTCGGCACGCGCGTAGAAGGCCATGCCTCCGTAGATGACGTAAGGGATGCCCTCCGAGAGAAGCTCCTCCTCAAACTTACGGCTCTGCGCATTCGTGCGGTAGAGGATGGTCTGGTCAGAGAGCGGTATCTGCTCCTCATCGTGTCGCTGCGTGATGATGTCGATGAGTCGTGTCGCCTCTTCGTCGGACGAGGTGTAGTGGTAGAGCTGTAGCTTCTCGCCCTCGCCGAGGTCGGTGTAGACCTCCTTGGGGATGCGCTGCTGGTTGTGCTCGATGAGGGCATTGGCACTGCTCACGATATGGCCTGTGGAGCGGTAGTTTTGCTCTAGCTTAAAGAGCTTGGCACCGGCGAAAGCTTGCTTGAAGCTGAGGATATTGGCAATGCGCGCCCCTCGGAAGGAGTAGATGCTCTGGGCATCGTCGCCCACGGCAAAGATGCGGTTGTGGTCAGCGACGAGGTGACGGGCTAGCTCAAACTGCGAGGTGTTGGTGTCCTGATACTCGTCGATGAGGAGGAAGTCTATGCCGCCCTTGATCTCTTGGTGCGCCTCGGGGAAGTCGCGTATGAGGACGTTGAGGAGGAAGAGCAGGTCGTCGAAGTCCATCGCGTTGCTCTCCTTGCAGCGCTGCGTGTAGAGGCTGTAGAGCTTGTATAGCTCGCCCTCATGGTTCATCGTATCGTACTTGCGTATCTCCTGATTGGCAGCGTATGCTTGTGGAGAGATAAGCATGTTTTTCGCATCGGATATGCGCTTGAGGACACGCGTCGGGGTGTAGTTCTTGTCGCTGAGGTCTAGCTCCTTGATGCAGTTGCGTAGGAGCGCCTTGGTGTCACTGGTGTCGTAGATGGAGTAGTCCTGACTGTAGCCGAGCAGTGGGGCGTAGCGCCTCAGGATACGTCCGCAGATGGAGTGAAAGGTGCCCATGCGTAGCCTATAAGCGATGCTTTCGCCGAGCATGTCGCTGACACGCGAACGCATCTCGCCGGCAGCTTTGTTGGTAAAGGTGAGGGCGTAGAGTCGCTGGGGGGTCCACCCTTGGTCTACGAGGTGAGCGAGCTTGTAGGTGATGACGCGGGTTTTGCCGGAGCCAGCCCCGGCGATGACGAGGGCGGGTCCTTCGTTATAGACGACGGCAGCTCGCTGTGCTTCGTTGAGTGCAGTGAGGTCTACCATAATTACTCTTGCTCTGCCTGGAGGATTGCGTCTAAGGTCTCGAGCAGGCGTGTGCGTCGCTGGGGATCGGCGATGGCGTCTCGTAGTGCCTGCAGGAGCTGGTGGGGGAGTAGCTCGTCGTCGTGTGCCGGCTCTTCGCTGGGCGTGGTCGGCTGCTCTGGCTCGTAGCTGCGTATGGTGGGATCGTCGGGCAGGAAGGTGATCAAGCCCGCTAACCGCTGCGGTAAACGCTCGGGCAGGTCGGTCATCGGGAAGAACTGCTTGGCATCCTCGATAAAAAGGTAGGTCGGGCCGAGCAGGTAGGGGTCGATGTGCTGCGTTACGGAGGAGAACTGTAGGGGCGTGAAGAGCGACAGGTGCGGCACGGAGATGTAGAGGTGGCTGATCATGAGTCGCTTGATCGCTATGGAGAGGGGATCGGTCCACTTGCTGAGCTTTTGGCCACAAGCTACATAGACAAAGCTGTAGGCACCTGAGATGCTTGCGTTTTGCCTATTCACCTCGGAGAAGAGTGCGACGGTGACGCCCTCGGTGACACCGCGTGTCTCTAGTATCTCGTGCCACAAGCTCTGCTCCTCCTCGTCATGGACGATGATGAGCATACGCCCTGGCTCGTAGACGGAGACGAAGCGCATCATCGCTATCACAGGCTCGATGATGGCCTCGCTGTGAGGCGCGGGGATGATGCCGTAGCTCTGCCGCAGGAGCTGGTAGAGTGCCTGACGCATCTCGAGGCTACTCTCGGCCTGTACGTAAGGTTGTGGCAGCTCGCCTGTGGAGAGCTTTTTGGTTACTAGCTGACGCCAATTGCTGAGACGCAGGTAGCTACGGATCATCTCGTAGACATCGTCGTAGCACTGGAAGGTGCTGGAGAGCTCCTTGGCCTCTCGGGTGATCTGATCGATGAGGTGGTAATGCTCTGGCGGGAGGAGGGTACCCTCGAAGTAACGCGCCAGCCAGTCGGCGTAGAGCTCCTCTTTGCCCTTGCCTATGCTGCACTCGATGGTGCGCCCCCCCTTGTAACTGATGAAGATAGAGGTGCGGTCGGGCTGGAAGGGTGTGGAGCCCCAAGGATAGCCGGGCACCTCCTCCGAGAGGAAGTTGATGACTGCCTCGATATGCTTGCAGGTGCCTAGCCCGCTGGTGCGAAAGTCTAGACAAGCGCAGTAGTTGCGGTCGCTCCGTACGCCTCGGAAGGCGACGCGGTAATGGTTTGACCCGCTCTGCACCATGTAGTCTCCCCAGATGCGATTGTTGTCTAGGTGGAAGACGGTAAAGTCGTTTTGCTCAGCAAACTGCTTGCGGAGGGCTATCTGCCATGCCTCGACGCTCATGCCTTCGGGGCAATAGCGGTTGGAGAGCTTCTTGGGGTCTGTCTGTTGCATAGTTTTAGTAGATCAATAGGTATAGTTGGGGGGAGTGTTTCTTTAGGAATCCTGCTCGTCGGCCTCGGTCGTTGGGGTGCGCTGCATCTCCTCCTTGAGGTAGTGCGCTGTGTAGCTCTGCGTGTCGGAGCACTGCGCCATCTCTTGTGGTGAGCCAGCGAAGATGACCTCGCCACCGTTGCGTCCGCCCTCAAGGCCCATATCAATGAGGTAGTCGGCACTCTTGATTACATCCAGGTTGTGCTCGATGATGAGTACTGTATTGCCACGGTCTACTAGCTCGTTGACCAGCTTGAGGAGAACGCGTATGTCCTCAAAGTGTAGCCCCGTGGTGGGCTCATCGAGAACGTAGAGGGTGCGTCCCGTGTCTCGCTTCGAGAGCTCGGTCGCCAGCTTGACACGCTGGCTCTCACCGCCCGAGAGGGTCGTGGAGGGTTGACCCAGCTTGACATAGCCTAGCCCGACGCGCTGCAGTGTCGAGAGCTTGCGGTAGAGGGCGGGGATATGCTCGAAGAACTCGACCGCCTGATTGAAGGTCATGTCTAGCACCTCGGCTATGCTCTTGCCCTTGTAGCGCACCTCGAGGGTCTCACGATTGTACCGCTTGCCACGGCACACATCGCACGGGATGGTCACGTCGGGGAGGAAGTTCATGGAGATGGTTTTGTAGCCGTTGCCTTTGCACTCTTCGCATCGTCCGCCCTTGACATTAAAGGAGAAGCGCCCCGGCTTGTAGCCACGCGCACGGCTCTCGGGCACTTTGACAAAGAGGTTGCGGATCTCGCTAAAGAGTCCGGTGTAGGTGGCTGGGTTGCTCCTCGGGGTGCGTCCTAGTGGCGACTGATCGACGAATGCTATCTTGTCAATCAGCTCCAAACCCTCGACAGACGCGTAGGGTAGCGGTGCCTGCTTGCTACGATAGAGGTGCTGTGAGATGATCGGCACCAGCGTGCCGTTGATGAGCGAAGACTTACCGCTACCTGACACGCCTGTGACGCAGACGAAGAGGCCTAGCGGTATAGCGACATCTACGTTCTTAAGGTTATTGCCTGTGCAACCCTTGAGTCGTAGCCAGGCATCATCGGTAGGCTGTCGGTAGGTGGCTGGTAGGGGGATGGCTAGCCTATTGGTCAGGTAGTCGCAGGTGAGCGTATGCGTATCGCCAATGGCAGAGGGTGGCCCCTGATAGGTCACATGGCCACCGAGACGGCCCGCACCTGGTCCCATATCGATCAAGTAGTCGGCGGCGAGCATCATATCGCGGTCGTGCTCTACGACGAGGACCGTGTTTTGCGCATCACGGAGCTTCTTGAGGGCGTCTATGAGCATACGGTTGTCGCGCTGGTGCAGGCCGATGCCTGGCTCATCTAATATATAGAGTACCTCGACCAGTCCGGTGCCTATCTGCGTGGCGAGACGTATGCGCTGTGACTCGCCACCACTGAGCGAAGCGGAGGGACGAGCGAGCGTCAGGTAGTATAGCCCTACATCTAGTAGAAAATTGACCCGCAGCAAGATCTCTTTGATCACTTCGTGGGCGACCTTCTGCTGGTTTTTGGTTAGCTGCCCCTCGATCTCCCGCAGTCGCCCTACCAGACGGTCTAGGTCTAGCTCCGTCAGGTCGGCGATGTTGTAGCCCGCGAGCTTGTAGCTGAGGGCTATCGGGTTGAGGCGTCGTCCGTGGCACTCGGGACAAGTTTGCTCCGTCAGGAACTCTTCCGCCCAGCTGCGCATGGAGGCGGTAGCGTCATCATCCTCTGCCAGCTCACGCACATACTGAGAGACGCCCGCAAAGGTGAAGTGTGCCTCGCCCTCGTCCTCCTCTTCGTCTGAGTCGACGCCGAAGAATATCTGCTCGACCGCCTCTGCGGGGATCTTTTCGAATGGGGTGTCTATCGTGCAGCCATGCTCCTTCAAGATCTCCTCGATAGAGGTGAAGAGTAGGCTGCGCTTCTTGTATCGCCCGATGGGTACGATTGCGCCCTCACGTATGGAGACCTTCGGATCGGCCACCACCTTGTCTATGTCTAGCACGCCCACACGTCCTAGGCCTTTGCAGCGCTTGCAGTAGCCACGAGGCGAATTGAACGAGAAGTCGGCCGGCGAAGCGTCTGGATAGGCGATACCACTCTCGGGGTCCATCAGTCTCTTGCTCAGATGCTGTATCTCTGTGCTATCGCGTCGCATCACGTCGATGACTCCCTCACCGAGCTTCATCGCTATGCTTACCGCTTCGGTGATGCGCTGCTTATTGCTCTCACGTACGGAGCATTTGTCCACTACGACACTGACGTAGTGTATGGAGAAGCGGTTGAGTCGCATGCCAGGCGTCAGCTCGCACACCTCACCATCGATGTAAGCGTGCAGGAAACCTCGACGTCTCATCTGCTCGAAGAGCTCGCGGTAGTGTCCCTTACGATCGACCACGACGGGTGCCAATATGTAGATCCCCTCGTCAGCGTACTGCTCCATGATATGCTCCACGACCTGCTCCTCGGTGTAGCGCACCATCTCCTTGCCCGTGAGGTAGGAGTAAGGGGTGCCGACACGTGCATAGAGGATACGTAGGTAGTCGTAGATCTCGGTCACGGTGCCAACGGTAGAGCGGGGATTGGTCGAGGCACTCTTCTGTTCGATAGCGACCACGGGACTAAGCCCCACGATCTCATCGACGTCGGGTCGCCCGCCACCGCCTCCGATGAAGCTGCGCGCATAAGAGGAGAAAGTGTCTAGATAGCGTCTCTGCCCCTCGGCCAGTAGCGTGTCAAAGGCCAGCGAAGACTTACCACTCCCTGAGAGTCCCGTCACGACGGTCAACTTATGGCGAGGCAGCGAGACATCTACATTCTTCAGGTTGTGTACACGAGCTCCATGCACTTCGATAGCGCCCATCGCCCACAGCTCCTGCTCAGAAGCTGAGGCGTGCGTGTCGCTGTCGTTAGGTCTATCGGTGTGAGCGTCTATCCGTCTGTCCTTGTCCATTTATCTAGAGATGCGGTTCATAGCCTACAAATATAGTGCTTTTCTGCGACAAGGAGGGCTGGTTGGCTGTTGGCCGTTGGCTCTTGGCTCTTGGCTGTTGGCCGTTAGAGAACTTTCACGTGGGGATCTACCTCTTCGAAGGCAAAATCGTGTCGGGGGAAGCGAGAGAATAGTCCTTTTTAGGTATTGCGGGGTGTGAGATATGGGGGTAGCTTTGTAAAGCACACTAAAAACTGAAACGCTTCACAATGAGTCTATCTATAAAGGTATTGATATACAACCTCATACGGCGATATGCCTATCGCATGGTTATTACTTTGCTCCTCCTTATTGGTGGAATGTTGAGTTTTACGGCAGAAGCTCAATCCCCAAAAGTAGGTACAATCCGTGGACGATTGGAGGGACAGGGGCGTGAGGACCTTGCAGCCATTACCATTTCGCTCGACGGCACAAGTTATCACACCCTCACCGATGAGCAAGGTAACTTTGAGCTCCGCGACATACCTTGCGGCAAGTACCTCCTCAATATCACCTCTCTCTTCATAGAGCCCGAACAGCACAAGATCGTCTTGAACGTGCCGCTTCTTGAGCTCCACTATCAGGTGAAATCTAGCCAAACAGAGCTGGGAACAGTGGTCGTGACGGGTACATCGGCAAAGCGACGTACCGAGTTGAGTGGCTTCTCGGTTAATGTGTTGGAACTAGATGTCTCTAGTAAGTTCAGCCTTTCTACTTCTGAAGTACTCGATCGGCTCCCTGGCACCCGCATCCGCAGTAGTGGCGGTCTAGGAGCTCGCACCAATGTCAATATCAATGGGATGTCGGGCGAATCGATCCGCACATTCATCAATGGCGTCCCTCAGAGTAGCTATGGAGGTAGCTTCTCCCTGCGTAGTATC
Organism: uncultured Porphyromonas sp.; assembly: GCF_902489635.1. Classification (GTDB taxonomy): domain Bacteria; phylum Bacteroidota; class Bacteroidia; order Bacteroidales; family Porphyromonadaceae; genus Porphyromonas. The sequence continues at coordinate 16,448 of NZ_CABUAN010000010.1, read as the reverse complement.
CCCTCCTCGATGATTGAGCGAATAGAGGTCTATAAAGGAGTGGTGCCTGCCTATCTCTCTGATGATGCTCTGGGTGGTGCCATCAATATCATCCTTAAGAATCGCAAGAGTAATCAGCTCGTTGTCTCCTACTCTGGTGGTTCGTTCAATACCCACCTTGCCAATCTCTATGGTAGCTATTACCTAGGGAATGGCTTTATGCTCTCCGCTTCGCTTTACTATAATTATAGCAAGAATAACTACTGGGTGTGGGGCGATGACATCGTCTATGAGCATGGCAATGGACAGGTGACCAAGGTCGATAAGGCACGTCGATTTCACGATGCTTATCGCGACTATGGTACCCGTTTGGCCTTAAGTCTGAACGACCGTAGCTGGGTGGATCAGCTCTCCCTCAATGTAATTGCCTCGGGCGGATACAAAGAGATCCAGCATGGTGCTCGTATGAATAGAGTCTATGGTAATCGCCATAGAAATAGCCGCATGCTGGCCGTAGAGACCAGTTACCGTAAGGATGATATCTTCACCGATGGCCTCTCCCTCGACCTGCAGCTAGGCTACACCAATAATCATAGAGTGGTGGTAGATACCGTCCCCTATCGTTACGATTGGAGTGGTCATCCCATTGTTGATGACAATAACCAGCCTATCAAGACCGACTTTGGCGCAGAGGTGCGCAACCCCATCACAGGTGGTCCCTCGCTGCAGACTGATATTAGCAATACCTTTACCGCTCGCACGAGCTTGGGCTATACCTTCCTAAAGCACCACACCCTCACAGCTAGGTGGCAAGGCACCTACTTCTTACGTGATAGTCACGACCCGCTAGTGCCTAAGTACATCACCCCGCCCGACCAGAATAAGAAGTCCTTGAAGTCTATCGCCTCCCTCTCCCTTGAGGATAGTTGGCTAGAGGGACGTCTGAAAAACTCTCTCTTCTACAAGCAGTATTACCAGCAGGTACACGCCATCATGGAGCTGATTAACCCCACGACCGGTAAGCTGGAGAATACCCTCGTGGAGAGTGTCACCTCCTTCCATGGAATTGGCGGTACCCTCTCTTATAAGGTGCTAGATGGTCTCTATCTACACGCTTCGGCTGAGCGGGCGATACGACTGCCCAGCGAGCTAGAGCTATTTGGTAATGCCGCCTCCAACGTCTCTCAGATGCCCAATCTAAAGCCCGAGAGAAGCAACAACTTCAACCTCGGCACCAACTTTGGCTCCTACCATTTAGGACCTCTTGGCATCAGCGGATCGGGCACGCTATTCCTGCGTGACACGCGCGATATGATTCGAGAGAAAGTGATGATCGGGCCTACGGCCGACTATTCGCAATTCGAGAATGTGGACAATATTCTGAGCCGTGGCATTGACACCGAGTGCTCGCTCTCACTATGGAATAAGCTCTTCCTTACGGGGAGCTACTCCTATACCAAGGCGACCTACAACAATCGCAATGAATCGATCTACGGGTTGCCTCTACGGCACGAGCCGCCACACAAGGCCAATCTCAACCTCCGCTATCTGATACCCAATCTTGGAGCCGAAGGCAACACCCTCACCCTCGGGGCCAATCTATTCTACGTAAGCAAGTTCCCCGTGGATCTTGTGATCTACAGCACCCCTTATGTGCCCTATCAGTCACCAGTGAGCCTATCCGTCAGCTATACACTGCTCAAGGGGGCACTCTCCATCAGTTTTGACGCAAAGAACATCTTCAATCAGCAGATATTCGACAACTATGCACTGCAAAAGCCAGGTCGTGCCTTCTTCGGCAAGCTGGTCTATACACTGCAATAAGAGATAACACTTTATTCACTTTATAGAAAACAATAGTATGAAACGAACTATCAAAAACCTCTTTACCGTAGGGGCCATCGCGCTCCTCGCCACGCTCTTCTCCAGTTGCGATGATGAGCAAGCGCAGCGTCCCGACCCTGTAGGTCCAGGTAATGGTACAAACGTCATCGGAGCCGACATCACCACGGCAGGCACGTACGAGAGCAAGGACAACCTTGACTTCTACATCGGATATACCGTAGGCTACAACGCTCGTACCAACAACTTCTACCTCCACCAGTTTGACAAGCTCGATGATCCCAATCTGACCATCGTAGGTGGTAAGGATGCCTTTCCATTGGTCTCCGATGCGAGAGCACCACACGCTTATAGAAGTAGCGATGGCTTCCTCTACAGCCTTACCTATCGTGTAGGCGATATCACCAACGTGATCTACAATAAGCAGACCAAGAAGTTTGAGCTACGCACCACCGTACGCTCACAGAACGTAATCGGGAATAGCAACATGCGCTTTGCCCTGTTGCCAGGCACCCATTACTCTTCCGTTCACGAGATCAGCCCCGTTCGCTTCGATGCTTCCGGCAAGGTACTCGATAAGGACGCTACTGGCACTGCTGCATCCATTGGTGGTGCCTACAACATCGTGATCCTAGACAATACCGCGATGAAGCTAGGCAACAACAATAAGGGTACCGTAAGCCTACCCGAATTGGATAAGCAAGGCTACTTTATCTCTCGTATCCACTCTCCAGTGATCACTGGTGGTAAGATCTACTTCGGTGCACAGATCAGTAAGATCGAGTCACTTGACAAGGTGCCAGGTAGGAAAACGGTTAAGTCGACCGGCAAGACCGCTACCTTGATATTTGACTACCCAAGCTTTAAGAACCCAAAGACCATATTCTATAAAGAGGAGGTAGGCTCCACCACTGGCTATCGCTCTCGCAATATGTTCCTCGCTGAGGATGGCAAGACCATCTACCAGCTAACAGGTTTTGAGGGTGGCAAGGTCTATATGCTCAAGATCAAGGATGGTCAGTACCAAGACTGGTCCATCGATATCGCAGGCAAGTGCGGACACAGTAAGGCCAGAAGCATTGGCTGGTTCTACGCTGGCGATGGGATCGCCTTTGTACCCTACGAAAAGGGAGATGCAAAGCCTATTACCAACTACACCGACCCACACGGTAATGAGATACCTCAATACCCTTGGGGCATTGCTCGAGTAGATCTCAATACAGGAGAGGTGCTGGACCTAGAGGTGCCAAGCCACACCTACTTCTTCCAATACCAAGAGGCTGCCATCCGTAATGGTAAGATTTACTTCGCTATCACACCAGTCGGTAACAACTTTAGCAGCTACGATGGCAACGTCTATATTTGGGACGTGAAGAATACCCAGGCGAAGCCACAGCTTGGTGCCAAGCTAGTCAGTGGATCCGAAAACGTATTCACTGCTATCTTCTAACCTATTCAATTAGGTCTTGATTCGAAAGGGGATCTCTCTCGCGAGGTCCCCTTTCTTTGTTTGTACAAAAGAGGAGATGCAAGTTCTCCTCTTCCTTTGTACAACCATAAAGGACCTATACTTGTCAACGCTATTATAGCGATGGGTCGCTCCTTGTTAGGGACGCCCTCTCACTAGACACTGTCTGGCTACTGAGACTCACAGCGTGTCTCCGAAGAGACGAATAGCGCCTTAGTGGGAGCTCCGTGAAAATAAGAATAGCCACGAAGGGGGTGGATGTCTCCTTCGTGGCTATTGGGGTTTTAATATGGTTTGGGGATCAGCGAGTAAGCAGTACGACGGCTTGCGCTGCGATACCCTCGCTATTGCCGAGTGGTCCGAGATGCTCGTGGGTGGTCGCCTTGACATTGACGCAAGGGGTGTCGAGTAGCTCCTCGAGACGCGCTATCATCTGTGGTATATGAGGCGACAGTTTAGGTTGCTGAGCGATGATGGTGAGGTCGGCATTGACCACTTGGTAGCCTGCTTCGCGTACCATCTGCATAACGGTGGCAAGGAGCTGCGTGCTGTCGGCACCATGGTACTGCTCGTCGGTATCGGGGAAGTGGTAGCCAATGTCTCGCTGGCCGATAGCCCCGAGGAGCGCATCCATCAGAGCGTGTAGCGCTACGTCGGCATCGGAGTGACCGAGCAGTCCCAGTGGGCTGGGGATGCGTATGCCACAGAGGATGAGCGGTCGGTCTGGCGTGGTGCGATGGATGTCGTAGCCAGAGCCTATGCGATAGCTACAGGTCATGCTTGCGGTAGCTTACTTAAGTAGCTCACGGATGCCGTCAAAGTCGAAGGCAATGGTGAAGCGGAGCGTCTGGTCGAGCGGGTTGCTCTGGACGGTTGAGACGAGGTAGGAAGCATCGATGCTGAAGACGTTCATCTTGAAGCCCGCACCAGCGGTGAAGTACTGAAGGTTACCTTTGTCTGGGTGTAGGTAGTGATAGCCCGCACGTAGGAAGAAGCGGTTGTTGTAGCTGTACTCAGCACCGAGTCGCAGGGAGACCTCCTGTAGCTCCTCCTTGAAGCCGCCTGGAGCGTCAGCCCACGAGGTGAAGATGCCGGCGATGGAGGAGGTGTTGAGATACTTCTCACGAGCAGCGTCGTACGCCTCGGGGTTCGCTTGATCCTTTACAGGAGGGGTCGGGACGAGAAGCTTGCTTGCCTCCACGTTGAAGGCCAGTGCATTGTACTCATCAAAGGGGTAGAGGAGTCCCGTACCGAGCGAGAGATTGGTCGGGATAAACATACTGGTGCCGCCGTTGTCGTAAGAGATCTTGGTACCGATATTCTTAATGTTGAAACCAAAGGTCCACAAGCTCTCGGCAGAGCCTAGGTCAAAGTAACGATTGTAGAAACCCGCAATGTCTGCTGCAAAGGCATTGCCTGCGCTCTTTTCACCCGTTGCGAGGTTGTTGTCGGCACGTATGTAGCGCAGGGCGACCGCCATCGAGTAGCTGTCAGAGAGCTGTAGCCCGTAGCCAAAGTCTACGGCAAATTCATTAGGGTGCGCCTCACCGAGAGACTCGGACATAGGGCCAAACTGCTCGATAGCACCAAAAGAGAAGTAGCGTACCGAGGCACTGAGTGCTTGGTTGCTCTCACGGCCTATCTTGTAGTAGCCGACAAGCTCCATGAGCTTGATATCCTTGACCAGCTTAGCGAGCCAAGGGGTGTAGGACATGCTGATACCAGCCTTGCTACTGAGGAAAGCGTACTTAGCGGGGTTGAAGTACTGAGACTGTACGTCAGGTGTGGTCGAGACACCCATATCGGCTAGACCTGCAGCACGGGCACTCGGGTTGATATTGAGTGAGGGTACAGAGGTGAGGACAGGATTGAAGCGTCTGTCTTGGCTCACCTCTTGTGCTGTGAGGTGAGAGGTTAGCGACCCCAAGGCTAGGAGTAGGAGGGCGGTTATGCGTAGATTGCGAAGTTTCATAGAGTCTATTGATTTACTGAACTAACGGCAGAGGAAGGCTGTTTATTGTATTACTTGTTGTTAGACCGATACGATCCCCCAGGAGGAGCGATCGAGGTTGCGGTAGTTGATCGCCTCGCTGATATGCTTGAGCGAAATCAGCTCAGAGCCATCGAGGTCGGCAATGGTGCGGGCCACCTTGAGGATGCGGTCGTAAGCTCTCGCAGAGAGGTCGCGCTGTATCATCGCTTGACGCAGGATCTTCATAGCGTCGCCCTCGACATAGGCGAACTGCTTCATCAATCGTGGCGTCATCTGTGCATTGCAATGGATGCCGGGGTAAGGAGCGAAGCGCTGGAGCTGTATCTCTCTTGCCTTGATGACCCGCTCGCGGATCGCAGCGCTGCTCTCGGCGGGACGACGGTCGGAGAGCGAGTCGAAGTCTACGGGACGGGTCTCGATCTGTATGTCTATGCGGTCTAAGAGAGGCCCGGAGAGCTTTTGCAAATACTTAGTTGGCGCACCAGGAGGGCAGGTGCACTCGCGGTTGGGATCGTTGTAGTAACCACAAGGACAGGGGTTCATCGCAGCCACCAGCATGAAGGAGGCGGGATAGCTAAAAGTCGCCTTAGCACGAGAGATGGTGATGGTACGGTCTTCGAGTGGCTGACGTAGCAGCTCGAGGGCTACACGATTGAACTCGGCCAGCTCGTCTAGGAAGAGCACCCCGTTGTGTGCCAAGCTCACCTCGCCTGGACGTGGGGTCGTGCCGCCTCCCACGAGTGCTACATTGGAGATGGTGTGGTGCGGCGAACGGAAGGGGCGGCTCTTCATCAGGGATACGTCACCTTTGAGGGCACCCGCTACGGAGTATATCTTGGTCGTTTCGAGAGCTTCGTGGAGGGTGAGCGGCGGGAGGATCGTGGGGAGACGTTTGGCAACCATTGACTTACCCGATCCAGGGGAACCGATCATAATAATGTTGTGTCCACCTGCGGCTGCGACCTCCATAGCTCGGACCAGGGCGGGCTGCCCCTTGACCTCGCTGAAGTCTACCGAAGAGACGCACTGCTGCTGGGCAAACTCCTCGCGGGTGTTGACCACCGTCGGCTCTAGCTTGGCTCTGCCTGCGAGGAAGTCTATGACCTCTCTGAGCGACTCGACGCCGTAGACCTCTAGGTCGTTGACGACGGCAGCTTCGCGGGCGTTTTCTTTTGGCACGAAGACTCCTTTGAACTTCTGCTCTCGCGCCATGATGGCCATCGGGAGTATACCTTTGACAGGTTGCAAGGTGCCATCGAGAGATAGTTCGCCAGCCATCACATAGTCTGCCAGAGGCTCATCCGGGATGATCTCATTGGCAGCAAGGAGTGCCACAGCGATCGGGAGGTCAAAGACGGTCCCCTCCTTGCGCACATCGCCTGGGCTTAGGTTGATGACCGTATTATGGCTCTTAGGGTGCGCACCACTGGAATCGCAGGCGGTGTAGACACGCGAGAGCGACTCTCGTACGGCGGCATCGGGCAGTCCTACCATGCTGATGTTAAATCCCTTGGAGACGCTGAGCTCCACAGTGACGAGGAGCGCATCGAGGCTGATCAGGGCTGAGGAATAGGTCTTGACGAGCTTACTCATTGTATTGGAAATAAGAGATAGAGTCTACGACTAGCGTGTGGTTACTGTCGGTACGGTAGTGCATCACGCCAGCCTGTCTGTCTGGAGCTAAAGATCTGTAGAGCTGCACACGGAGAGGCTCAGGCGCATCGATGATATAGTTGTATGCGCCTAGACGATTGGCTATCTGAGCTAGCGAGTCTACGCTCCCGAGCGGGAGGATCAGTGTGATCGACTGCTGAGAGCCTTGCGGTATGCGCACCTTTCGCCACTCGATATCTGCGCCGTAGAGGATGCGTCCCTGCGGATAGCTGGAGGCTTGCCATGTGATCGTGTCCTGCTTATTGATAGCGCGTAGGGTGGGGTACCCCTTTTGTACAGTGGACGTGGGGGTGACGACAAACTGATAGATCTCAGGCGTGAAGAGTGCTGAGTCTATCGTGCCGTCCATGAGCGCCTGACGAAACTGCGACAGACCGTCTTCGTAGAGAGACATGATCTCTAGTGCCCAGTCCATCTGCGCGGCATAGCGTTTCAGCTCCTTCTCCTTGAGGTTTGATGCAAAGGCGATGAACTCCTGCATCACCAGCTTCGCCTCTTTATTGGCATTGTCGAAGTCGTTGTCCGCGACCGCCTTGTCGTAGGTACGTAGGAGTGGGGTCGCCTTCTTTAGGAAAGCTTTGTAGCCCGTCCTCTTAGCTTCGTCCTGGTCGTAGCAGTTGTGCGGTGAAGCGACCTCTAGGTGAAAGCGCACCTTGCTCTGGCTCTGCAGGTCTAGTGGGTAATACTGCTCGAAGGAACCCACGACGAGGTACGCCTCATAGATAGAGTCCCGATCGAAGGTGTAGGAAAAAGACTCCCCGACCTTGGTAAAGGTGAGCGTGTCAATCTGCGCTCCGCCACTCTGTAGCGTGTAGAGGAGCGCTGTGTAGCCCGTGTTGTCCGCCTTATCGCTATCGATCTCAATCTTTACCTGACCACCACCACAAGATACGAGTAGGAGCAGGCAGGTGAGGGTCGGCAATAGTATGCTAAAGGGGTGGAGCAGTCGTCTCATAAGGTGTGTTGTTTAATTTGACTGAGTAGCATCTTGTCTTTGTTGCATCCAACGGGTGATGATCTCGGCGATCTCTTGCAGTTGCTCTCGCGAGGTGCTCGTGGCTCCGCACACGCCGATAGACTCCTCGTGTGAGGGGACTAAGTCGTAGGTCAGTTCGGAGGGATAGGTGATGAAGGTCGTATTCGGATTGACCTCGAGGCAGTTCTGATAGAGGACACGTCCGTTGGAGCTCTTCTGATCGGAGACAAAGAAGATGCGATCATGGCTCTTGGCAAATTCTCGGATATTGGGAATGCGACGCGCCACCTGCTGGCAGATGGTGTTGTGATAAATGAGCGTTGCAGAGTCACTCAGACGGCTCTTGATGAGCGAAAGCATCTCCTCGAGCTGATCCTCCTGCATGGTGGTCTGCGAAAAGAGCTCGACAGAGCGAGAGAAGTCGATCAAGTCTAAGTCCTTAGGCTCTCGCACCACAATCGCCTTGCCATCGGTCTGCCCGACCAGTCCATTGACCTCTGCATGTCCAGGCTTGCCAAAGATGACGATCTGCGTATCATCCTCCGCATGCTGGAGATACGCTTGTCTCACCTTCTGCTGTAGTCTCAGCACGACGGGGCAAGTCGCATCGACCACCTCTATGCCATGCTCTGCAGCATAAGTGTAAGAGGCGGGAGGCTCACCATGAGCTCGGTATAGTACCCGTGCATTGCTCAGACAGCTAAACTGCTCGTGGTCTATCGTTCGCATGCCAAGCGACTCTAGCCGATCCACCTGAGCACGATTGTGGACGATGTCGCCTAGACAGTAGAGAGGCTCGCCATGCTCCTGACGCAAGATCTCCTCCGCACGAGAGACCGCCTTGATGACGCCAAAGCAGAAGCCCGACTCGGGGTCTATCTCGACACGTCCTATCTGATTATTCGCCTTCACCCTTATCTACCTCTGCTCTTTCTCTCTGTCGTGCTAGAGCTAGAGCCATGGCAGCCTGCTCATCTATAGAGAGTACACTATTATCTATGACGACCGCATCCTCAGCTTGGCGGAGCGGATTGATCGCTCTGTGTGAGTCGCGGTAGTCGCGATCCTTTAGATCGGCCGAGACCATCTCCATCGTTGTTGTCTGGTCGCCTTTGCCACGCAGCTCATCGTAGCGACGCTGCGCACGCACCTCTGGCGTTGCTGTGAGAAAGATCTTGAGCTCAGCCTCTGGGAAGACAACCGTCCCAATATCTCGACCATCCATCACGATACCACCCGCCTCGCCTAGACGCTGCTGCTGAGCCACAAGCAGCGTACGTACGAAGTCATAGCTCGCCACGACACTAGCCGGACGAGACACCTCTAGCGTGCGGATCTCAGACTCGACATCCTCACCATTGAGGAGCGTGTGCCCCGTCTGAGGGTCAAAGGTCACCTGCACACCCTCTAGCTCTTGGCGTAGCTTATCTAGGTCAAACTGCTCACCATCCCATAGCCCACGGCGCATCGCAAAGAGCGCCACGGCACGATACATCGCACCGCTATCCACGTAGGTGTAGCCCAGATCCCTGGCGAGCGCACGGGCTAGCGTACTCTTGCCACAGGCACTGTAACCATCGATCGCTATCTGTATCTGCTTAGTAGACATACTTGTCATTGCCAAAGGTTGTGGAGAATGAAAACATCAGCCCCAACATCTGTGGGGTATAATAGGTCGCGCCGAGTGCTAGGCGGTAGTGCCTCTGATTAAAGCCCACACCAGCCGACAGGCCACTCAGGCTCTTAGCTCCTCGCTCTGAGAGGTCCACTGCTTGCTTCGCATTGTACCCGATGCCTACCCAAAACTGCTCAGACGGCACAAACTCCACGCCACCCGCTAAGTGGCTTGCTACACGGATACCTGTCGATCGACCCGCACCCCACGTCTGTATATTATAAGGAGTCAGCCCCTGTATGGTAAGGTGAAAGCGTATCGGAGCATGCGCCAGTCGCTGCGACATACCGAGACGCACGTCCCACTGTGGCATACGACGCGAGAGGCCGTAGCTCTTGAGCATACCGCCCACATTAGAGATGGTCATACCTAGCGATGTGCCCCAGTCGGAGCGGTAATAGCTCAGCCCGGCGTCAGCTACGAGGGCAAAAGCAGAGTAGTGCTCGATCTGCCCATAGAGCATCTTGAGTGCCAAACCACCACGTAGTCTGTCGGTCAGGTCGTAGCTGTAAAGTCCCGAGAGTGCCATCTCCATCGCCTGAAAAGGAGCCGTCGCCACCCCCTTCGTATCATATCCCTGCATCTTACCGTAATAAGTACTGCGCAGAGCGACTGCCCAGGCACCCCGTTCACCGACAGGTAGCCCGTAGAGCGCATTGGCACTGTGCGTGCCACGCATGTAGTTAAAGTAGGAGAGAAACATTCGTCCCGCCACCTCATGTCCATAGAGTGCGGGGTTGTCCAGAGCTAGCCCTGGGTTTGCATCTATATAGGATATTACCTTGCCGCCCATAGCGAGCGACTGTGCTGAGGGGGGCTGTAGCAGGAAGCCAAAAGTATGAGCCTCCTGCCCCCGTACAGCTGTATAGGGGAGGAGGCCGAAAAGTAATAGGAGTACTGGACTCCAAAGAGATGCTCGAGGCATAGATCTGTAGTAGAGGGGCTATCAGTCGTTACGTCCGAAGAACCTCAAGAGGTATAGGAATAGGTTGATAAAGTCTAGATAGAGCGACAAGGCACTGATGACAGCCAGCCGTCCCACCTGCGTATCGTCATAGAGGTCTGTCTCAGTAGCTAGACGCTTCACACGCTGCACGTCATAAGCAGTCAGAGCGGTGAAGAGTACCACGCCGATGAGGCTAATGATCCAGTCCAGACCGCTCGAGCGAAGGAAGAGATTGACCAGCGAAGCAATGATGAGGCCTATCAGTGCCATGAATAGGATAGAGCCCATCTTAGATAGATCCCGCTTGGTGGTAGCACCCACGAGTGCCATCACGCCAAACATGCCGGTGGTTATGAAGAAGGTCTTCGCAATCGACCCGAGACTATATACTACAAAGATGACAGAGAGCGTCGCGCCGTTGAGCGCCGAGTAGACAATCAGCATAATGGTAGCCGTCGTCACACTCATCTTGTGGATGCGCGCCGAGAGGACGAAGACCACGACTAGCTCCGCGATGATGAGTAGCCACATAGCTCCCGATGAAGCTATCTGGTAGAAGAGTCCTGAGTTTACGACTCCCATAGCGGTCAGCGCTGTGATCAGCAGGCACATAGTCATCCAGCCGAAGGTCTTACGCATCACCTTGCTCACCATAGGAGTGGCCATATAGGTTTGCCCCTGTGGGGTCGTGTAGTCAGAGGGGTTGTAGGGAGGGGGTGTTGTCATAGCATTATGATATTAATGTGTTTCATAGTCTTGTCTGTATCAGATAGGGGAGTGAGAGAGAAGTTTAACGCTTCCCGTCTAGCGTCTCCAATGTTGCCGAGTCAAGAACCTCAGCTTTCACTATGCGCTTCGGCTGTTGGGTAAGTCCTAGCTTGGAGTCGTTGCAGAGCGTATAGGAGAGTCGATCGGTCACCTGTAGGTAGCACTCAGCGCTGTCAGAGAGCAACGCGTTAGCCGCCTCGACAGTCAGTGTGTCAGCCCGCACCACAGAGCGATCGGAGGCTGTCAGGGCGAGTTCCTTGGTCTGTCCGAGGAGTGTGGCACTTCCTGAGCCAGTCGCTGTGATATGCGCTTGTCCCTCCGATTGCAGCACCGCACGTACTACCGGAGAGCCACTGTAGCTTATGAAGGATTGGTCACACGAGAGGTAGAGATCGGCCTTTGCATTGCCACGCAACTGCACCTCTGCGTAGTGCGCATCGATGGTCAAACCCTCTACCTGCCCACCAATCTGTAGCAAGTCAAAGGGTGTATCGAGCTTGTTGCATCCCGTCGCTACCACCTTGGCATCCCCGACCACGCGCAGCTGGCTGATCGAGGGTAAGGTGAGCTCGGCAAAGACCTCTCCCGGTACCCATCGGTTGCGATAAGGTAGACGTCTGATGGATAGCGTGTTGTCCGCTACGCGCACCTTCACACGACGTCGCAGCGCATTGGGGTAGGAGACTCTGAGCGAGGCGTGTGATACGGTGTCAAACTTGATCTGTAGTTGAACGCCCGTCCCCACCTCTAGCGTGTCAAAGGTCCTAGTAGCGTAGCTGTAACTCTTGCTACGCCTATGACGCTGCCAGTAGACGAGAGCCAAGGCGGTCACCGCCACGCCTGAGGCGAGGGTGCTACCAGCGATAACTCCTTGTCGCCATCTGCGCAGACCCTTTGAAATCGGTATGTCAGAGAGCTTAGGGGTGAGACGAGCGTGAGATATATTGCGTTTTTTCATAGAGACTCTGGATGTTTTTAGGTGTCGGTTTGTCAGTATTGCTATGAGGATAACTCGGCATCAAGAGACGAATCACCTCATTTGTAGCAACGAAGATACAAAAAAGTGCAGAGACGCCAATAGTTCCCTACCTATGAAACTGTAGTGCCAATAGGGGTTGGCACTGGAGCTTCACGGCAAAAAGGAGCTTACGACTTATCGCTAGTCTTCTCGGTTTTGGGAGAAGAAATGATTGAGGTTCTTGAAGCCAATCTTGGAGCTGGGTAACTGAGGAAAAGGAGAGCGCAGTATGAGCTTGCGTTCGGTGCGATTTGTGTAGCCCTGGATGTAGTTAAGATTGACGATGTAGCTCTGATGCGTCCTAACGAAGATGTGTAGTCCCTGTAGCTCTCTATCGTAGACACCTATGTTCTTAGTGCTGTAGATCTCCTCTCCATCAGATAGATAGATCTTACACCCCCCGTCACTAGACTGTATGTATACGATCTGATTACTATGGAAGATGCGCGTGTCTACCGCTGTGGAGACTTGTAGCCACTTACCAGTCTGGTCGCTTGGGGTAGATGCGGTACTCGTCTCATGCGACTGATAGATACGCTGAGCAGCCTTTTCGATAGCTGAGCGTAGCGACTCCTTGTCTATAGGCTTGTCGAGAAAGGCAACGGCTCCCTCATAGATTGCTTGCTGCGCATACTTAAACTCACAGTGCCCAGAGAAGATGATGAGCTGAAACTGTCGGAAGTTTTGCCACTCCTCTAGTAGGTCAAAGGCGGTCCGCCCCTCAGGAGCAAACTGTATGTCCAAGATGAGTAGCTGGGGGGCAAATTTCTTGATGGCTAGATCTACCTTTGCCAGCGAGGTACAAGTCGCAACAATCTCTAGCGTTGGGGCTACCTCCTCGACTAAAGAACGCATCAGAGCCAAGATCTCGGGAGAGTCGTCAGCGATTATGGTCCGTAGTGGTGGGATAGTTGTAAACATAGATTTATAGGCGATAATGAGGTGGTAAGCGTAGTGTGATGGTGGTTCCTTGCTCCGAAGAGTCTATACCGAGGTCTATCGCATAGCCTAGTCGATTGAGGAGGTGGATACGCTTCTTCGTTAGCTCCAGGCCATAGGAGTGATAGCTGAGCTTGGACTTGTGTTGTAGCTTTTGGGCTTGCTGTATGCCGATACCATTGTCAGCTATCTGGATGGATATGGCTCCACTCTGTTGGTCTAGAGAGATGGAGACTTGTAGCATTGCTCTACGGGCATCATTGAGAGGCAGTAGTCCGTGACTTATAGCATTCTCCACAAAGGGCTGCAAGAGCATCGGAGGTATACAAACCTGATCGGAAGATATAGCCTCGTCAATGGTAATCTGAAAGGCAAAAGCATCTGGGTGTAGCTCCTGCTGAAAGCTCACAAACTGCTCCGTCAGCTCTAGCTCCCGCTGTAGCGTAGTCCAGTGCTGTGCTAGTGTAGAGTCTAGCGCACTTACAGAGCTTTGTATCGAACTATGGAGGAATGCTCGTATGAGCCGACTCAGACTGATCAACTGCTGCTCGGCCTCTTCGGTTTTCTGTAAGTGTACCTTAGCCTGTACCGAGGTCAGGACATTGTAGACAAAGTGTGGATTGAGTTGAGCTTGTATCGTATCCATCTCAGCGACCTGAGCTTGCGTAATAGTCTCAGAGAGGCGTCGCTTAGTACATAGCAGGAGGAGCACACTCCCCACGATGGCTAGCAGCAGTAAGAGGACAATGCTCGGGACAAACCACCCTTGATTATAGAAGGCTCGCCTCACCGATATCTCTAGTTCATATAGCTCCTGCTCCGAGCAGACCTTATCAGTCCCTTTGTATAGCACCTGCACCTGCAGTGTCGTCGTGCCATGAGGCAAGTTGGTCAAGACGATATAATCCTCATCCTGAGCCTTGCTCCAAGGGGCTGTGCTACTCGTACGATAGCGATACACCAGCGGATAGGGACGACTATAGGCAAGCGTCGTAAGCGAAATGGTCACAGACGTTCTATTGGTCGGGAGGCTCACTCGTCGCTGATTATATAGTATAGGCGTGTTATCATAATAGGAGAAGAAGAGCTTGGCTCCGTGCGTAGCTGTCGGTCTTAATAGTTTGGGGCGAATAGACGCTAGATGCGAACTACTGGTCACCCAAATGTTGCCCTGAGAGTCCATATATGCGCCAGCCTGCCCAGGCTCCTCTACACGAAAACCATTGGACGCATCGATATAGCCCCACAGTTTCACTCGTCTCGTACGATGAAATGCTTTGAGATCGATGATACAGAGCCGATCGCCCTGCGACACCAGTAGTCGCTCGCTATCTATCGGTAGGACGAGGGCGGTCACCTCTTGGAACTCGGGATCATCTACTACGCAGATTTGATCTTGCTTAGCATCGTAGTAGCATAGTCCCATATCAGTGGCAAACCAAGTCGTGCCATACGCATCTGTCGCCATCTCCATACAGAAGTATGGGGCGCCTCGCTCGTTAGCATACCTAACTAACGCTCCTGTGTCGTAGTCATAGCGGTAAATCTCTCTACCACCCAGCCAGTAGCTCCCGACAGAGTCCCGTGTGATGGAGAGTATATTACCCTGTATTGTAACACTCTTATATTGTGTGACTGTACGCTGTACTTTACCCTCTTCGTCCCATATAGCAAAGCTCCCCATACCTCCACCCCATATAAGCCGACGCTGAGCATCGTAATAGGTATAGAAGCAGAGCTGCTCATACACCCCTGTATGCTCTAGCTCTGAGACCTTACCACTCTTCGGATTATAACGTCTCACACCGTTAGAGTGTGGGAAGTAAAGCACCCCACGGCTATCTCGTACAGGATGAAAGTAGTACTCTTTATCTAGCTCGCTAGTAAGTGAGAGCGACTCTACCTGATCGCCACGGATGCGCTTGATCCCGTGCGTAAAGGAGCTAGCGTATATCGTGCCATCATCGCCAGCGACACAGCCCCACACCTCAGGCAGTAGCTTCGCATCGTAGAGCTGAACCGCATCAGGCAATACCTGTAGCATACCGCGCTCTGTACCAAGATAGATGCCCCCCTGTTGGTTAACGACCATATCTGTGATATACCCCCACTGCGATATATACTTACTAAGATTTATCAGCTCGCCATAATTTAGGAACTGTATCTCTCCTACATGTAAGCCCGGCAGTATGACGTTGCTTAACCCATACCAAGCTATCGGGAGTGGCTCTACCCAACGCCCTCCTACAGAAGAAGCTATACGACTAAGCCCCTTAGCAGAGAGAGCATAAAGCTCCACCGTCCCCACCTCTCGGCTAAAGGCTATACAGACCTCGCCCCGAGGTCCATAGAGCAGACGCTTAGACTGTTGCTGTAGTTGCTTAGGGAGGTCAACGGTTGTGATACGCCCCTCTCTCGTCACCCGCAATAGCCTATCAGAGCCACTATACGAACCTATGAGGTAGAGGTCGTGGTGTAGCTTATCATAGCGCATCTGAGAGTCTACCCAGGTGACCCCTTGAGAGAGAGGCGTCTCTTGCAGCCTCCCCTCTGCATAGCGACCGACTACAAAGCGAGACGATGCATCCCGCTTGGCATACCACAGGGTACGCTCTCCACCTAAGGTTGCGGCACATAGTCTCGCCAGAGGTACAGGGAGTGTCTGTACACTATCGCCACTGATTCGTGAGACACCTTGCGTCGTAATGACCCATACAAAGCCATCTTCATCCTCCTCAAGATGGATGACCTCTCCAGCTGACAACCCCTCCCTAGATGCCGTAAAGGGGTGAAACCGCACGCCATCAAATCGACCCACACCAGCCTTCGTCCCAGCCCATATATACCCGCGACTATCTTGCATCAACCTAGTCACCTGACACTGTGGCAATCCCTGCTCCTTGGAGTAGCGTATGCTCTGCACCCCCTCCAAGCTTTGTGCCTGAAGAGTTCCTATGACTAGTAGCCATAGGGCTAGGATTGTCATAATAGGAGTGTATTGCTGTAGATGATAAGACTTCATCGGTTCACAAAGATACATATTTAGAGACTAGAGCGACTAAGCTTTTGACCTTTAAGGTCAGAAGCTCTTGTGTCGCAGAGAAGAGATAAAAAAGAGACTGTTGCAAAAGTCAACAGTCTCACAATCTTGCTTGCAAGATTGTCCTGAC
>NZ_CABUAN010000009.1 GCF_902489635.1 uncultured Porphyromonas sp. | reverse complement strand
ATAAGACACCCAATGAAGTCATCAAAAACATCATTCTTGAGAAATTGCATTAGCGGGTGGAATGTACGAGCACTGGAGGAGGAGCGAAGAGATTGTCTACTCGCCATTTTTTTCGTATCTTCGCTTACAAGTGGTATGTTGTATACCCCCCAAAACACATTATACACTAATCATAAACGTATGATCCGAACAATTACTCAACTACTCAAGCCCTGTATAGCTGGCTGTGCTATGGCACTCTGCTCGCTAGGGCTGACAGCTCAGAATGCTGAGCTGGTCAAACTATCACTCCATCAGCCCGAGCTACAAGAGCTCAGAACCGATGGTACCACCACTGGCGAGGCATCTATCCCCGCTGATGAGAAGCAAGCTCTCGTCGACATCTACAATAGTCTCGATGGTGCTAACTGGTCACCCTCTTGGGATCGCTGGGATCTAACAGCCGACCCCGCTACGTGGAAGGGCGTTACCATCAAAAATGGTCACGTCGTGGAGCTCAAGATAGACCGTCGCAAGGCTAAAGGTGAGCTACCTGCTTCTATCGCTGATCTAACAGAGCTAGAGGTCTTCTGGTGCCAGTCTAACCAGATCACGAAGCTCCCTGACGAACTCTTTACGATGCCTAAGCTGCGAGAGTTTGCCGCTAGTCTGCAGAATATAGGTGGCGAGCGTACACTGACGCAGGAGTTCCCCAAGAAAGTAAATCTGCCCGCCCTAGAGACGCTCTTTATGGATAGCAACGCCCTAACGGGTTCTCTGCCGAGCGATATGAATCTACCGAAGATTAAGACCCTCTGCATACAAGACAACAAACTGACGGGTGCTATCCCCGAGACACTGACTAAGTGCGCTGACCTAGAGTATCTCTATCTCCACATGAATGATTTCTCAGGTGAGGTGCCTCAGGACTGGAGCGCTTGTAAGCAACTCAAGCACTTTGTCGTAGAGCAAAATCCTCAGCTCGGAGGTACATTCCCAGCTTCACTGACTCAGCTCACGGAGCTACAGCTTATCACCGTTCAGATGACCTCTGTCGAGGGGCAGATACCATCGGACATTGGTAATCTAGTCAATCTGCAGAACCTCCTACTCACTAAGAGTAAGATGGGTGGTCTGATCCCCGAGAGCATCGGTAAGCTAACCAATATGACTATGATCGCTTTCGGCGAGTGTCAGTTTAAGGCTCCTCTACCAGAGAGTCTGACTAATCTAAAGAATCTGGTCCTGATGCAGTTTACTGGCAATCCTCTAGGAGGCGAGATCCCTGCATGGCTCTCTAGCTTCCCCAAACTAGAGGATCTCAGAATGGCTAAGTGTCAGCTCACAGGAGAGATCCCAGCTAGCCTATTCCCCACCAGCAAGGATAGTGAAGATGGTCTATCTAAGATCAAGAACCTAGACTTCTCGTACAATGAGCTAACGGGTGAGCTGCCCGAGGCTATCACCAACTGCCCGAATCTAGTGCGTATCTGGGTCTCCCACAATAAGATGTCTGGCAATCCGACGGGATACTTTACTTACGAAAACTTCCCTCGCCTCGTGCAGATCGAGCTCAACGACAACAACTTCTCTGGAGGTATCGGCACGCTCTTTACCAACCCCGAGCGCGTCCTAAGTCGTGTAGACATCTCAAACAACAACTTCTCAGGACCAATCCTCCCAAAGCCTAGCGAGTCAGTCTATGGTGTGCTACTAGGATTCAATGGAGAGGGTGCTATCGTCCATGGCAACAAGTTTGTCTTTGCTGACTTTACCAACTTCCAGGGATCTCTAGAGGTCGGCTCTGATGGTGATAAGACTTTGGTCTATGCTCCGCAGAAACCGACTAAAGAGGATGAAACCATGGAGCTAGCCGAGGGTAAGAGCGTAACGCTCGACGCTACCCTAGACGAGCCTGCTAACTGGAAGCAAGACGGTGATTCTTATGTCCCCAACAAGTACCAATGGTACAAGGATGGTAAGGCAATCGCCGGTGAGACCAAGCCTACTTACACCATCGCCAGCTATAGTGCTAACGACAACGGTGTATACAACTGCGAGATCACAAACATCATCGCTCCTAAGCTCAAGCTCACAACGGGCAAGACAACGCTCAAGCAGATCGTATCTATCTCTGAGGTAGCCAAGCCCGCACTCCAAATCACAAGAGAGGCTGCCACACTCCACATCAATGATGCTCAGAGCGCAGCTCTCTACACGATGGAGGGTGCTTGCATCGCTCGCACCGAGGGCAACACGCTATCTATCGAGGGTGTAGCCCCTGGTTGCTACCTCATCGTCGTAACTGTCGACAACGTACGCCACACGGTGAAGTACGTTCTATAAAGCAGTCTACAGATAAACCCTAGACACGAATAAAAGGAGGCTGTCACACGCGTGGCAGTCTCCTTTTATTTTAACTGGCTATTGGCTGTTAGCTGTTAGCTGTTGGCTAGAACTATCAGAGTGAATCAGAGCCATCTGAACGATCTAGCCTCTAATCTCTAACTTCTAATCTCTAATTTCGTACCTTTGGGAGTAAATCGATATTGACACATCTATGTCTAGACCTATAGCACTCATCACTGGCATCACGGGGCAAGACGGATCTTACCTCGCTGAGTTGCTTCTATCTAAGGGATACGAGGTGCACGGCACGCTACGCCGCGCCTCTTACTTCAACACGGCGCGCATCGAGCACCTATACCTTGACGACTGGGTGCGTGACCAGAGCCAGAGACGCAAGATAGAGCTGCACTGGGCCGACATGACGGACAGTTCGTCGCTCATACGTATCATCCAGGAGGTGCGTCCCACGGAGATCTACAACCTGGCGGCTCAGAGCCATGTCAAGGTCTCCTTTGACGTGCCGGAGTACACAGGCGATGTGACCGCAATTGGGACGCTCAGACTACTCGAGGCGGTGCGCATCCTAGGCATGAGCCAGTCGGTACGCATCTACCAAGCCTCCACGAGTGAGCTATATGGTCACGTGGCAGAGACACCGCAAAATGAGCTGACCCCCTTCCGTCCCTGCTCGCCTTACGCCTGCGCTAAGCTCTACGCCTACTGGATCATTCGCAACTACCGGGAGAGCTATGGCATGTTTGCGGTGAACGGGATCCTCTTTAACCATGAGAGTGAGCGACGGGGCGAGAACTTTGTCACCCGCAAAATCACGATGGCAGCAGCACGCATCAAGCTGGGACTGCAGGACAAGCTTTACCTAGGCAATCTCAATGCGCTCCGTGACTGGGGCTACGCGCCTGACTACGTCTACTGTATGTGGCTGATGCTGCAAAACGAAAAGCCCGAGGACTTTGTCATCTCCACGGGCGAGCAGCACTCGGTGCGGGAGTTTGCCACGCTCGCTTTCCGCTATGTCGGCATCGAGCTGGAGTGGCGAGGTGAGGGCCTGCACGAGGAGGGTGTGGATCGTGCCACGGGGCGCGTGCTGGTCGCTGTGGACGAGAGCTTCTTCCGTCCCGCTGAGGTGGAGACGCTCCTGGGCGACCCAACGAAGGCACGAGAGCTCCTAGACTGGAACCCACGGATGACTCCTTTCGAGGAACTGGTCAAGCGTATGGTCGAGAGTGATCTAGAGCTATTTGCCAAAGAAGAGCGTAAGAAGCTATGAAACAATTGACACCTGAGAGCCGCATCTATGTGGCTGGACATCGCGGCTTGGTAGGATCGGCGATACTCCGCCAACTGCAAGCACGAGGTTACCAGCAGCTGATCACCCGCACGCACCAAGAACTAGACTTACTGGACGCAGTGGCGGTGGAGAGCTTCATACGTGAGGAGCGACCCGACTACATCTTCCTCGCAGCAGCGCATGTGGGCGGGATCATGGCCAATCAGACCTATCGTGCCGACTTTATCATGAACAATCTGGGGATCCAGCAAAACGTCCTCACCTCTGCACTCCGCAATGGAGTCGAGGGATTGCTCTTCCTCGGCAGTAGCTGCATCTATCCTCGGCTTGCGCCTCAGCCAATGCGTGAGGATGCGCTACTCACCTCACCTCTGGAGTACACCAACGAGCCGTACGCTATCGCCAAGATCGCGGGAATGAAGATGTGCGAGAGTATGAACCTCCAGTACGGCACGAACTATCTCTCGGTCATGCCGACCAATCTATATGGTTACGGGGACAACTTTGACCTAGTCAATAGCCACGTCCTGCCCGCTATGATCCGCAAGCTACACCTTGCGGGCGCATTGCTCCGTAGCGACCTAACAGCACTACGGCGAGACGTGGCGCAGCGCCCGTTGGAGGGCTTGACAGAGCAAAGTAGTCTGGAGAAGTTCACGGCAGAGCTAGCACGCTACGGCATCACGCCTACCAGTTTACAATTGTGGGGCACGGGGTCGGCACTGCGTGAGTTTATGTGGAGTGACGACCTAGCGGAGGCTTGCATCACCATTGCCGAGCGGGTGTCGTTTGAGGAGCTATACCCCGCCGGCGAGCAAGAGATCCGCAACACGCACATCAACATCGGCTCGGGCGAAGAGGTCTCCATCTGCACGCTCGCCACGCTTGTCGCGGAGGCGACGCACTACGAGGGGCGCATCGAGTGGGACAGCACAAAGCCCGACGGCACGCCCCGCAAGCTCCTCGACCTGACGCGTCTCACCTCCCTCGGCTACACCGCCACGACACCCCTCGCCGTCGGCATCCCCCAGCTCTACGACTGGTACTGCCAGCAATCTCTCTGATTAAGTATCGTAATTAGAAAAATGGACATCAATCGAATCAAGCAATACAAGTCAACATTTGACAGTATCGTACATGTGATTCCTACTGAAGAGAAAGAGGATCGAGTAGAGGTATGGTATGCTCGAGAGCTACAAAAGGTATTAGGATATGCACGCTGGGAGAATTTCCTCACTGCCATTAAGAGAGCTATAGAATCTTGTATCTCGCAGGGAGTGAATGTTGAAGACCATTTTCGTGAGGTCACGAAAATGGTTGAGTTAGGGAGTGGTGCTAAGCGTGAAGTGTCCGACTATATGATTACTCGATACGCTTGCTTCCTCATTGCTCAGAATGGAGATCCCCAAAAAGAAGAAATAGCTTTTGCTCAAAGCTACTTTGCAGTACAAACGAGAAAAACTGAACTTATTGAAGAGCGTCTTCGCTCTCGGTATCGTCTAGATACTAGAGACAAACTGAGACTAGCAGAGAAGAGACTTTCCCAAAACATCTACGAAAGAGGGGTTGATGACAAAGGGTTTGGAAGAATCCGATCTCGTGGTGATAGAGC
Organism: uncultured Porphyromonas sp.; assembly: GCF_902489635.1. Classification (GTDB taxonomy): domain Bacteria; phylum Bacteroidota; class Bacteroidia; order Bacteroidales; family Porphyromonadaceae; genus Porphyromonas. Next base: position 65,345 of record NZ_CABUAN010000009.1, on the reverse strand, counting down.
TCTTTTTGGGGGACATACGACTGAAGAGATGAAGCGACGGTTAGGAATAAAGGGGAGTCGTCCATTGGCAGACTTCCTGCCAACGCTTACCATTGCAGCAAAAAATCTCGCTACAGAGATGACTAACTACAATGTTGAGCAGAAAGACCTATATGGAGAATCACCTATTACCATCGAGCATGTTCACAACAATCAAAGTGTAAGAGACATGTTGGGCGCGAGAGGTATTACTCCAGAGGAACTCCCGCCTGATGAGGATATAAAGAAGTTAGAGAGGAGAGTTTCTCAAGAAGAGAAAAAGATAGAGACCGAAACGAAGAAACTCCCCAAGTAATCCACGCTATTCACACAATAAGCTACGCATCTATGTCCGCAATACAGATACTCTGGGTCGATGACGAGATAGATCTCCTGAGACCGCACATCATATTCCTCGAGCAGCACGGCTATCAGGTCACTCCCTGTGTGAGTGGAGCCGACGCCCTCGACTTGCTGCAAGAGCAGTCGTACGACTTAGTCTTCCTCGATGAGCAGATGCCAGGCTTGTCGGGACTAGAGACACTCGCACGCATCGCACCACTCTACCCTTACCTCCCCGTCGTCATGGTCACCAAGAGCGAGGAGGAGCATCTGATGAATGAGGCGATCAGCCGTCAGATAGCCGACTACCTCATCAAGCCGGTCAACCCCCACCAACTCCTCCTCTCGCTCAAGAAAGTTCTGCACCGAGAGCAGATCGTCACCGAGGCTACACAGCAAAACTACATACAAGCCTTTCGTGAGCTATCCCTACGAATCAATAGTGCTGGCACCATCGACGAGTGGATGGCTATCTACAAGGAGCTCTCTAAGTGGGTCATGCAGGTAGACAACTACCTCCCAGATATGGCGGAGACGCTACAGTCGCAGCGTGACGAAGCGAATAGACTCTTTGCTAAGTACATTATTAAGGAGTACGAGGGGTGGATACAAGATCCGAAGCGCGCTCCGCTGATGAGCCATACGCTGATGCGCGACAAAGTCTTCCCCCTACTCGATCGTGGCGAGCATATCTTCCTCATCCTCATAGACAACTTCCGCTGGGACCAGTGGCTAGCTGTGCAGGAGATGCTGAGCGGACTCTTCACCTTCGACGATGGTATGTACACCGCCATCCTGCCCACAGCCACACAATATGCGCGTAATGCGATCTTCTCAGGGCTCATGCCCCTAGAGATTGAGAAAACCTTTCCCGAGCTATGGGTCGATGAGGAGAGCGAAGAAGGCAAGAATCTCAACGAAGAGCCCATGATCGCAAGCCTCCTCAAGCGTTACCGCAAGCCCTACAGCTTCGCCTACCGCAAGGTCTACGAGACCTCCTTCGGCGAGCGAGTCCTCGCTCAGCTCAACGAGCTGGAGGACAATCAGCTCAACGTCATCGTCCTCAATTTCGTCGATATGCTATCGCACGCTCGCACCGAGAGCAAGATGATCCGCGAGCTTGCCAGCAGTGAGGCCGCTTACCGCTCCCTGACGCAGAGTTGGTTCCGCCACTCGACCACCTATCGGCTCTTCGAGCAAGTCGCTCAGATGGGCGCCAAGATCATCCTGACCACCGACCATGGTTCCGTCCGCGTCCGCAAGCCGGTCAAGATCATCGGCAATCGCAACACTTCGACCAATCTGCGCTATAAGCTAGGCCAAAGTCTCACCTTCGACGCCAAGGAGGCCTACGCACCCAGCAAACCTAAGGATATAGGTCTTCCTGTCAACCATCTGACAGACAGTTACGTCTTCTGCTACGAGCAGAACTTCTTCGCCTATCCCAACAACTACAACTACTACGTCAATTACTACCGTGACACGCTCCAGCACGGGGGTATCTCTATGGAGGAGATGCTCGTGCCCTGTATCACGCTCACGCCTCGTTAATACCACTAGCTATATGCGTCTCACACTACAATCTCTCGCCGACCTTCCACGTGTCGCCCAGGAGGTACACACACAACTAGCCGACTACCCCGTCATCGCCCTCCAGGGAGACCTAGGAGCCGGCAAGACGACGCTCGTTCACGAGCTGTGTCGTCTCGATGGCGCCAGCGAAGAGGAGGTGGTCAATAGCCCCACCTTTGCCATTGTCAACGTCTATACGACTCAGTCCGACGACACCATCTATCATATAGACTGCTACCGTCTGGAGAATCTCGCAGATGCCGACCAGATAGGACTAGCCGAGTATATCCGCTCAGGCGCTCGCTGCTATATCGAGTGGCCCGACGTCATCGCACCCCTGCTCCCCGAGGACACCGCCGTCATCCACATCGAGGCGCAGCCCGACGGCTCCCGCCTCCTGACCCTCCTCACCGAGTAAACTTTATTCCGCAAATCTTGCAAGTAGCGATGATGTAGGGACGCACAAGCCGTACGCCCCTACAAATCGTTACACGCCTCATCTGGTTTATGAGACGAGAGAACTTCATCAGCTATTCCTTGACGAAGACTTTGCGAAATTCTCCGTTGCTCATCTCAATGATATTGACGCCTTCGTGAGGTTCAGATAGTTGCTTGCCAGAGATGTCAAAGCGTCGTATTTCCACGGGCTCAGTCTCTGTGCCAAGCGAGAAGATCGCATTAGCATCGCCCCCCTTCTCGCAGATGTTTTTGAAGAGTCGCCACTGACTATGCTCTCTGTAGCGATCCTTAGTGCCGCTGGGTACGTAGAGCGTTGCCGCCGTATAGATAGGAGCATCCGCCTCGGTCTCGAAGGCTTCCGTATCACTCGGATCCGTGATATGAGACTCAATAGAGGTCAGCGCTGTGCACCCTGAGAAAGCAAATAAACCTATCTCAGACGCAGTACTGGGTATGGAGAGCGAGGCCAGTGCTGCACACATGAAGAATGCAGAGGACCCTATGGAGGTAACCCCCTCAGGTATGACGATAGAGGTCAGAGCGGAGCACTCCTGAAAAGCGTACTGACCGACACGCTGCAAGCTCGCTGGCAGCGTGAGTGAGGAGAGTGCCGTACACCCAGCGCAGAGGTAGTCGCTCACACTTGTAAGTCCCTTTGGTAGGACCAGTTTTTGTAGCTGAGAGCACCCATAGAATGCTCCATCGTCAAGATGGCTCATCTCCTCTGCCAGTGGGACCTCTGTCAGCGATGTGCAGCTGAGGAAGGCGTACTTGCCTAGATTACGTAGTCCGCCCTCTGCATGGATGCTTTGCAGTGCCGTACACCCTGAGAATGCATAGTCGTAGACCAGCTCCAAGCTACTAGGCAGGTTAACAGTTTCGAGTGCCGTACAGTCTAGAAAAGCACTCTCTCCGATACGCTGCACGCCCTCAGAGGCTGTTACTTCTGTTAGTGCCGTACATCCGGAGAATGCTCCCTGCGAGACCTCTGTGAGCGTTCCTGGTATGAGGATTTTGGAGAGAGATGTGCAATCCTTAAAGGAGTAGATCCCGACATGACTCAACCCTTGAGGCAAGACCAGCTCTCCGAGTGCAGCACAGCCATATAGAGCATAATCACCTATCTTCGTCACAGACGAGGGTAAGGTTAGAGCAGGGAGGGCGGCACAACCCGCGAACATATAGTCGCCTAGCTCCGTAAGCCCCTCGCCTAGCGTCACTGAGGTCAGACTACCACAGGTAGCACACAGATTACCTCCGAGATAAGACACGCTCCCAGGTATAGAGATGTCAGTCAGAGCGATACACTTACTAAATGCCCCTTCGCATATACTATCGACCCCTTCGGCTATATCGATAGACTGGAGGCTGAAGCACTTAGAGAAAGCAGCCTCTCCGATGACCTCCACGCTCCCTGGTACAGAGACACTCTTCAGGGCTGCACAGTCGTAGAAGGCATACTCACCTATACGTCCCAAGCCCTCACCAAGAGTGACGGTCTGTAAATTTTCACAGCAAGAGAATGCGTGACCTCCGATCGTCTCCACACTCTCTGGGATCTCTATCTTAGAGAGTCCCACACAGTCTCTAAAGGCATCAACCCCTATCTGCTTAAGCCCCATGGGGAGCGTGACCGCCTTGAGCTTAGAGCAGTCATAAAATGCTTCGTAGTCGATAGCCGTCACCGTGTATGCGACACCCTCGTGTGATACCGAAGCAGGGATGACAACCGATCCGGTATACCCCTCGGCGTTTTTCACCACAGAGACGGTATGTTCAGTCGCAGATTTAACCTCATAAGCGATGCCATCCAGATTAAAAGTTTGTGCACTCATCCCTATCGAAGAGATGAGGCAGAGGCTCCACAAAGCCTTTTTGATGTAATGATCTTTCATGCCTTTAGTATGTTTGTTGAGCAGTATTTCTTAGTGGGGTCTTCAATACTTGCGCATCTGTTCATACGAAGAGAAGGGCATCGTACAGGAGAGGGGACAAATTGTTTAGCTTCTATCTTTTCTTGATAGGAGCCGTATGCTGTGAGCTTGCTATGAACGACTGGGCTATAGGCACTAAAGCTGTTATTATAGCTTCCCGTAGCACACACGCCACTGTCATGTGCAGCACGCCTACAAATATAGGTAAAAGATCTCAGCGAGTGTTCTCTTCATCAAGTTTTTACGCAGTCTCATCTGGTGCAGGTCTAATCTTCCGTCCAAGTAAGATATTAGACTCTGGGGAGATATCAAATAGATTCCACTGAGAAGGGGGCCCCCGTCTGCGATTTCGGGGACCTATCGCTTACGACGTGTACCCGTTTTGCCCTTTTCGGGTACATATCGGGGATGACGTGTACCCGTTTTGCCGTTTTTGGGTACATGTGTGGTGAGTCGCAGTGATGACACTGTGACTCACCACTACGTAGCGGATTCTATCGGATGATACCCGAGACTGCCTGGCTGGCACCACTCGGAGAGGTGATACGAGCTATGTATTCCCCTTGAGGTAAGGAGGCTGGCAGGGAGACCTGTCGCTCCTGTGTCGTAGTACGCCATACGACCTGTCCTGACACATCGTATAGAGAGATAGTCAGTGGCATGTCCAGCGCACCCTTAGAGATGATGAGATTGCGACCATTTATATAAGCTTCGATCGCATTAGTCTCATTGGCTAGTGGTGCCTCATTGGCTGTGTAAGCACTGCCTAGTAAGCGGATCATCGTATTGAAGAACTCAATCTCCAGGTCGTTATTCCCATTCATCGTATAGAAGACGATCGTCTTGCCATCACCACTGATACGCGGTATGCCTATACATACAGAGTTCATCATCGGGTCAATCTGCTTGGCATAGAAGTCAGAGATATCACGACCCGAGTGCTCTTTTATCCACTGCAGGAGCGGTATGCTCTCATTGTTCTTTGGATTGACTGCATGAGCTCTCCAGAAGAGCATGCCAGGATTGGAGAGGCATACTACACTCCCGTCATACAGCACATCAAAGGCACAAAGAGCTAGGTCGCTCTCTGGCTTTAAGATCTGATAGCTATCTGTCGTCACATCCCAGACGAAGGGTCTCAGCTGGGGCATACCGTCGCCATTATTACTGTTCTCATATAGTGCCGTGCAGAACTTCATCTGAGGACGAGAGAAGTGGGTCACCTGCATAATCGTGGCTGTGTACTGCCCCGTACGCTCATCGCACTTCTTCGACCACTCATCGAAGGCTTTATTGTAGCGATCCTCTTGCTCAGTGCGCTCAGGCGTGCCAGGCTCTGCGGTCACATACTCATCGTAGACAGGTGGCATACCGGGCTTGGGTTTGTCTGGATTGATAAAGAGCCCCTCCATCGGCAAAGTATAAGTATAGCTGCCATCGGTCTGTCGAGTCCACTTGATGTACTGCATCTCAAAGCCCGAGCGACCATTCTGGCGACCCACTAGTATCTGCGCATCTGCGGAGATAGCCTCCACTTTGTTGTACTGAGGCTTACAACCCATCAGATCCTCTTCAGGCTCTGGTAGAGCGGTAAAGAGATAGGTACCATCTGCCTGACGCTCACCTATGACTGGTTGATGGCTGAGTGCATCTAGAGACTGACTATTGCCGATGATCCACTTACCATCTTCCGTAGCATCAGAGGGCATGAGGCCGAAATCGGGGTTGGGCGCTTTAAGGGCGATCTCCTTACCTTGCGGTGTACGTATATAGGCTTCGCAAGCCTTCTGTGGCGAGTAGACCAAGATGACAGACCCATCGGAGAGAACCTTGATCACCTGTACGCCCTCTCGGCTTTCGGCCTCGAGGACCTCCACTTTATCACTCTCCGTATCATATACGAAGCTAACATAGACTGGGTTGCCCCATCCTCCGTATATGTAGCGGCCATTGTCACTGACGCCTCTTACAGCGTAGTGATTGACTTCATCAGGCAGAGCCTCAGGCCCTGACGTGATGGTAATTCCCTGCCCAGACATGCCTAGTGACAAGGCGCACAGGATAAGAATCAGTAGTTGAACTTTCCTCATAACTTATTGGTTTTAACGTATTTGGTTGTTATAAAAATTCTCGCATAGAGAGACAACCATCATCGATGCCCCTCGCTCATTCTGTTTCCCCATAGTTGTTTCCCATAAAGCAACATGTTCTGATGCAAATGTAGCATAATGTTTTCTTATATCCAATAGCCCAAATCCGACAGACGACTTCTTCCTATGGTAATTACAAAACGTTACTTCCTCAGAGACAAGCATTGAGCAGATATACAGCAAGGCGGACTAGACACGTGGTCTAGCCCGCCTTGTGCGTTATTGCTATTTAGTAGCTAGCGGATCATCTGTGATAGACGCGTACCTCAGTGATCACACCCTGAGGCGTGATGTAGACGTACTCGTCCTGCTGACCTCTCAGCTCTATCTCAAAGCGATAGTAAGAGCCCTGAGGCATCTCGATGAAGTCGATATCGTCAATGAGTCCATTGGGATACTTCTGCTGGAGTGCCTTCAGGACAACGTCGGGGACGTTTCTCCGAGCGACATCCCAGCTCGTGGAGATCCACTCACAGGACTTTGTGAAGAGCACCTCCTTATCCTTCTTGTCGTGCCGTATCTCCACCTCGACCATGCCGTCGTCGTAGTCCACCTCTAGGATGCGGGCGTTGGCATAGCGATCATTGAGGGTCTTCATACATTGCTCACTGAGGTTCCAATCCTTCGTTGGTCCACAAGAAGCAAACAGAGCTACACTGCAATTCAGCAGGAGTGCTATAAATAGAATTCTTTTCATAGGTTCGTTATAGGGTTATCAGATTAGTAGTACTGAAGGGGGGACGAAAGATCTCCTCCCTCTCTCAACCACAAAGGTAAGGCTAATTTCTCAATCACCACTGGCAGAGCATGCTCTTCCACAGGGCTGACGTGTTATAATCGCTCTGTCTGGAGCGACGCATGAGCGACAAGCGAGGCATAGATGGGTCCACTATATATAGTGTGTCAGCCCTGCCCTCTAACCTCTACTCTCTATTTACATATCTTTACAGGGAAATTCGTCCGATTCCCTCCTTTCTCGAATATCCACGTGGGGAATCTCAAATCTCCACGTGGATATTTTTCTTTTTCCACGTGGGGGCGAATCATTTCTTCCGAAGTTTCATTTCATTCCTCCGAAGTTTCATTTGATTCCTCCGAAGAATTTTTTATTCTCCACGTGGATATTTCGAAATCTCCACGTGGAAATCACTTTTCTCCGACACGGTGCTGTTTTGATATGTAGTCAGCTCTAAATTATTGTAACGAGTCGGCGTTGAATTTACCCAGCCCTCTAACCTCTAATCTCTAACCTCTAATTTCTAAAGTCTAATCTCTCTCCTCACTAATTGCTATCTTTGTATGCATAACGACTGATGACACTATGGATACAAGAAGACAACAGAAGATAGCACGACTGATACAGAAGGAGATGGGAGAGATCTTTCGCCCACTGACGCAGCAGCTGCGGGGGGTGCTCGTGAGCGTCACCCTGGTGCGTGTCACCTCCGACCTGAGCAGAGCTCATATTTACCTGAGTATCTTCCCCTCGGAGCGTGCTGACGAACTTCTTAAGTACATACAGGACAACGCTGGTAGCTACCGCTACGAGCTGGGACAGCGCACGGGCAAGCAGCTACGAGTCATCCCCGAGATGGAGTACCATATAGATGACTCGCTAGACTATCTGGAGCGCATCGACAAGCTGCTTGAGCAATAGCTTACGCTCTCTAGCTCACTTTTTTCGCTAGCTCCACACGATGCGTCTGCCCTTCTTTATCGCTTGGCGATACCTCTTTGCCCACAAGAAGCTGGGTGCTATCAATATAGTCACCCGCGTGAGCGTGCTGGCCATCGCCGTGGTATCGATGACGATGATCTGCGTGCTATCCATCTACAATGGGTACGAGCAGATGATCCTCGACAAGGTGGTCGGACTAGATCCACAGCTACTGATCACGAAGGGGGACGAAGCGCCCCTGGACCAAGGCGTAGTGACCCAAGAGATTAGTTCGATAAAAGGGATCGAATCGATCGCTCCGCTGGTATGGGGTGAGGGTCTGGTAAGTCGTACGGAGGGCGAGAGCTTCTCCGCGGCGCATCTATATGGTGTAGATAGTGCCTATCTGCGCATCTCTAATATGGAGCGATACCTGTACAGTGGCGACATAGCGATACATCCTGGGCAATACAATCTGGGGGCCTCGATAGCCATCAACCTCAACGTGATAGCGCACGACACGGATCCGCTCGTCATCACGCTCCCCAAGCGCAAGGGATACATCAACCCGATCATGCCGATGACTTCGCTGAGACGCTCGCAGGGTGTACCCGTGTCGGTGCTTTTTACCGACAATGTGGTCTACGACAACTCGATCTTCATACCGCTCTCTGAGCTACGTTCGCTGCTGATGCTTGACGAAAACCAAGCGCACGGTCTAGCTCTAAAGCTGGATGAGGGAGCAGACGAGGGAGCTATCCAAAAAGCGATAGCGACGAAGCTAGGTGAGGAGTACCTCGTCCGCAACTGCGCTGAGCAGCAACCGCACTTGATGCGTCTCGTGGCTATCGAAAAGTGGATCACGTCGCTCATCTTTGCCTTTATCCTCTTACTAGCTGCTTACAATGTGATGGCTAGTATATCGATGCTTCTCATATCGAAGCAGGAGGATATAGCGATCCTGCACGCACTCGGCGAGACGCCACGGGAGATCAGACGCACCTTCCAGCTGGAGGGACTGATGGTGACACTCATCGGTGCCGTCGGTGGCATAGCTGTCGGGATTGTCCTCTGCTTGCTACAGATGCACTTTGGGTGGCTCACGATCGATCTAGCTTTGGAGTCGCAGCCTTATCCAGTAGCTGTACGACTGACGGATCTACTCGTGGTGCTTGTACTAGTCTTTGCCGTTGGGTACTTAGCGGCTGTCTATCCCGTACGCAAGTTGATCGCTCACCGCAACGCTTCACACTAATACTATGACAAACCAAGCTAATACTCCTGGGCTACTGCCTGACGTACCTGAGTACACGGCTCAGATCATACATCTATGGATCGCCGAGGAGAGCATACGCATCCTCACGCGACAGCAACAACCACTGGAGCTACTCCAGCAACATCTGATGCAGTCCGATCCTCTCAGACAAAGTCTGATGAAAGAGCTACTCAGCGAGGAGTCGGTCGCGCAGATCCTCAGCGGTCAGCACGCTCCCGTCACGAAGCAGCTGCTTGCGGAGTGCGAGGCGATACACAAGAAGGTGAGCCAAGATGAGCGCAACATCGTCTACCAAGGGTGCTACATACTAGTCCTACCGACGATCGTCGCCTTTAGAGCAAAAGATCCACACGCCAAGGAGATGGGCGAGATAGAGATCCTCTGCACGATCCTATACAACGCCACCATGCAGGGACTCATAGGGAGCAGCACGGCAGGAGCAGAGCACTCCCCTACCGACACGCGTGTCTACCAGCAGATCAGTGCCCTCTTTGCCCTACTTGATCAGGAGTACCATCGCAAGCATCACAAGGAGGAGTCGCAAGCGAAGCCACAGTCATGAGCAGAGGTCGTATCATCTTACTCGGTGCCTCGGGACAGCTAGGGCGCAGTATCACACGAGAGCTAGCAGAGCGGGGTAATCCCTACGAACTGGTCAGCTACACACATGAGCAGCTCGACTACACCGACACGGAGTCTCTATCCCGAGCGATCAAGCTCTGGGAAGAGCAATCTGTCGCTTACGACTGGACGATGGTGGTCAACTGCGCTGCTTTCACACAGGTAGACCTGGCCGAAGATCCGGTACACTATCGTGATCTCCTGGCACTCAATGCGCTACTGCCGGCACAGCTGGCAGAGAGCCGTCTGCCGATCATACAGATTAGCACAGACTATGTCTTCGATGGGAAGCAGGGTACACCCTATCACGAGGAGGATAGTACCAATCCACAGAGTCTCTACGGCCGCACCAAGCGTCAGGGAGAGCTGGCACTCCTGATGCACCCGACGCATCCCACTGAGCAGCATCTAGTCATTCGCACGCAGTGGCTCTGGGCTCCGTGGGGACACAACTTCGTTCGCACCATGCTACGGCTGGCTCGTGAGGGGAAGCCACTGCGTGTCGTCAACGATCAGATCGGTTCGCCCACGTCGGCTCCTTCGCTGGCACGAGCTATCTGCGAGATCGTCGCTTGCTACGATACGGAGCGCACCTTTCGCACGCCCCTACTCCACTATGCCGACCGAGGTATCTGCTCGTGGTACGACTTGGCCCATGAAGCGATTGCCACGCATCTGCCTGAGTACGACTTGTCACAACTGACTCCGATCCCTACGGCTGAGTACCCCACGGCTGCCGAGCGTCCCGCTTACAGCGTACTGGCGACCGATAGGATAACGGCTTGCTACGGCATCACGCCTCCTCAGTGGCAAGATGAACTACAGATAGCTATAGACTAAATGCGCGCTAAGGTAGAGGATCAACGGCTAAATCGTCACATTCTGCGGCTCACGATCCCCAACATCATCTCCAATATCACCGTCCCGCTGCTCTCGCTCATCGATGTAGGGCTGGCGGGGCACATGGCTCACCCCGAAGCTATCGGCTCAGTCACCGTAGCGGCTACCATCACCAACACGATCTACTGGCTCTTTGGCTTCATACGGCTAGGCACGACAGGACTCGTCGCTCAGGCTTATGGTCGGCAAGACAGCTCTGACATCAATCGTCAGCTGGCTCGCGGCATCACGATGGCACTCCTCTGCACGATCATCGTACTGATCATCTCCCCCTTTGCCACGCTCCTGAGCGGTGTCGTCACAGGCGGGGCTGCTGAGCGACTAGGCGCAGAAGCAGAGCAATATATCCAGATCATCTTCTCGGCAGCCCCTGCTGTCATGATGATCTATGCGCTGAATGGATGGTTCATAGGTATGCAAAACACCCGCATCCCCATGGTTGCCTCGATGAGCGCACTGGTGGTCAACTTCCTCGTCTCCTATACGCTCGTCGTCCACTATCAGATGGGTGTCAAGGGACTTGCTATCGGCACCTGTGTAGCGCAGTATAGCCAGGCACTCCTACTACTCACCACCCTACTCATTAGGTATCGCCATCTCGTGCGTCATCTGAGGCTCAGCCACTTCACCGATACGAAGGGTTACGGACGCTACCTCATCCTCGGACGCGATCTGATGCTCCGCTCCTTGCTACTCAGCAGTATCACGCTCTTCTTCACCTATGCCGGCGTCCGTGAGGGTGCGATCGCTGTGGGAGCGAATGCGCTACTGATGCAGTTCTTCAGTATCTTCAGTTACTTTATGGATGGCTTTGCTTATGCTGGTGAGTCGCTCTCAGGACGCTTCTACGGCGCGGGTCGTATAGACCTACTCAACGCAGTGATAAGTCGTCTCTTTGCCATAGGCATCGTCCTGTCACTCCTCGCTGCGCTCCTCTTTGCGCTCTATCCCGATGGCTTACTACGCTTCTTGAGTAGTCACGACGAGATCATCGCTTACGCCAGGCGGTACCATCTCTGGGCAGCACTGATCCCGCTGGTAGGCTTTGGTGCTTTCCTTTGGGATGGTATCTACGCAGGCACAACCCGATCGGCAGGTCTCAAGTGGTCTATGATCGGATCGAGTATTGTCTTCTTTGCGCTCTACTATCTGCTCTATACTTCACTCGGCATGACCGCCTTGTGGATCGCTTTCGACAGCTACCTACTGGTACGTACAGCGATCCTCACGGCGATCTGGTATAGGCGTCCGCTGAGGGTGTCAACAAGCTGTTCATAACCCCCACCATTCTGTTGAAAAAACTGTTCATAACTCATCAATAACTCAAGGCTAACTTATTTGCTTATCTCGGAAAGTTGTATAGCTACGAAAAGATTTCAATTATGCAAATAAGTTACCATTGAGTTATCAACCAGTTTTGATCAAGTTATCAACAGGTACAGATAGAGAGCGAGACGACCGTAACTGCTCACGATCGTCTCGCCTTTTTATACCCTCTAAGTAGCTACCAGAGCCGACTAGAGCGGATAGGATAGTAGTATCATTAGCTCCTGCACAGGGGGAGTTATGAACAGATTCGACGCACCATCATCATCATCATAAGTAGATATAGAAATAAGCTATACAGATATCATATATAGATGATGATGTATGAGCTGTCGGGAGCGTGACTAGAACTTGTACTGAGCTCCCACGGTCACCATGTGTAGCGGCTTGGCAGCGACGAATGCTTGCTGCTCGATCTGCTGACGCAGGAAGCAGTCGTACTGGAGTGACAGGCGCAGGTGATCCTGCTGGAAGAAGTAGTTGACCCCTGTCGAGAGCTGATGCGAGCGTCCCTCGGTCAGTGCGGTCAGATTGCTCAGCTTGAGATCTTGCTGAGCCTTCGGGTCGAAGTGCCTATTGCGATCATAGTATGCGTACCGACCGAAGAGCTCTAGATTAGCTGGTGTGATACGCTCCACGAGTTGTGCCATACCCGCAATGAAGTGACGCTGTACGAGGATATTGTTTTCAAAAGTAGCAGGCGCCTTGGGACCCACTGCTAGGTTAGCGTTTTGCCATCCAGGCTGCAAACCCATAATGCCCTCAGCTGTGAGCATCAGCTGTCCGCCTTGATGCTTGATCGTGCTGGTGAGGAAGGCACCGCCGTAAGCACGTAGCATGTGATCATTTTGGAGCGTAGCTGTCTCCTGGTCAAAGGCGTAGTAACCATCCGTCGCTGGTAGATATCCACCATATCCTGATAGTCCGAAGCTGACGTTGTGGTTACTACCTTGCTCGGTGAGAGCTAGGCGTAGAGCTAGGTCTGGGGTATTCTTCATCATTCCTTTGCCTCCATTGCCAGCTAGGATAGAGAGTGTCGACTCAAGCTGCCACCGCTTGCTCGGGTCTAGAGCTCCTTTGTATCCGACCATCAGTCCCATGTCGGTATCTCCAGGGAAGAGATCGGCCATATAGAGTGATCGCTCGAAGGCTGCTCGCTTGCTAGAGCTATAAGGTAGCTCATAGCCGAAATCTATCGTTGCTAGTCCTCCTTTGACGAAGGCACCCTCAGCCCAGTGGGGCTTGTACTCGGCATAGACGTTGAAGATAGAGAGCTTCTGGTCTGTAGCGTTGATCTCGATCTTGGCGCCCAGGTCACCATAAGTTGCTTGGGTAGCGAGTCGTCCACGACGTATTCCCATCCTCGTAGTGGAGTGGTCGTAGGGAGGTGTGACGTTGCCCACCTTGATGTAGTCGGCCTCAGATCCGTACTGTGCGATAGCCTGCACGTATCCGCTGAATGTGAAGCGTACCTGCTCCTGCGCATAACTTGATACGCTAAAGAGAAGTAAGAAGAGAGAGCTAATAGCGATGATTCGCATGTGCATCTTAGAAGTCATGAGTCTAGAGATTAGAAGTTTGAAGTTAAATCTTTATGCAAAGGTAGGGATATTCGGATGGACTGACCGCTACTTAACGAAAGCTTAATAGCTTGTTGGCGTTCAGGGCTGACGCATCATTAATAATGTATCACCCCTCTAATCTCTAACTTCTAACCCCTAATCTCCATTTACATATCTTTACGGGGAAATCAGTCCGATTCCCTCCTTTCTCGAATATCCACGTGGGGAATCTCAAATCTTCACGTGGATATTTTTTATCCCCCACGTGGGGACGAATCATTTCTTCCGAAGTTTCATTTCATTCCTCCGAAGTTTCATTTGATTCCTCCGAAGAATTTTTTATTCTCCACGTGGAGATTTTGAAATATCCACGTGGAAATCAGTTTTCCCCGACACAGCCCCATATCGATATGTAGCCTGTTCTAAATAATTGTAACGAGCTGACGTTGAATTTGCCCAGCCAGGGCCACTAGCACTACTAGCCAATAGCCAACAGCCAATAGCCAATAGCCAATCTCTAACCTCTAAATTCGTATCTTTGCATGAGGCTGATACAGGTCAGCCGAGGCTACGGATCTACAATGAAGACTCACTTTGACATTATCGTAATTGGTGCAGGGCATGCTGGCTGCGAGGCAGCGTGCGCTACTGCACGCATGGGTGCCTCGACGCTCCTCATCACGGGAGATATGAACAAAGTGGCGCAGCTGAGCTGCAATCCCGCCATGGGGGGAATCGCCAAGGGACAGATAGTGAGAGAGATAGATGCGCTCGGCGGCTACACGGGGCAACTGTCTGACGCCGCTACGATACAGTGGCGCATGCTCAACCGTAGCAAGGGACCAGCCATGTGGAGCCCACGAGCGCAGCTAGACCGTATGCGCTTTATGGAGCTATGGAGAGGCCAGCTAGATCGGACGGATCGCTTGGCACTCTGGCAAGACTTCGTCGTAGACATAAAGTTTGGCGCAGAGGGTGGCAAACATCTGGTAGTGACGCAGTTGGGCATGACCTTTACAGCGGCAAAGGTGATCCTCACTGCAGGGACTTTCCTCGGGGGGCTGATGCACTTCGGTAAGACGATGATCCCTGGCGGACGCATCTCAGAGCCGGCCAGCCACGGCATCACAGAGTGTCTCGTAGCGGCGGGGCATCACGCCGGTCGTATGAAGACGGGTACCCCTGCCCGCATTGATGGACGCTCCGTAGATTGGTCGCTCGTAGAGGAGCAACCAGGCGACGAGGAGGCGGGACAATTCAGCTTCCTCCCGATGCAGCGTAGTCATCTGCGACAGCGCTCCTGCTACATCCTCTATACCAACGAAGTTTGCCACGACATACTCCGCGCTTCGCTCAGCGACTCGCCACTTTACAACGGTCAGATACAGAGCATCGGCCCGCGCTACTGCCCCAGCATAGAGACGAAGATTGTCAACTTCGCCGACCGCACACGCCATCAGCTCTTCCTCGAGCCCGAGGGTGAGGAGACAAACGAGTATTACCTCAACGGCTTTAGTTCGTCGCTCCCTATCGATACGCAGATCCGAGCTTTACAGACGATCCCCGCACTGCGAGATGTACAGCTCTACCGCCCAGGCTATGCGATCGAGTACGACTTCTTTGACCCTCGCGATCTGCACCATACGCTGGAGAGTAAGCTGGTCCCTGGCCTTTACCTAGCTGGTCAGGTGAACGGCACCACCGGCTACGAAGAGGCGGCTGGACAAGGCCTCCTCGCAGGCATCAATGCTGCCCTAGCCCTACAAGAAAAGGCTCCGCTCATCCTAAGACGAGACGAAGCCTACATAGGCGTCCTCATTGACGATCTCGTAACCAAGGGGGTCGACGAGCCGTATCGCATGTTCACCTCACGCGCTGAGTACCGTATACTCCTGCGTCAAGACAATGCCGACCTGCGACTGACGCCCTATGCGGAGCAGCTAGGATTAGCGACCACAGAGCGACTGAACCGCCTCGAGCAGATCAAAAAGGGCATAGCAGCTCTAGACAATCTCTGTGCTAACTACTCAGTCAAGCCGGAGGAGGTCAACGGCTACCTCACCAGTCTAGGTGAGAAGCCGCTAGACTTCGGTACTAAGCTCACTACCCTACTCCTTCGCCCGCACGTTTCGCTCAGCGGCTTGATTGCCCAGCTAGACGATTTTGCCACGCAGGTGGCAACTTTGATCGGTGATGACAAGGAGGTCCTCACACGCACCGAGACCGCCATCAAGTATCGTGGCTACATCGAGCGGGAGGAGCAAGCCGCGCAGAAGCTTCACCGCCTGGAGTCGCTGACGCTAGGCGATAAGTTCGACTACCAGCAGATCACTGCACTCCCCATAGAGGCTCGTGAGAAGCTCTCTCGTATCCGCCCCGCCACTATCGCTCAGGCCGCCCGCATCCCAGGCATCTCCCCGAGCGATATCAATATACTCCTAGTTCTACTGGGACGATAGCTTACCGTTTCACGTGAAACAATCGAAATGAACCGAGACGAAATCAAAGCTATCCTTCCAACCATCCCGCAAGACCCAGGATGCTATCAGTACCGCAACAAGAACGGGACGATCATCTACGTGGGCAAAGCGAAGAATCTGCGCAATCGTGTCTCCTCTTACTTCAACAATTCGCCAAAAGATCCGAAGACAACAAGGCTGGTCAGTGAAATTCGCCAGCTAGAGTACTTCGTAGTTAATACCGAGGCGGAGGCTTTGGTCTTGGAGAACAATCTGATCAAGACCCACCTGCCGAAGTACAATATACTGCTCAAGGATGACAAGTCTTACCCACGCATTGTTATCACGAGCGAACCGTTTCCACGCATCTTCGCCACGAGAAAGGAGGAGGGCAAGGGAGACTATTATGGCCCCTACCCCAATGTGGCGATGGCGCACACCGTGATCGATCTAATTCATCGGGTGCTTCAGCTGCGTTCGTGTCGCTATGCTTTGACCCCCGAGGTGGTGCGTGAACGGCGGGTGGATCTTTGCCTGCAATACCATATTAAGAAGTGCGGCGGCCCTTGCCAAGGGTTGGTCTCGGCTGAGGAGTACGCCCATGCGGTGCAACTAGCCCGACGCATCCTCAAGGGAGAGATAAACGTCCTCATCGAGGAGGAGGTAGAAGAGATGAATCGTATGAGCGAGCGGCTGGAGTTCGAGCGAGCCGAGCAGCATCGTCAGAACATTGAGACGCTGCGTCGCTATTCGGGCAAGCATGTTGTCGCGCCCAACATTCGCGAGGCAGATGTCTTTGCATACGATGAGGACGACGTCAATGGTTTCGTCTGTATGATGCAGGTACGCCACGGGGCGGTCGTCTTAGCGCACAACTTAACCTTCAAGAAGACGGTCGACTCTTCGCGAAGTGACCTGCTCGCTTACCTGATAGAGGAACTAAGACAGCGCTTCGGCAGCACAGCTCGTGAGGTGATCCTAGCGGAGCCTGGCGAATGGGAAGGCGACAACTATCGAATTACGGTGCCACAGCGAGGTGAGAAGAAGCAGCTTCTCGAGCTGGCTCAGCTCAACGTGTCACGCTACCGCTGGGACTGCTACAAGCGTCAGGAGAAGCTCAACCCCGAGCAGCGAGCTACGCGTCTTCTCACTACGATGAAGAAGGATCTAGGCATCGATCGCCTACCCCGCCACATGGAGTGCTTTGACAATTCAAACATACAAGGTACCAATCCCGTGGCTGCGTGCGTGGTCTTTAAGAATGGTAAGCCGGCGAAGAGCGAGTACAGAAAGTTTCATGTGAAAACAGTCGTCGGGGCTGACGACTATCGGACGATGCGTGAGATCATCTACCGACGCTACCGGCGTATGCTGGACGAGGGACAGTCGCTCCCAGACCTGATCATCATAGATGGTGGCAAGGGGCAACTGCATGTCGCCTGCGAGACGCTCAAGGAGCTAGGCATTTACGACAAAGTGTGCGTCTTCGGTCTTGCGGAGCGTTTCGAAGAGCTCTATCGTCCTGGCGAGTCGGAGCCTTTGGTCTTGGATCGTCGGTCGGAAACGCTCAAAGTGGTCTGTCATATCCGTGACGAGGCGCACCGCTTTGGTATCACCTTCCATAGAGATAGTCGCTCGAAGCAGCAGACGAAGAGCATCCTCGACGAGATCCCGGGCATTGGAGCACGTAGTAAGGAGACTTTGCTGCAAGCTTTCAAGACACCCCAGCGAGTCGTCAAGGCTAGTCGTGCCGAACTGATCGCAACCCTCGGCACGAGTAAGGGCAACAAGCTGTACAATCACCTACACCCCGACGAATCTACAGAAACAACCTAGAGAAGAAACAGTATGAAAGCACTTTTACAGCGAGTCACCCACGCTTCTGTGTCGATCGACGGCAACTGCGTCGGGAGCATCCAGCAAGGCATCGTCCTACTCCTCGGCGTCGGCTACGAAGATGGCCCCGAGCAGATCGAGAAGCTCTGCCAGAAGGTGTGCAAGCTACGCATCTTCGACGATGAGGAGGGCGTGATGAATCGTTCACTGCTGGACATTGGTGGCGAAGCGCTTGTCGTGAGCCAGTTTACGCTCATGGCAAACTGCCGCAAAGGCAACCGTCCGAGCTATATCGAGGCTGCCAAGGGTGAGGTTTCGGAGCCGCTCTACGAGCAGTTTGTCGCTAAGATGCGTCTCATTATGGGCGTAGATTCAATTAAAACCGGTAAATTTGGAGCCGATATGCAGGTAGAGATACATAATGACGGACCTGTGACCATAATCTTAGACACCGACACGCTCTAATGGACGCTACAAACAAAGTAAAAGGGACGACGCTAGACGAGCTGCAGCAGCTGGTCGACAAGTGGATACGCACCTACGGTGTGCGCTACTTCGACCCGCTGACCAATATGGCGATCCTCACGGAGGAGACGGGCGAGGTGGCACGCGTTATGGCACGGCTCTATGGCGAGCAGAGTGCCAAAGCGTCCGATCATCTCGACCTTGCGGACGAGCTGGCAGACCTGCTCTGGGTACTCACCTGCATTGCCAACCAGTGCGAAGTCAACCTACAAGAGGCACTTGAAAAGAACCTCCAGAAGAAGACAAAGCGCGACGCAACCCGACATCTAAATAACGACAAGTTACGCTCTAAGCAAGCAGATACAACAGAATAATAAACCTTCAAACAATAGAAACTGATGCATCAGATAGACAAATACCATAAAGCAATCTCGCTCTACGAACCTATCGAGGGAGATGTTACCGCCAAGGTACAAGCGATCATCGACAAGCACTATAAGGAGTGCTACACACCAGAGGTCCTCAAGCTACTCTACAGCTGTATCGACCTAACCACACTGATGGGAGGTGATACAGATGAGAGCGTCACCAAGATGGTCGCTGGAGTCAACGACTTTGAGACAACCCATCCCGACATCCCCAACGTAGCCGCCATCTGCGTCTATCCCGCTCTGGTGCCTACTGTCAAGGCTACGCTCACCTGTCCCGATGTACGCATCGCATCGGTAGCTGCAGGCTTTCCCGCTAGCCAAACCTTCCCAGAGATCAAAGTCGCTGAGGTCTCTATGGCTGTCGCCGAGGGAGCCAACGAAGTAGACGTTGTCCTCAACCTAAACCGCTTCCTCTCAGAGGACTACGACGGCGTATGCACCGAGATCGAGGAGCTTAAGGATGCCGCTCGTGGAGCGCATCTCAAGGTGATCATCGAGTCCGGTCTGCTCGCTGATCCACGACAGATACAGATCGCATCGATCCTGTCGCTCTACTCAGGCGCAGACTTCATCAAGACCTCCACAGGCAAGGAGTATCCAGGCGCTTCACTCGAGGCCGCTTACGTTATGTGCCAGACGCTACGCAAGTATTACGAGCTACACGGCGAGCGTCGAGGCTTCAAGGCCAGCGGTGGTGTCCGCACGCCAGAGGACGTGGTCAAGTATTACTGCATCGTCAAGGAGATCCTTGGCGAGGAGTGGCTCACCCCTGAGCTCTTCCGTCTAGGTGCTAGCAGTCTTGGCAAAAATCTCCTCAAGGCGATCGAGGGATAAAGAGACAAATTAAAAAGCTATGCCCCGCCACACCGATGAAAGTGGAGAGGGGCATAGCTTTTTACCAAATCTCCTCAACGCAAAGCTAAAGAGAGCAACAAAAGAGCCAAACGGCCCGAAACTAGCCAAAACGAGAAACTATAGAAGATGCCTCCAATATCGACAGAACAGCTTAACTATCAGGGTGTTTACCCATCACAAGAGGCTATCAAAGCGCAAATTCCTGACGATTTTCTGACCGACTCGGGACTTTGTACGGGATTTGAGCAAGCATTGCGCCGTTTGTTGGGTGTCGAGCGCACCATCCATCTGACCTCTTCGCCACAAGTAGCACTTACCGCCGCACTCCGCATGTTACAGTTGCGAGAGGGCGAGTCTCTTTTTGTACCAGCTTACTGGCGCAAGGAGTATGTCGACTGTTTGCTCGCGATGCGGTTGCGTCCGATCTTTGTCGAGGTCACCTCCTTCAACATGGCGATGGATCCGCTCCTCCTCGGCAAGCATCTCGAGCGTATGACCAATGCGGGCACTCCCCTACCCCGTGCCATCATCGTGGCGCATGCTCACGGCATCCCCGCCAATATGGAGCTCCTCTGCGAAGTGGCGCAACGGTACAATATGACCATCATCGAGGACTGCTCGCAGGCGCTTGGGAGTTCTATCGATGAGCGAGCATGTGGTACCTGGGGGCAGCTCTCTTTCTTCTCCTTCTCCACGGGCGAGATCATACAGGCTGGCATGGCCGGCGCGCTTAGTTGGTCCGAAAACCGCAGTCTCTCCATCGATGCACCTTATCACAGTTGGAGTGCTCAGGAGAAGCTCTCGATCGAAGCTTGGTTACGCCCCTATCCGCTAGCCCCTCTGCAGGCGGCAGTCTTACTACCTCAGCTAGCACAACTTAAAGAGGCCATAGAGAAAAAGCGTCTCATGGCTAAGCTCTACCGCAAGTACCTCACGCAAGCCTTCGGCCTTCGCTATCTAAGCTGGCCAGATGACGCACCGCACAGCTATCGACCTAATTATAGTAGTCAGCCGATACATATCGAGCCCACGATGCTTCACTTCTCTCGTCACGAGCTCGGACGAGCGCTGCAGGAGGAGCAGTTCGTTCCGCTCCTACCGCCACTAGAGAGTCTCAGCGAGCTGCCCGCACTTCAGTCCTACAGCAGTGTAGTCAGCGGCGTAGCGCAGAGCATGGCACCCGATCTGCTCTACCTGCCCAACGATAGCACGCTGACAGGCGCCCGCACCCTAGAGGTTGTCGAGGTCATCCGTCAGCTCGTTTACAAGTACAATAGCTAATCATCTTACGATGTCCACCCCTTTAGAAAAAGAAATAAGCAGTCGTCGCACTTTTGCCGTCATAGCGCACCCAGATGCGGGTAAAACAACCCTCACCGAGAAGCTCCTCCTCTACGGAGGCGCCATCCACGTAGCTGGAGCCGTCAAGAGCAACAAGATCAAGAAGAGTGCTACTAGTGACTTTATGGAGATAGAGCGTCAGCGTGGTATCTCCGTGGCAACCAGTGTCATGGGCTTCAACTATAAGGACTACAAAGTCAACATCCTCGACACGCCAGGTCACCAAGACTTCGCCGAAGACACCTACCGCACACTCACCGCTGTGGATAGCGTCATCATCGTCATCGACCACGCCAAGGGTGTCGAGCAGCAGACGCGTCGCCTCATGGAGGTATGCCGTATGCGCCACACACCCGTCATCGTCTTCATCAACAAGCTCGACCGCGAGGGACTAGACCCCTTCGACCTGCTCGACGAGGTAGAGCGAGAGCTCGGCGTCGTGACTACACCGATGGTTTGGCCCATAGGCATGGGAGATCGCTTCAAGGGCGTGTACAACATCTTCGACCACGAGCTCAACCTCTTTACGCCCAATAAACAGCATGTTGTTGAGGACATCCACCATATCGAGAGTCTCGACTCGCCAGACCTCGTACAGCATATCGGCTCCGCAGCTGCCGAGCGGCTCGCCGAGGAGGTCGAGATGGTCGAGGGCGTCTACCCCACGTTCGACCACGACGCTTATCTTGCTGGTGAGCAGGCACCCGTCTTCTTCGGCTCAGCGCTCAATACCTTTGGCGTGCGTGAGCTACTAGACACCTTCGTACGTATCGCACCCTCACCCCAGCCCGTACAGGCCGAGGAGAGAGAGGTAAGTCCTTACGAAGAGAGCTTTACTGGCTTCGTCTTCAAGATCCACGCTAATATGGATCCTAACCACCGCAGCTGTATCGCCTTCGTCAAGGTCTGCTCAGGGCGCTTCGAGCGCAACGCTTACTACCGTCACACACGCCTCGACAAGCAGGTCCGCTTCTCCTCTCCTACCGCCTTTATGGCCAATAAGAAAGAGGTCATCGATGACGCTTATGCCGGCGACATCGTAGGACTCCCCGACACGGGTCTATTTCGCATCGGAGATACCCTCACGTCAGGCGAAATGCTCCACTTCAAGGGGCTTCCCAGCTTTAGTCCTGAGTTCTTTAAGTATATCGAAAATGCGGATCCAATGAAGCAGAAGCAGCTCATCAAGGGTACCGACCAACTGATGGGCGAAGGCGTAGCACAGCTCTTTGTCAATCAGTTCAACGGCAGACGCATCATCGGTACCGTCGGTCAACTTCAGTTCGAGGTGATCCAGTATCGACTGCTCCACGAGTATGGCGCCGAGTGTCGCTGGGAGCCGCTGCACCTCTACAAAGCATGCTGGATCGAGAGCGACGATGCTGAGGAGCTGGCCAACTTCAAGCGTCGCAAAGCTCAGTATATGGCTCTAGATAGTGCTGGTCGAGACGTCTACCTAGCGGAGAGCAGCTACATCCTGCAGATGGCTCAACAAGACTTCCCGCACATCCGCTTCCACTTCACCAGCGAGTTCTAATGCATCTCTGCTCGCGACCCGCTGCCTAATCAGGGTCAAAAAAAGGTCTCGTTCATAGACCAGGCAAAGATACTATCGCAGGCTACAGACTCATGTTGAGCTCGGCACTCTAGAGCTCCCGACATTAGTCTGTAGCCTGCAAACATTTCAGCGGGTCCTAGACTCCGCAAATCTCACGAGCGACCCTTTGTAAAAACGGACAGATCGCGACGATTACCCATCATTAGGTATTGGAAACGAGGAGAATAGCTAATACCTTTGCGTGTAGATAAAGTTTTGTTTACAACACGCATGAGTATCTATTCGCATCATCGCGTTTGGCTAGGTCGCACGGTATATAGCCTAATATTAGTCGCACTATCATCGACCTTCTGCACGCTCGTTGCTCAGAGCAATCCCGGGCGACGCACCTACAGCGGTGTGGTGCTAGACGCTACGTCACAGGAGCCACTCATCGGTGCCTCACTGTGGGTTGAGGAGCTACATCAAGGGGTAGCTACGGATACTACTGGTGCCTTCACCTTGTCTCTACCGACTAAGGGGGAATATCATATCAAGGTAAGCTATGTAGGTTACAAAGACTACATCCTCCGCTATAGTAGCAAGCGGGCGAGCCAAGCTCCTCAGCGTATCCTCCTCTCGAGCTCTACGGCGGAGCTAGGCACAGTCTTCGTTCACGGTAAGGGGGAGGCACAGCGACTGCGTGAGATCCCCTCGTCCATCACCGTCATCGACACACGAGAGCTGCACGGTACGGTCTCTTCGCTCAATGAGGTCCTCAACCGCTCTATGGGTGTCAAGGTGACCAGCACGGGCGGCATCGGTAGCACTTCCCGTATGATCATACAAGGTCTAGACGGCAAGCGCATTGCTATCTTTGTCAATGGGGTACCTATCGGGAGCTCTGATCAAACTAGTCTTGATGCCTTTGCTGTAGACCAGATAGATCATGTAGAGGTGTACAAGGGGATCATCCCCTCGTGGCTCGGTGGCGAGGGTCTAGGCGGAGCGATCAATATAATCTTGCGTCACGATGAGCAACAAGACCATCTGACCGCCTCCTATGAGGTAGGCTCCTTCCATACGCACAAGGGGAGCTTGCGCGCCAATAAGTACTTGCCCGCTCTCGGACTGAACCTTTCCCTTGCTCTCCAAGGGCTTTACACGGACAATGACTATACCTTTGACTCCCCCTTTGAGCAAGGACTGGTGGTACGACGAGATCATGACACCTATGCGAGCTATGGAGGCTCTCTGTCCCTGTCCCTGCACAAGCCGTGGATAGACCATCTGTCGCTCTCGCTAGGTGCTGATCGCACCTATCAGGAGATACAGGGAGGTGTCCTCAATCTGCAAAACAACATCCAGCATGCCCACACCCACACGACGAGCCTACAGGGTGCGCTATCAGTCGCAAAGAGCATACTAGACGACAAGCTCTATCTAAGCTCGACAAGTATCGTCGCGTACCAATTGCTGAACCACGTGGACACCTCGCACTACTGCTACGACTTCGCTGGGCGCATCTTCCCCAGTGGCTCCGGTCAAGGCGAGATAGGTAGCACACCCAATGACTCACATGACCAGCTCATCAACATACAGGAGCAGCTAAACCTGCGCTACCAGCTGTCGCCCGCTCATCGTCTCCTAGGCAATATCTCCTACCGCTTCGCCCGACGTGATCCCCACGATGAGCTAGCTAGCAAGTATACCAAGCTCGCTGTGAGTGGCTACCCTGGGTATATACACTCTCTCATATCAGGTTTGACACACGAGTGGAAGCTATGGGACGAGCGCATTACCAATGAGCTGGGCGCCAAGCATGTCTACTTCTACTCCTCAGTATCTCCCCTAGGCTTCACCATCTACGAGCAGGATCACGCTCCACTCACCAGCTCACGCTCCGTATGGGGCGGTAGCGAGGCTATCTCTGTCAAGGCTCTCCCCAATCTTACGCTCAAAGGCTCTACGCAATACACCATGCGTACCCCTCGTGCCGAGGAGATCATCGGTGACGGCGTACTCATCTACCCCTCGCCTAAGCTAGCCCCCGAGCGAAGCCTTAACTTCAACCTAGGCGTCAACTGGCTCTGCAACCCTGACGACTACCCCAACTGCCGCATTGACCTCAACGGATACTATATGAATGTGAGGGATATGATCAAGCTAGCCATGGAGAGCCTTATCATGAAGTACACAAACTTCGGCCAGGTTCGCATAGCTGGGGTAGAGGCGGAGCTCTATGCCAACCTCTTCCCCTGGCTGACCATTCGCTCCAACATCACCTATCAAGATGCACGTGACAAGATGAGGACAGCGATTGGGGGCGGTCAAAACTTCCACTACAACTATCGTGTACCCAACATGCCTTACCTCTTTGGCAATGCGGAGATCCGTCTACAGGGCGACCAGCTACTCCTTTCCGATGATCATGGCGAGGGCTTTATAGCGTGCGAGTACACGGCACCCTTTAGCTATGGGTGGGAGGCGAGCAAGGTGAGCCGACTACAGGTACCTCGCCGATGGAACTTCAACGTAGGAGTGCAGTACACGCTCTTCCAGCATTACCATCTAGCACTTGAGGTCAATAACCTCTTCAACACAAGACAATGGGCAGAGTATCAGTACCCGCTCCCGACACGCTCACTACGTGCCAAGCTCCAGGTCACATTCTAACTACTCAAGATGATTATAAACCTAATAAATAATAGAACGATGAAGCATCTTAGCTTACTAATCCTGACAGCCCTCTTAGGGCTAGTCACACTCAGCTCTTGCCAAAAGGAGGAAAACACTCCGCAGACGCAGGAAGCCAAGTTTATCTACGCCTCTCAGGTGGAGAATGCCTTCCAGATCACCCCCCTAGCAGACCTCGCAGAGGGCGTGCAGACCTCATTTGACAATTCGCAGACCCTCCCCGTGGGGCACCTCTTCCTAGAGAAGTACGGCGACTACATCTACGCCATGTCGGGTAGTATGTTCGGCTACGGTGGCGAGCAGACGCTGCGCAAGTATCAGATGAGCGAGGGCAAGCTCAAGGAGGTCGCCACACTCTCCTTCAAGGGCTCTCCCAACGTCATCGAGGTCATCTTCGCCAGCGATACGAAGGCTTACGGCGTGACCTGCGCTAGCCGTGGTCAGCTCATCATCTTTAACCCCTCCACCATGCAAGAGACGGGCGAGATAGACCTCTCTCCCTATGCTGCTACAGATCCCAAGGCTGAGGCTCCTGACAAAGATCCCGACGCTGGGACTGGTATCGTGCGAGATGGCAAGCTCTTCCTCTGTCTCAATCAGACAAAGTCTATGATGGAGCTATACGATGAGCCTGCCACAGTCGCCGTCATAGACGTTGCCACGGACAAGGTCGAGAAGGTCATCAAGGACGCTCGCGTACAGAGCCTTGGTATGGTCGGACACACCAGTGCCATTCTCGACGAAGCAGGTAACATATACTTCTATTCAGGACCTCGCAGTGCCATGTTTGGCAAGCCTGAGGGTATCTTACGGATCAAAAAGGGCGAGACCGACTTTGACAAGGAGTACTACGTCTCCGTGACCAAAGCTGATGGCGCAGAGCCCACCTCTTACGGTATGAAGATGACTTACTATCAGGGCAAGGTCTACTTCTTCCTGGAGAAGCCTTCGCTCGTTGTCGATCCCAACGACAAGACCTTTACCAAAAACAAAGACTTCGTCCCCTACGAGCTAGACCTCAAGAGTGGCAAGGGCAAGATACTCCCACTGCCTGGATCTAGTGGCTGGAGTGCTCTTGCCTCCATCGCCTACAACGGCAAGATCTACTTCGGCATACACGCTAAAGACGGTCTGGGCTTCTACAGCTACGACCCAGCTACAGGGCAGGGTAGTAGCAAGCCCGTAGTGACTACACCTGCTGGCATCTATAAAATCATAAAGCTCTAAACGACCTATGAATAGACAGACTCGTACCGCCCTCCTATGGGCTTTCATCCCGATGGGATACATCTTCCACACGCTCTGTGAGCTGATGCCACTCTTTGCTGGTCTCAGCATAGCAACGGAGGAGATGACCACAGAGATGCTTCCTGCCATGACCGCCTTTACGGGGTGGATGCTTTACCTAGTACCACTCGTCGGACTGCTCTGTAGCTGCTACGGCAAGCGACGCTGGAGCACTATCGTCAGTTTCGTACTCGCTTGTCTCACCCTGCTGCTCAATGTAGGGCACCTCTGCTCGGATCTCCTACCCCACTTCTCGTGGGGACAGGCAGCTATACTACCATTTGTCTGCGTCGTCGCCGTCCTACTCGTCATAGATCTCTGGAAAGAGCTACGCACGAGCAAGGCGCAATGAGCGCAACGCTTTGATGGTTAGATAGAAGTTAGACAACAAGAACGAGAGGAGGCTGTCACATTAGTTGATAGCCTCCTTTTGTATGCGCTTATTATCCTAGAGGACGACGAGGCCCGCGAGGAGCAGCTGCAGCGTCGTGACGAGGATCACGAGGAGTGGCAGTAGGTAGCGCCACGCATAGCGGGAGAGCTGACTCGCCCAGGGGGTGATCGGTATGATGACCAGCGGTACGGCTAGTAGGAGCGTGGAGCGCATCGTCTCTGCCTGTACCAGTGCCAGCAGGAGGACGAAGGTCGTCATCAGTAGCAGCGCTCTCTGTCGGTACCAGGTGACGACGTGAGAGCCTCCACGAATGCTTTCCAGCCCGATACGCGCCATAATGAGCGTCAGGGCTATAACGCCCCACCCTATCCACTCGAAGGGCGTAGCGGGGCTTAGAAGCGTCTCTACGCTGATCTGTAGCTGTGCGTAGAGGTTTAGCAGTGGCGTAGCACCTTGCCAGAGGTAGAGCGTAGGCAGTACGAGCCAGAGTATCGCTATGAAGCCACAGAGATAGGCGAGGTAGGCGCGCAGGCGACGCACCTTCATCAAGGCGAGGAGCGACAAGCTCAGCGGTACGATCAGAAGCAACGGAGGGTAGAGCAGTACGGCAATGCCCATCATGAGTCCGGCGAGGGTGAGCACCTGGCGCCGGTCAGGACGACTGTAGCAGAGCATCTGCAGGTATAGCGAGATGAGCAGCGCGGGGAGTGCCCAGACGGACCAGCTGAGCGTAAAGAATGTAGTGAGCGGCACCAAGAGCAATGCCTGCAGGAGCAGTAAGAGCGCTCGCTGACGGGGCGTGATGAGGAGGAGCTGTATGGCTATGCGGTCTGACAGTCCGAGCGTAGCTACCAGTGCCAGTACGTGAGAGACAAAGCCCACAAGCAGTGCTGTACTATCAAGCTGTGGAGCGAGCAAGTACCACTGTATGACGACACAGAGTGCCCAGACGATTACGATCGTAAGGAGTGCCAGTGACGCTGGGAGCGAACTCTTATATCGTTGTATCATGACTTATAGCGCTCAGCGATCAAACTATCTAGATAGCCATCTAGCTGCAACATATATTGGTCGAAAGTATAGGGCAGTAGCGACTGTCTGGTGATCCCACCACAGCGCTCCCCTATCAAGTCATAGAGATGCCGCAAAGCTCGTGCTATATCCTCTGTATCTAGCGGGTTCAGTCGGTAACCCTCCCGCTCAGAGCGAACGAGTGTGCAGGAGCCCGCTACCTCGCTCACCGCTACGGGCATGCCTAGGGCGAGCGCCTCAGCAACCGTCGCACCAAAGAGCTCGTCAGTACTCGGCAGTATCAGCGCATCTCCGAGTCCGTAATGCGCATAGAGATCACTCCCCTGCTGCTTGCCCGCAAAGGTAATCCGCTCCTCTAGCTTGAGCATCGTAGCTTGCTGACGTAGCTCCGCGTCCATCGGTCCATCACCCACCATCAGCAGCTGGAGGTCTAGCCCTTCGTCGATAACTAATCTGAAAGCGTCTAGGAGGCGTGGCAAGTTCTTTACCTTATCGAGCCGCCCCACGTAGAGGATTATCGCCCGCCCGTCAGGGATAGCATAGCGGGAGCGTAGCACTGTGGTCTGCGCCTCTGCTAGTGCGACCTGTTGCTGCAAGTATTGCTCATCTTGTACGATCGGTAGGTAGTGCCACTTCGATAGTTCTCCACGGTATAGATCTCGATAGCGATCCTTCACCTGCTCGTTGCATAGGATCACCCCATCGAGGCGATCTAGTAGCCAGCGCTTAGACCAGTAGGAAGAGTCAGCGATAGTTGCCTCGGCCGTCACCAAGTTGTCATCGCACATAGAAACGAGACGGGGTAGGGGACGTGCCGAGCGTCTACGCAGTAGGTAGAGCATCCCTGTCAGGAGGTTAAACTCGCTACAGAGGATCAAGTCATACGGCTTGCGCAAGATACGCAGTATCTCGGGACGCAGATTAGGTAGGAGACGCCCCCCAGGGGCTAATAGCTTATAGTCAAACTGTATGCGCTCCCCCTGCTGTGCTAAGTTAAAGTCTTGCTCCAGTGGCTGACCATACTCTAAGTATAGCTCCACATCGTACCGCTTCGCCAAGTGAGAGAAGAGGTCTATCCGATAGGGAGCCAGCGCTCTATGGATGATCAGTATGCGAGGCGTGTACTGCATGTCGTCAGCAGTTGCTTACCAGTTGTCCCAGTCGAGGAGATTGGATGAGGGACTGTCTTGCTCCTCATCGTAGTCGAGTGGCTCATCATAGTCGAGAGGCTCATCGTCCCACTCCTCTAGAGGTGCCTCCACGACTGGTGCCTGGAGGAATTGCTCTAGGTCCCGTCGCTCACGCTTGGTCGGTCTGCCAAGGCCCTGTGCACGATCCACATAGCCCGACATACGCTTCATCTCTAGTAGCTCGTACTGCTCAGGAGGCGTTACATTGAGTATATACTCAGGGACGAGCTTAGCACCCATACGATTGGTTGTGGTCTGCAGCACCTTAAAGGATAGCGTCACGGGTGGCTTGCGCACCGATATGATGTCGCCCGCCATCACCATTTTAGCCGGTTTGGCAGTCACATCATTGATCGCCACCCTACCCTTCCGGCAAGCATCCTGCGCTATGGAGCGTGTCTTGAAGATACGCACCGCCCAGAGGAAACTATCGATCCGTACAGGTCTGCTCATGGCTTGACTAGTTAAAGCTATTCATCGTCCGCTCCACACCTATCAGGCAGAAGCTCTCGATCATCTCATCGGTACGCTCTAGGAGCCGCGGCATGTCGGCCAGCTCCCCCTCGGGAAACTGCGCCAGCACATACTCTATCTGCTTACCCCTCGGGTAGTCATGCCCTATGCCAAAGCGTAGTCGCGGATAGCGATCTGTGCCGAGTAGCTCCGTGATATGCTTCAAACCATTGTGCCCGCCTGCACTACCGCCCGGCTTCATACGAAGCGTGCCGAAGGGGAGCGCCAAGTCATCGAGACAGATGAGTATGTTTTCTATCGGCAGCTTCAATTCCCGCATCCAGTAGCGCACGGCTGTGCCACTCAGGTTCATATAGGTAGATGGCTTGAGGAGCGTCAGCTGGACATTCTTAATGCGTCCTGAGGTGATCTCCCCGTGTCGAGCCGTAGACCATGTCCATCCCTGCTTGTCAGCAAGGTGGTTCACCATACGAAAGCCTATGTTGTGTCTCGTGCCACGATACTCCTCCGTAGGATTACCGAGCCCGACGATTAGATATTGATTCATATTGCGATAGATGACAAGGGTAGCGAGACCGCATCGCTCAGTCTCACAGAGAGCCTATCTACGCCACTGCTTAGGCGCAGCGATAGGTATCTCTGGTAGGAGGTTCTCACGATCTATATCTATCGGATTAATCTGGTGATTAGGTGCGATAGGCGAGAGCTTTGGCTCGGGCACCATCATCGTTCCCTCCTCGATCAGCTTATTCATCTCAGGCACACGCCCAGCACTCAGATAGCGACTGGAGAAGTATGCGCTACGGCCGAGGCGCTCGATGATGATACCACGGCTATTGGTGCTGTGCATCATGACAGGATCGCCATCAATGACATCGATGACCATCGCCACATGTCCCACACGACCACTACTGCGATTACGCCCCGTAAAGAAGAGCAAGTCTCCTGGTAGTACATCCTCCTTCTTAACTGGTTTGACATATCTAGCTTGTGTAGCGGATCCACGGGGTACCGTGATACCATATTGTGAGTAGACGTATGATATGAAGCCCGAGCAGTCCATACGCCAGGGCAGATTACCTCTATATCCGTACGGCTTGCCTAGTAGCTCCTTGCCTGTATCGATCAGGTCAGCGACCAGTTCGTCGTGAGCCGTCTGAGCCTTGCTCCCCACCACACGCTGTATGGGGGGGCGCTTTAGTACGGGACGCTTAGAGGTCATACCGCTGGGACTCTTGGCTGCACATTGACTTAGGAGCAATGTGAGCAGGAAGGTGCTTAGGAGCAGTCTGATAGATCTAGGTTTATAACTCATCTAGTATGTTGTTGTAGCTATGGGTAGCTGTACATTTGGAGCAAAGGTACTAATTTCTCCCTGCAAAAACAAACGACCTACCTCGACACCATGCCGCGTACATGGCTATTACTCGCTAAGCTTAACTGCAAATAAAAGAGCGTAGCACTACTTGTCTTACGCCTAGTGTCTATTGCGGCTACCTATAGGCGCATAGGAAGTATTTATCAAAAGAGCAACGTCTGCGCATATCTCTGGCCCAGGGAGTCCTCTACGACGAAGAGGTAGCTCTCTCCCTTTGTGAGGAAGTCTAGTCCAGCTGACGAGACTCCGCCTGCTATCGTTACTCTGCGGATGAGTGTGGCAGACATATCGTAGACGGAGATCGCTTGAGGTGTCACTTCGCTCCATAAGAGCTTGTCGCCTTCGATCCAAAGCCTTGGCGTAGCACTTTGCACCAGCTCTATAGCCACTGGATAAGAGACATAGTCGCAATCATGTCCATACTTTGCCTTGTACTCAAATGATGGGCTATGGAAGCATCTAAACTTCTCATTAGGACTATCGAAGAGCTTCGTATCTCCCGTAGGATCATACCAAAGAGGGAAGATCCCCTGCAGATTATCTCTCTCCTCACAGCCTATAAGCTGTGTGAAGCTCCTGCGCAGGGTGTCTACGACCGACCCTTCAGCTGTCTTATAGCACACATCTATCTTGTAGAGCTGTCGTATCAGCTGATGACCATCTATATCGATTAGCTCACGCTTCTCTACGATAGCCTTAGTGCCTAAGATGCTGTGTCTCTGGGGATCCATCTGCTGATAGTTAAACCCGATGGGCACCTCCTCTCCCTCCTGAGCATCAAGGTCATACTTGAGGTACTTCTTACCATCGCATAGGTCGTACGCCTTAGCACCTTCATAAAGCACCAACCCTGTCTTGCGATCGAACAAATGTCCCCGCTCGTTATAAAACTCCGTGACAGTCTTAAGACAGGGGATCTCATCTACGATTGTATCCTGGACGATAGCCACCTTGATGTATCCATACTCATATCCGTAGGGAACTCTTAAGGAGGCAATGTCGTAATACCACTCCGACCCTACGCCTGGATGTAGTGGCAGTGTCTCCTGAGCTAACAAGCTTGCTCCAAACGACATCATCATAATAAGTGATGCGATCATCATTCTACTATTCATAATCACTTTATTTTTCAATGTTAACAACAAAGTATCCTCCTTTCTGTACGCTGAAGTCTCCTTGAATCGAAACTTCAGAGCTGTTTAATATCATTGACTCCCCTTCTTCAATTTCCATCTGAGATGTGGGAACGATATCTATACGTTTTGAGGTAAATGAGTTATCAGATCTTTTCATACTAGATATAGTCAGTTTGTCTATCTCGTAGTTGGATATTGTCACATCTTTGAGAGAGTGAGAGAGGGTATAGTGAATCTTTCCAAGCTGTTGAGGTGTTATTGCCCAATTGCCATAATCCATTAGATTGTTGCTCTTCGTCAAGTAGGCATCTTTGGTTATCTCCTCTCTTGTCTTCTTGTCGTAAACGGGTTCCCAAGAATTGCCACAATCCGTGTCGTCCCTTCCTAAACTATCCGCATATGCTGTTATTTCAGCTACAGATGGGGTGTCATCGCAATCATCACTTTCTCCCCATACTACTGTATGGTATAGGCTCATACAATGTCCTAGCTCATGATTTAAAGTCCAAGCGTGAACTTCTAAACCACAAGTTGGTGTATTTGCTTTCATACGTTTTAGATCTGTAAGATAGCGTAGCCAACCTCCTCTAACAGCCAAATACTTTGCTGGAATCCCACCAGCTACACCTCCACTATCATTGACTTTGTCTGTATTGTATACATAGACATCTATACAACCTTTTGTCGGATCTAAATTACGAAATCCTTCGTCTTTAGCATAAGGATGTAGTTTGAAAAAACGGCGGTATTCACCATCGTCATAAATATATGATACACCCGAAAGTTGAAGTTGTACTTTAGGCTCTAGGACAGAAGTATTGTTATTGGGCATCAATCTCATCTTTTCGTTGTTTACCCAAATTATATTAGCCATATTGACAAGCTTTTCTGCATATTCATAACCATTAAGCAAGCCATCCCTTCTTATCGGCTCAAAATTACGAAGAGAGTCTATTTCATCTTTTTGAGGCAAAATGTAATGCAAGGCAACCCGAACTGTCTTAATATGGGTCTTCTCATTTGGTATATAATCATCATGCCTCAGATTGTTCCAAGTATTTAGAGCTATTTGTGACGTAGGTGTAAGACATTCAAAAGTTTCTTGAGATAGTAAACTGCCACAAAACAAGAAGCATATCAGTACTACAATAAAGTGTTTCATAGCTATAAAGCTCTGTTTTTTTGTTCTATTTCTTGACAACTAGTTTGCGCATTGCAACTTCTACGCCATCTACGATGAGAGCATATAGATAGAGCCCACTAGCAAGCCCATCCGAAGAGATTAAAACATTAGCTTTATAACCTCTTTCGGTACAAGGATAACTTTCCAACATTTCTCCTTGCAGGTTTAATAAAGCGATGTAAGCATCCGTCACTTCACTTGGCACATAGTATGCGATTGAGGTTTGATCTGAAAATGGATTAGGAACAGCCTCCCAAAGCTTTGGAGTGTAAGATGCTATATCATTTGGAGTAGAAATATCTGTTGCTGTTCGCAATGGTTGGTATTTACTTTCGGTAGATCGACCAATATGCTCTTTGAGGATCTCGATTTCTTGTTGCTGCCTTTGTAGTGTTACAATCAAGATAGGAATAAGCTCCATATAGCGAATCCCATATTGTTTAGAGACTGTGTCATACTCAACGATGTCTGGAAAGATCTCTAAAACTTCTTGAGCAATCAAACCGTAGTTGTGATGGTTTTGAGCCTTGAAGTTAGACTTGTCAAGTGATACTAGGTCTGAAGCATTTGCATTATCTTCTTTGAGCGTATATGTAACTGGGCGTAACTTTAATAGTGCTCGACTTGCTTCATCCTCGTCAATTTCTTCCACATTTTCTTTAGCAGATTGATCGGAAGTAATAATAGGAAATTTTTTGAAGTGAGATTGTGTTATATAAGCTTCTGTCCAATAGTTTTTTGAACTTCCCAAAGAGAAGATTCGTGCATAACCCATAGGCTCAAAAAACAAGCGATACTGTGCATCATAACGCATATCTAGTCCTGAACCATTTCTACGCATCATAAACTCGTCTATATCATCAGAATGGGATAAAGTGTCTAATGAAGATGGAGCGACATCATTTATTAATGGCATGGGCTGAAACCCTGGGGATACTTGAAACCTAAAAACAATTCGACCATCATCATAATCTTTCAAGACAAGAGCTGCGTTATGACAAAAATTCATAGACAACTCTTTGAGTTTAGATTCTCTCAAAAACTCTATTCGACCCAATGGGTTTTCCTTTTGGTCTAGCTTGAAGCCGATGGAAGAAGCCGATTTCCCTGGCTCAGATACGACAAGTAATGCATCTTTTTCAAGCGAAGATGCTGTTATTGATGTTGTCCCCATATGGACACTGCCATCAGGACGCACCCTAAGCTGAGCTTTGGCAGTCACAACTAATGAGAGTAGCGTGAGTAGTAAGAGAGTTAGTTTTCGTGTCATAATATTGTTGGTTTTAGTTAGTATTGTTGTCTATTAGTATCTTCTAACGCAAATGTAGTAATAAAAAATGACTTCACACACTCTTAGTGTATATTGCCATTACTTGCTAAGCTTAACTGCAAGCAACAGAGCCCAGCAAGATAGCAAGCATAAAAGAAAGTAATCTGTGTCTAGACATAGGATTTATCGTTTTTGAAGTATGGGCTTGCTGAGCCAGTAGACTCAGCAAGCCCTATTTATTACTAGAGAAGTGTGGTCCTAGATCGTCTTAGTATCGTGATCCTACGATCTGTACGAGGCAACGAATGATCCCGTCAAACTCACGCAAGAATACTTGACACATATCACCCTGTGCGTTGTAGACCTTGACCATATTAGTCTCGGTATCATAGGTGTAGTCCTGGTCGAAGCCGTTGGTCTTAAGATACTTTTTGAAGGCATCGGACTGGAGATCCTTATTATCTTTGATGCAGAGTAGCTGGATGTTGATAAAGGGAGCTCCGCCATCAGGTGTGAAGACGTAGTAAGCCCAGTCGATATTGGTTTTCTCCTCAGCATCTCTCTTGACACTATACCAGAGATTGCCACCCTCTGATAGGTCAGGATCTAGTGTGCGCAGAGCAAGCCGCTCCTCAAAGGCTTTGACAGCATCAGCATCTTTAGCCTTAAAATCGGAGATTGTGGGAAAATCCTTTATATCAGGGAGTATCTCGTGAGCCACATAAGGAGGCTGTGCGCCTCGTTCCTGGATGAACTCTAGATAGGATTTGGCTCGTAGCTCAGGGTAGTCCTCTTTCACCACGTATACAGTGAGCTTGCTGTTTCTGCTATGGACTGACTTGAGAGCGGGGGCCGTGTTGCCCTTGTCATCTACGGGGATTTGGATCTCCTCGATAGTCGTAAAGCCCAGCTTTTGGAGCATCTCTCTCGTCTTAGGGCACTCCTCCACAGGCTCTGTACTATAAGCCCCAATGGTCTGTGCTAGATCTCCGACGGAAATGCCATAGATTGTTCCAGTAATCGTGGAAAGCTCTGGATTGGCAAAGCCTACATAGTCCATATCAGGAGTGTAGTGTATCGTCATGGGCTTACGTCCTAGCTTAGCCTCATAAGCTATAATCTCAGGGTCAGTCACGCGTCCCTCATCATCTAGCTCAGCACCGAACTTGAGTAGAGGCATCTGCTGGTCATCCTTTATAGGAGCAGCCGTCACGGAGACTGCGACGGTGTGTGTTTCGGCGCCGGCCTTTACAGAGATGGTACACTGCCCCTCGGCCACACCAGATACGACCCCTTGGTCACTGACACTGGCTATCTCTGGGTGGTCAGAGACAAAGGTCACGACACTGCACTCAGACTGTACACTGTACTCTATCGTGGCCTGCTCACCGACAGTAATAGAGAGCGTGCTTGTTTTGACCATGAGCACTACAGACTCTGGCTCCTTCTCACAGGATGCCAAAAGAGATAGGAGGACTAAGAGTCCTAAGACCTGGGATAGAAGTTTGCAGTTCATAGTATTTATAAGTTGATGTTTGTCTGCTTGATTATCTTCTCTCCATTGATGATATAGATCCCATCAGGGAGCTGCTGGAGATCTGTAGGCAGTTGCTGTCCACTAAGGTCATATACGACTGTCGTATCTGGCTGGGTAGGCGTTACGATCTCAATGCCCTGAGGCTCGAACTCCTCCATCTCTGAGAAGTCTTGCCACTGCTCGCTCTGCTGATATAGCTCTTTGGTGCCTTTAGGTACGCGGAGCTTGCATGGGACG
The DNA here is from genome assembly GCF_902489635.1 of uncultured Porphyromonas sp. Taxonomy (GTDB): domain Bacteria; phylum Bacteroidota; class Bacteroidia; order Bacteroidales; family Porphyromonadaceae; genus Porphyromonas. The sequence continues at coordinate 28,789 of NZ_CABUAN010000009.1, read as the reverse complement.
GCTCCAAATCCTCTGAAGAAGACCATAAGGCCTAGCGTCACTTGGCTGGGGTCAGTCATCTGTACCGTGATCTCACTGAGACTCTTGTCAAAGCCAAAAGTTAAATCTCCGATGTAGCTCAAGCCACTGGGTAGCTCTACACTCTCAATAAACTGATTGTCGAAGAGTCCGAACTCCTTGATATTTTGTACGCTCTTGGGGAGACTATAAGAGGTATCCTGCTTGCCCGCGGGGTATTGGATTAGTGTCACTTGTGACTTGTCGTAGAGGACTCCATCGTGAGAGGTGTAGTTTATGTTTTCTGGAGAGACCTCTATCGTTGCTAGACTGAGGCAGTCGTGAAATGGTGCGTTACCAATCTCTGCTACGCCTGCAGGAATAGCTATTGTCTTTAGCTCATCACATCGTGCGAAGCCATAGTCTTCGATGATTTTGAGACCATCATGTAGCGTCACGCTGGTCAGTGCTACAGTGCCAGCGAAGGCTAGCGAACCTACTTTATTAACGGATGTAGGTATTGCGAAGCTGCCCCCCTCCTTACCTGCTGGGTACTGCACAATGGTCTGCTTATCTGCTGTATATAGGACGCCATCGACTGTTGTGTAGGCTTTGTTTTGAGGGTTTATGTCGATCTTCTTGAGCTTGAAGCAATCTGCAAAAACTCCTCCTCCGATCTCCTGTACAGACGCCGGGATGAGTACACTTGGCAGGTTTTCGCAGGCACTAAATGCGGCCTCCTCGATGGTCTCTAACCCCTCTGATAGCGTTAGCTCCTGGAGTGCCGTATTGCTGCTGAAGGCGTTGTCGCCTATCGATCGTACACTAGACGGGATAACAATCTTGGGGATAGAGGTGCATCCGCTGAAAGCCCAGCGACCGATGGTTGTGACAGTCTTGGGAATTTCCAGATTCGCTAGGGCACCACACTCAGTGAATGCAAATGGCTCAATGATCTCTAGCCCGCTTGCAGGGAGAGAGACTGTCTCAAGCTTTTCGCAGCTCTCAAAAGCGCCGTCACCGATCTCCCTAAGGCTGGGAGGCAGTATAATACTCGGTAGACTGATACATGCGAGGAACGAACTCTCGCCAATGCGTCTAAGACCATCAGGAACGTTGATGTTGGTCAGTCGGACGCAGTTGCTGAAGGCATTGTTACCGATCGTTGTAATCCCGGATGAGATCGTGATCGTCTCGATTTGCTCCAGAAACTCTCCCCATGGAGCTGTTCCTAGCTCATAGTTGGGCATATCGCCAGTTCCAGAGAGCGTCAGAGTAGCTGTCTCTGCGTTGTAATCCCACGAGAGGGATCCTGTCTTGCCACTGGTCTGTGTCCACGCAAATGTCGCAGACAAGAGTAGCGTGGTGGCCAAAAAGAGTAACTGTCTTACCATAACTAGTTGTATTTAGATTGATTAGTCTACATGATGGTTGTCTTATAGCCCTGTCACATCGCCACAAAACGGTATCTCCTCTCATTGCAACAAGATAATACGGTATGTAGCCTACGGAGCTGCACGCCTCAGCGTCGAACTCATCCAGAGCCATGTGTAACACATCTACAAATATAGGAAAAACTTTATGAAGACTATTGCAAAAGTCAATAGTCTCACAATCTTGCAAGCAAGATTGTCCTGACTTTGCAGAAAGGATGAAGCGCAAGGCGCTGAGGGTGAGGTCTGAAGGGAGCATACCTCCGTATGTGACCGAAGCCGAACCCCGAAAGCAACACTGCGATTCGCCTTTATGCAACAGTCTCTTATGGATATTTTGTGACTCGAGATAGCCTTGACTCAGAAGTCGTTAGGGCTGACGCATTATACTCGCTCTGTCAGGAGCTACAGACAAAGACAATCGAGGCATAGATGAGGGCACTATACATAATAATGTGTCAGCCATGGATTGGCTGTTGGCTGTTAGCTATCGGAACCATAGGAGCTATCAGAGTGATCGGATCTCTAATCTCTAATCTCTAACTTCTAACCTCTAGTCTCCATTTACATATCTTTACGGGGAAATTCGTCCGATTCCCTCCTTTCTCGAATATCCACGTGGAAAATCTCAAATCTCCACGTGGATATTTTTTATTTTCCACGTGGGCGTCATTCATTTCCTCCGAAGTTTCATTTCATTCCTCCGAAGAATTTTTTATTCCCTACCTGGGAAATAAAAAATCTCCACGTGGATATTTCAAAATCTCCACGTGGAAATCAGTTTTCCCCGACGCGGCGCCGTTTTGATATGTAGTCAATTCTAAATTATTGTAGCGATCAGGCGTCGAATTTTCCCTAATCGTTATGATCTCCATGTGGATATTCTCAAATCCCTAGGGAGGAATTTAGAAATCCCCACGGAGGGACGAAATAAAACTTCGGAGGAATGAAATAAAACTTCGGAAGAATGAAATGAAACTTCGGAAGAATTTTTTCGCGCCTACGTGGAGAATAAAAAATATCCACGTGGGGATTTGAGACTTCCCACGTGGATATCTGTGGAGGCTGTCACTTCTTGTGACGCTCTCCTGATGCCTATGCCATGATTTGGGCTATAGGCGGTGAGGGCTTGCTACCTCTTGACAAACTTGTAGGTGGCGTCTCCTACCTGTACGATGTAGGCTCCTTGTGGTAGGTAGCCTACGTAGATAGAGCTATCGTCCTGGTCGTACACTTCGCTCAGGAGCTCCTCGCCAGAGGCTGCATAGACCTTCAGTAGGGTAGCGGGCATGTCCTCAGCGAGACGTACGTAGAGACGCTCGTCTGCGGCATTATAGTAGATAGCTGTCTCGGCCGTAGTGAGTTGTGTCACGGAGACGGTGCTTCTACCAGGGTATGGCTGTGGATCACCAGCATTACCATTCATGAGCACCCAGCCCTTGTCGGTAGCGACCTTGACTTGTCTATCGGTGATGTCATTTTTCTCCTCTGCCTCTGCGATGTCGATGGCGATGAATCGGCCAGCAGCAAGGAACGTCGGATCCAGTAGCTTGAACTTAGGGATAGACTCCACAATTACCTGCATAGCATGCTCATCGATCGCATTGACGGAGATGTCGGCGTACTGAAGCTGCTTACAAGCTGAGAAGTCTAGCTTGGTAAGTTTGTTCTCAAAGGCGATGAGGTCTACTAGCTTAGGTGTCTTCGTCAGGTCTAGCTCGGTGAGCTCATTCCTCTCGCAGAAGAGTTTACTTATCATCGGATTGTGCGAGAGATCGACCTTCTTAAATCCACAATTAGCCATATTAATGTACTCCAGCTTGGTGTTCTTAGAGAAGTCTGGATCGATGGTAAGGTTGATTTTCTTGATCGCAAGCATCTTGAGCTCGGGCAGATCAGAGAGGAAGTCGAGTGAGGTGAGCTTCTTGTTGAGATTGAGGTTCAGCTCCTCTAGTAGCGGATTCTTTGATAGATCTAGCGTAGTCAGATTATTACCCCCGAGGTGTAGCTGCTTGAGCTTGGGGTTGTGAGAGACGTCTAGTGACTTCATACCTATTAGGTCAGCCTTGAAGACCTCTAGCTTGGGTAGCATAGAGAGATCTACGGTCTTGAGATCATAATTCATACTGCACTGTATGAAGGTGAGGTCAGGACACTTAGAGAGGTCTAGTGAGGTGAGCTCGGTCTTTTCGCAGTAGAGTATCCTTAGCTTAGGGTTGTGTGTTAGATCTACTGAGCTGATTTTATTACCACTGAGCACAGCCACCTCAAGCTCTGGCAGCTTAGAGAGGTCTATCGCCGTGAGCATAGAATTCTGCACACCGAGCTCTCTGAGCTTAGGATTCTTCGAGAGGTCTAGCTTCTTAATCATATTTGAGTGGCAAAAGAGCTTCTCAAGATCAGTCTGCCCAGTGACGTCGAGCTCCATAATCCCTGTCTGGTAGCACCATAGCTCCTTAAGGGTATTGATCTTGGAGAGATCGATAGCGGTGAGTGCAGTCTTATTGAGATTGAGGTAGGTGATCGGACCATAGATAGTCGTGTGGGTCAGATCTTTGGGAAGGTCGATAGCTCTCTTTTCTTTTCCCTTTAGGATCTTCTCATTGTCCTGGCACTGACCGTCACCATTGAGGTCTATCCAGCACCCGTCGACGGGTGCGACGACGCCTATGAGGAGCGAGGCGTTTTCGTCATCGGTGATGAAGGTTAGATCGATGCTGGGCTCCATGAGCGGTGCCTGAGCCTTCGTCTGTGTAGCTACTCCTAGCAGAGTCATAGCCAGGAGTAGGAGTAAGGTGTATTGTCTTTTCATAAGATAATAGTGTGTGTTTAGTGAATAGCGCTGATCTACAAAATGAGCGATAGCCCATGGATCAGGCAAATCATCTCCAAAGGTACGAAAAAAATGGGGAGAGGAGTGGCTCAACCCCTTGTCGCTAAGCGCGCTTACGATAGGTGAGGATGGCGGCTGTACCGTTGACCACGGCAAAGACAGAGAGTGCCGTCAGCTCGCGCCATAGCTCGGTGAAGGCTACTGGCTTGAGGTAGTAAGTGCGCATCAAGATGCTATAGTGCGTGAAGGGGTGCGACACGGCTAGGGCACGTGCCCACGACGGCATACCCTCGATCGGGGTGAAGAGCCCACCGAGGAGGATGAAAAACATCAAGACGAAGAAGAAGGAGAACATCGCCTGCTGCTGCGTATGCGCAAAGTTGGTGATGAGCAGTCCCAGTCCGCTCATAGCGAGGACGTAGAGCATGGTGCCGACGATCATCATCCCGACATTGCCTTGGGGCCATAAGCCGTACAGCAGCCCGACGATAGGATGTGCCAGAAAGACCATGAATATCGATATGACGATATAGGGGAGTGCCTTGGAGAGCATGAAGACGAGCGGGTGGATCGGCGTGACGTTCATCTGCTCGATGGTGCCGACCTCCTTCTCCTGCACCATATTGAGTGCTGGGAGGATGAATGCGGTCATCGTAATGAGCATGGCGACAAGGCCGGGGATGATATAGTTCTTGTAGTTTACCTGAGGATTGTAGCGATTGACCTCGACGATGCGGATCGGTATGGTGGCTAGCTCCTCTATTCCGGTGGACTCGTTGAGCTGAGCGACAAACTGCTGTACGATCTGCTGTGTGTAGCCCCCGGCGACGGCACCTTTTGTAGCGTTAAAAGCGTTGATTCGTGCTTCGATCTGAGCCTTCTGATAACGCATGAGCTGCTCCTCAAAGCGTGGCGGGATCGTTATGATGAGATCGGCCTGACCATCCTCTATGAGCTCCATACCTTCCTGAAGGGTGGGGGGGAGCTGCCCCTGCCAAGCGTTGACAAAGTAGCCTGAGCTAAAGAACTGCTGCTGTAGTCTCTGTGAGAGCGACGTATGGTCGTGATCGATGACGACAGTCTGCAGATTCTTGATATCCGTAGTCGTAGCAAAGGGGAGGAGCATCAAGACGACGATAGGGTACATGACGACCATCCCAAGTAGCAACCTATTGCGGAGCAGGTTGTATATCTCTTTGCGTATGAGAGCTAGTAGCATAGGATATCAGGGAGGGTTTACTCTAGTTTCTTCTTAAAGTTGAGCAGCGCTAGGATGACTAGTACGACGCTCATACCCGTCATGATGAGCGACTCCCAGAGGATCGAGGACCAGCCGAGACCCTGTATCATCAACTTTTTGACCGCTATGGAGTACCATGTGGCGGGGATCGCACGGGCGAAGTATTGTAGCACTATCGGCATACTCTCGATCGGAAAGAACATGCCCGAGAGCATCGCTACGGGGAGTAGTAGTCCGGCACCACTGATGAGCATGGCGGCGGTCTGATTGTCTGTGATGGTGCTGATGAGCATGCCGAGGAGGAGCGACACGAGGATGAAGAGGAGCGACACGAAGAAGATAGCACTCACCGACCCTAGTAGCGGCACTCCCAGCACGAAGCGTGACAAGAGTAAGATAGTGACCACGTTAAAGATGCTCAGCGTGAAGTAGGGGACGGTCTTAGAGAGCAGTATGGTGATCGGATTGACGGGCGAGGTGAGTAGGACCTCCATAGAGCCAAACTCCTTCTCCCGAACGATCGAGACAGAGGTCATCAGGGCGCAGATGATCATCAGGACCAAGCTCATGACGCCTGGCACGAAGTAGTAAGGTGCCCGCATCTCGGGGTTGTAGAGTAGCGTCGTGAAAGTCTCTATCTGATAAGGTTTCATGGTCGCCATACGCATCGCCATGAGTGCGCCAAACTGCTCTAGGTACTCCTGCACGGTCGTGTAGATGAGTCCCTGTATCTGTGCGCTGATGAGTGCTGAGGTATTAGGATCGCTCGCATCAAGACGGAGCTGCACGGTAGGCTCGGTACCTGCGAGCAGCTCTTTGTCTATTTCGTTGGGGAGGACGATGATGACGTGCGCTGCGCCTGTGCGTAGTGCCTCGTCCATATCTTCATACGGTGTGATCAAGCTGACGGAGCCTACTGCGTCGCTCTGGTCAAGGTGTGTAAAGAGTCTCTCGACAAAAGGGGTGCGCGTCGGTGTCGCCACGACCACATCGATCTGCTTTACCTCAGAGGTGAGCGCAAAGCCAAAGGCTAGCACCAAGACGATGGGCATGCCTATCAAGAGCATCAGCGTAAGCGGATCCCTGAAGATGTGGATGAACTCCTTGCGAACGAACTTGAAGAAGACGCGCATGATTGGCTGTTGGCTGTTAGCTGTTGGCCGTTAGCTGTTGGCTAGTGCTCCTAGTAACACTAGGGACTCTAGGAGACTAGATAACTATAGTTTGTAGAGGAAGCCCGCGGCGACCTGCTCGGCGGTCTTACGACCCGCTACCTCCTCGAGTAGTCTGAAGGCAAAGGGTAGTGCCAGCGCCGGACCACGTCCCGTGACGATATGTCCGCACACCTCTACATCAGCACCTGTCAAGACGAAGCCTGGCACCTGCTCCTCAATGCCTGGGTAGCAGGTCGCACGCATCTTGCCGTCGCCGATATCAGCTGCGCCCAGTACTCGTGGAGAGGCACAGATAGCAGCGATCGTACCGCCCGCCTCGTGCTGACGACGTATCAGCTCGAGGAGCGGCTTACACTCGTTGAGCTTGGTCATCCCGCCAGGTAGTGCGATAGCCTTGGGGAGAACTCCACTATGTAGCTCCTCGAGGAGCATATCTGCTTGGATAGTCACATCATGCGAGCCTCTTACAGCGAGAGAGCCTGTGATGGATACTGTGGTAACAGGTTGATTGCCACGTCTGAGTACGTCAACGATGGCGAGTGCCTCGACCTCTTCAAAGCCTTCTGCGAGGAAGACTAGTATGTTGTTCATATTACTCATGCTATTTGTTGTGAAGTTGTTAGGTAATTAAGAGTCTCTTGTCAAGGTTGGTCAGCAAGCTAGCCCTTGACATCAAAGTGATAGGTGATCGTGCCCTTTTGATCAGGCACACCACCCAAAGCATTAAAGCGAGTCTTGCGAGCCGCCTTGACAGCCGCCTCTCGGAGTGCACTGTCCACCACGTTGGTACCACGCAGGCGCACCTTAGCGTCAATCACCTGCCCAGCAGCATTCACCGTGATCTCGACGACGACCGTACCACGTATGTCGGGGACGCGTGTCGGCATGACAGGTCGTCCGCCATTGCCCACAATCGAGCGACCATCGAGCGACCATCCAGCAGAGGAACCAGCCCTCCCCTTGTCAGCGACACCGCTACCTGCATCGCTCTTGCCCGTACCAGACTCAGCGCCTGTCGGCTTCTTACGATCGAAGAGTCCAGCCACCTTGTTATCCACATCACGCTCAGAGGGAGCAGTAGGCTTCTGCACGGCTTTGGGCTTTTCTTTCGTTGGCGTAGCTCGTGCAGGCGTAGGCGTAGGATGTGGGGTAGGGGTAGCCTCAGGAGCCTTAGGTGCTGGTTGCTGAGGAGGCGCAGCCTGTGCGCTCTCAGAGGCAGCAGAGGCAGGACGAGCAGAGGTAGATGCGGCAGCCACCAAGTCTCCTTGATGCTCGATCTTGTCGCCAAAGTCTGGGTCTACACCGACGGAGATCCATATCTCCTTATCTCTCGTGTGCTTTTGCTCAGAGGCATCCATACTGAGCCAAAAGAGCAAGCCCACGACGAGTAGATGTAGCAGTAAGGCTACACCTCCAGCGATCCATCTATCATAGCGAACCTTAGACATCTGTCTCCGTACTATTATCTTGTAAAGCTTCTGTCGCCAAGATCATACGTAGTCCAGCGGTAGCCGAGGCGTTGAGTACCTTGACGATCTCACCATACGACACCGATTTGTCGGCGTAGAGGACTACGTAAGGATCCTCCTCCTCGTCGTGTGCAGCTCCTATCTCGTAGAGTCTAGCCTCTAGCTCCTCGACAGGTAGCATCGTCACTTCAGGTGCACTCTCTGTGGATATGTAGTAGTAGCCCTCGGCATCGATGGTGATGCGTGCCACCGGCTCTTGCGTCGTGGCGGTCGACTGCGAGGAGGGTAGATTGACCTTGATCGCATTCGGTACCACCAGCGTACTGACCACCATAAAGAAGATCAGCAGCAGGAAGATGACATCGGTCATCGATGCCATGCTAAATACAGATATATGCTTACTGCGTCTCTTGATACTCATGAGCTTAGCATTAAGGGGTGTAGCACGATCGCTTACAGTTCGTTGATCACATCCATAAAGTCTAGCGTATTAGCCTCTAGACGATTGACGATGCGGTTGATCTGTCCGACCAAGTAGTTGTAGAGAAAGAGCGTCACGATACCGACGATCAGACCGCCCACAGTCGTAACCAGCGCTTGGTAGATACCGCTCGAGAGAAGCGATACATCAATACCGCCAGGCGCATTGGCTAGGTCAAAGAACGCCTGCACCATACCGGTCACCGTACCTAGGAAACCAATCATCGGAGCACCCGCAGCGATGGTCGCTAGTAGGGGTAGTCCACGCTCGAGACGTCCTACCTCGTAGGAGCCTACGTTTTCGATAGCGGGGAGTACCTCAGAGGCAGGCTGGCCGAGACGCTTGAGTCCCTTTTCGATCATGCGCGCTTCGGGGGTGTTCTTTTCTTTGCAGAGAGCTATCGCACTATCTTTGCGCCCCATCTGGAGGTAGTCTTTGATGCGTGCGATAAAGGAGTCGTCAGGACGATTGACCTTGCGCAGCTCGATATACTTAGCTACAAAAACGTAGATAGCAACGAGCGAAAGGAGCAGAAGGACGATCATAATCCATCCGCCAGCGCACGCCAGCTCCCATAGAGACATCGTAGCGGGTTCGGTAGCTGTCTGCTCAGCTACTGTATTGGCAATCTGAAGTATAGGATACATAAGTTATTCTTGCAAGGGTATGTTTATGAGTTAGAGTGAGCTTGTTGGAGATACTGTGCGATGGTCTCCTCGAGACCTAGGTAAAGGGCATCGCTGATGAGTGCATGTCCTATGGAGACCTCATCTAGTGGTGTCACATGCTGGACGAAGTAGGCGAGGTTGTCACGACTTAGATCATGACCCGCATTGACCCCTAGACCGACGCGGTGAGCCACCTGGGCAGCCTCCGCAAAGGGAGCAACGATCACCTTCGGATCACCACTCTGCGCCATCTGCGACGCATAAGGCTCCGTGTAGAGCTCCACACGATCAGCACCGATCTCTGCGGCGGCCTCGATGTGTCGTGGGTCGGTACCAACGAAGAGCGAGACACGTATGCCCGCCTGCTTCAGACGCTCGATGATCGGCTTGAGCAGGTCACGACAATCATCCACCGCCCAGCCACTATCGGAGGTGAGTGCATCAGGTTTGTCAGGCACGAGCGTCACCTGCTCAGGACGTACCGAGCAGACGAGGTCTAGGAAAGAGTCAGAGGGGTAGCCCTCGATGTTGAACTCCGTGGTGACTACCTCCCTGAGGTCTCTCACATCTTGATAAGTGATGTGTCGCTCGTCAGGCCTCGGGTGTACCGTGATCCCCTCGGCACCAAACTCTTGGCAGCGACGTGCTGCCAGTACTACATTAGGCGTGTCTCCGCCACGTGCGTTGCGGAGGGTCGCTATCTTGTTGATGTTAACGCTTAGTCTCGTCATCTATAAATGTCAATCTACACTTTCAATGCTACAAATATATAGCTTTCTGACGAAACGGTCGCTTTAGACCAAACGCCAGCCAGGACTGACGCATTACAATAATTTAGAGTCGACTACATATCGATACGGTGCTGTGTCGGGGAAAAGTGATTTCCACGTGGATATTTCAAAATCTCCACGTGGAGAATAAAAAATTCTTCGGAGGAATCAAATGAAACTTCGGAGGAATGAAATGAAACTTCGGAAGAAATGATTCGCACCCACGTGGGGAATAAAAAATATCCACGTGGAGATTTGAGATTCCCCACGTGGATATTCGAGAAAGGAGGGAATCGGACGAATTTCCCCGTAAAGATGTGTAAATGGAGACTAGAGGTTAGAAGTTAGAGATTAGAAATTAGGGATCGGAGAGTTCGGAGAGGGAGAGATTAGAGGGCAGGGCTGCCACCCTAACCTCTAACCTCTGATCTCCTAAAGTCGGAAGCGGTAGATGAAGTGTAGCATGGCGTAGCGCCCGAGACTATTGGACCAGGTATCGCTAATCTCCGTAGCGGTGACCTGACGCCAGATGCTCTGCTGCTGGTTGAGTAGATCATACACCTTGATGCGTAGGGTCGCTGCTTGATCCTTCAGGAAGGAGTAAGAGAGCCCAGCACTCCACAGTACGGAGGCGACATTGTACGGCTCTTGGTATCCGACCCCTTGTGTGTAGATCGCCTCGCTCTCCAGCTTGAAGCCTAGCGGGAGCGTCACCGACGCATCGCCTCCAGCATTCCAGTCGTAAGTGTGTGGCGAGGTGGCGATCTGTAGACTTTGGCTACCGTAGTGGTATCTGACGCCTCCCTTAGCGCGTAGGTAGAGCCAGCTATTTGAGTAGGCTAAGGAGAAGTTCGGAGAGAACGTCCATGAGTGCGATCCATTGGTCACGCCATTGATGCGCCCTAAGCGGTAGTTGTACGCCGAGCCTAGCGAGACCGCCAGCGCCAGCGACTTGGTAAAGAAGGGCGTCGTAAAGGAGCCGTTACCATGTACCATATACTCTCCCCCATCGGCATTGATGTAGGTGATCTGTCGGCGCTGTGTCTTGGCATCGACCATCTGGTCGCTGATCACAGCGTGGTGGGTATAAGCCCCGAAGAAGCGTAGATTGATCGCTTGGCTCGTACTAGGAATGAAAGTGCGAAACATACCAAACAGCTGATGCTGGTAGCTGGGGCGTAGGTCCGGATTACCTACGATCGACTCCCGCAGATTGGTCGCATCGGGGAGCGTGTACATCTGCCCTGCAGAAGGCATCTCCGAGCGTCCCCAATAGCCTAGGCGAAGCATCGTCTGCTTATTAGGTGTGTAGCGAAAGTTGAGCGACGGAGCCCATATCGTCTCACGACGCACGAGAGGCTCTTGGCTCGCAAGTTGCGACTGCTTCGTCGTCATCCAGGTAGGGCGGATGCGTAGTCCTACGGTCAGATCGATCAGCTTGTTGGCCACCTTGAGATCTAGCCCTCCACTGAGCGAGCTCAGGCGAGTATTCATCTTCGTATCCATCGTGGCGTCTAGCTGCGTCCAGGCACCCGTAGCGTCGGGCTGCTTGTAGTCACGCTCACTGCTGCGTATGCGGTCGCCCCACTCTAGTTGCGCTTGTAGCGAGAGCAGCTCTGTGAGTGGCTCTACGTAGCCTGTGCGTATGCGGTAGTTGAAGGTCTGACTGCGATCCTCCAAGAGTGTCTGCTGAGACTGATCTCCCTCGACCGAGTGAAGCATCGAGTGGCTCTCGGTGCTAGCGTTGTCGCCGAGGAAGCCTCCGTTGAGCTGTAGGCTCAGGGTGCGTCCCTCATCGTTGAGCTTATGCCCTAGGAGGAGCATGTTGAAGAGGCGTAACCCACGATGCTCTCGAAGATTCTCCTGACTGCCTCGATGCAACTCGCTATCCTCGCTATCCGCAGTGCGGTAGTTACGCGCCTCCTGATCCATGCCCCAGCTGTAATGTATAGCGGGGCGGTAGATCAGCTCCGTACGGTCTGTCGCTTGCCACTTGATATAGGCATCGCCCCCTAGATTGTGCCCTCGGCTGAGTGCCTCGGTCGTCTCATTGGTAAATGTACTGGGGCTGTCGGGTAAGAGGTTTTCCGTTTCAGTGCGTGCCGAGAGATCGTTTTGGGAGTAACCATAGCGTGCATTCGCATTGATCTCCAGCCGATCATTAGGCGTGTAAGTCTCATTAGCCGCGATCTGTGCAGAGGTGGTGATACCTTGTGGTCTGAAGCCACCGCCACGTCTATCGCCTCCACGCCCCCATCCACCATAGCCACCGCCTAGGTCTAGGTCCGAGAGTCCCTGCCCATTTGTATTATTACTGCCAGCGATGAGTGTCGTCTGGTGCTGCTTGGAGAAGTAGTTGAGCATCCCGTTGAGCTCATAGCGATTGCCCAAGCCGTAACCCGCCAGAGCGTGTCCGAAAGTACCCTGTTGCATATCAGGCTTCGTGCGGATGTTGAGTACCGTCTGCTCCTCATCGTCGTCAAAGCCCGTGACGCGCGCCTCGTCGCTCTGCTGGTTTAGCACCTCCAGCTGATTGACCACCTCAGCCGGCAGATTGCGCATAGCGACCTTCGTATCCCCGCTAAAGAACTCCTTACCATCGAGCATGATCTTCGACACCTGCTGTCCGCCGATGGTGATCTGACCATTTTCGTCGATCTCTGCTCCTGGGAGACGCTTGACTAGATCCTCCAGCATAGCACCCTGTGGCACCTTGTAGGCATCAGCGTTGAAGGAGATCGTATCGCCTCGCACCGTCATATCGGTCGCCTTACCCTCTACGACCACCACTTCGAGCAGGTGCGCATCCTCCTCGAGCTGTATGACGCCTAGGTCTATCCCGGCCGTGATCGTCAGGTTCTTTTGGTAGTTCAGATAGCCTATGTAAGAGACCTCTAGAGAGAGTTGCTCCTGAGGCACTTGAGCTATTGCAAAGCGCCCCTTGCTATCGCTCGTACCACCCGCCACGAGCTGCTTATCGCCAGAGGGCGTGACCCGATAGAATGCCACGTTGGCACCCACCAGAGGAGCCTTGGCGCCGTCCCGTACGGCACCTCGTACGGTCGTCACCACTTGGGCGGGTAATGTAAGGGATAAAGCGTGAAATATCAGGAGTAGGCAGAGACTCCGTAACGGTATCTGTCGCATAGCGTGTCGTGTGTGTCCGTATGTCTGTGTGTCTCCGTCTTAGAGGGCCTCAACTGTCGAAAGATTAAAAAAAGCCACCCGCTCTGACGAACGGGTGGCTTGCTTTGTTGTTGATGATCGGCGCCTTTAGAAGTGGAAGGAGAGGTCAGCACCGAAGGTGCGTGGCTGCGCCTGCTGGAGGAAGGAGTTGCCAAACGACTGGAAGTAGAAGGTCGCATAGCGCGTGTCCGTCAGGTTGCGCCCCCAGATGGCTACGGTGACGTAGGGGAGACGTACGCCGAGGCGTGCTCCAAGCGTCATGTAGGGGTCTTGGCGATGCTGATTCTCTGAGTCCCAGTAGATAGGGCCATTGCCACGTAGCTCTACCGAGGCCAGTACGCCCTTGAGCCAGGAAGTCTGGATAGGCTCATTCAGCTGGAGCATCGTGGCGTAGGTATGCGCTGGGACGTAGGGGATGTAGTTACCCTCATAGTTCACCTCTATTGGCGCACCGCCCTTAGGATTAGCACGGCTCGTGAGATAGTCTTGGAAGGTAGCGTGCGTATAGCCATACTGCGCAGAGATCGTGAGCGAACGCCAGATGCGTGCCTTGACACTCGCCTCAGCACCGAGCGAGAGTGCCTTGCCGGCATTAACCGTCGTGCGTCCCGTACCGGTGGTCACGAAGCGTGCCACCTGCAGGTCTCGTATCCATGAGCCGAAGAGCGTAGCCGACACGAAGAGGCGATCTTGTAGCGTCAGGAGACGTCCGCCCAGCTCTAGGTTGTAAGCGTGCTCAGGCTTAAAGGCGGCTAGGTTAGCATCGCCCGTCTGTACCTGTGGCTGCTGCTTGCCCTGTGACATGACGAGTGCCATCATCTCGTGCTGCGCCTGCTGCATCAGCACCTCGGTCATCATCTGCTCATTGTATCCACCTGTCTTGTAGCTCTTAGAGGCTGCGACAAAAAGGTAGCTACCAGCCGTGGGGCGATAGCTCAGAGAGAGCTTAGGTAGGATCTGAAAGAAGTCTTGATAGGCTCCCTCACCCACCAAGCGGCTGGTCACGTCGAAGTGCCGCTTTGCCTCAGGCTTAGCCTTTGGAGCCACCTCTAGCCCTAGGCTAAAGTCGCTGTCGAAGTCCATCGCCTGGCGCTCAGCGTCGATACGCAGACCTAGGTTAAGGTCGAAGCCTGTCCAGCCAAACGGCTCGTGCAGATTGCTCTCGTGATAAAGGGCTACGCCATAGCTGCTCTTGTCAAAGAGGTTGTGATTGACGCGCTCCTTAGAGGCGTCGACCATCATCTGTACAGGTACCTTGTCATTCTTATTTGCCTTATTTAGTCCAGGCTGTATCATAGCCATCAGACCCTCGGGGCGTATCGCTACGGGGACCTCTAGGTGGTTCATCTGGTAGATACCATTGAGCCCCAGTGTCCAGTTGTAGGTCATCTGCTCCTTATTGCGCAGGGTGAGGTCAGCCGTGACAGCATCTTGACGTTGCTTTTGATTGATCGTAAAGATATCTCGAGCCGTGTAGTCCTGATCCATCATCATGTTGTCTCGTAGTGCTTGGTAGCTGGCGGTGAAGTCTAGTCGCGCCTCGTTCCAGCTCTTGTCATAAGCTAGACGCGCCTCCCCGACGGTGCGATCGTAGGATCCCGGGGCGTTGTAGTTGATCGGCATCGTCTCGCCACTCTTGGGGTTGATCATCGCATAGGGGAAAGCACCCTGCCGTACACCATCCCATACACCCGCAAGGCGCAACCTCTGCGAAGCATCAGGACGCCACTCGAAGTGCATGTTGGCACCATACGCCTCCTCAGCATCAGCTGGCGTGCCATCGAAAGCATTGGTATAGAAGCCGTTATTTCTATTGTAATACCCCCCAAGGGCGAGACCCACCTTGGAGTTAAAGGCGTGTGCTAGTCGCGCAGCGCCCTCGACGATCCCATGATTACCCGCTCTAGCACGTACATCCAGTGCGGGATCGTCAATAGGAGAGCGAGAGGTCAGGAGGATCGTTCCCGCCATAGCGTTACGCCCGTAGATGTTGCTCAGTGCACCGCTCATCACCTCTACAGACTCGATACCAAGGAGGTAACGATTGATCGAGCTATTGAGCACGGGGACGCCATCGATAAAGAATGCGGTGGACTGCCCGCCACTACGCGTGCCGATACCACGCATGTAGATCGGCGAGGTGAGACGCGAGCCGTAGTCCGGCATGTAGAGATTAGGAACTACCGCGGTCAAGTCAGACAGATGCTTGATGTCGTACTCACGAAGCATCGTCGGAGTCACGAGACTCATCGCGCCAGGAGTACTCATCAGGAGACCTGCCTGGCGCAGTAGCGGACGACGGGTTAGGACCCTCACTTCGTCCAGTTCGTAGGTCATCGTCGAGTCTGCAACAGTAGGCATCTCGTCGATAGCCCCTTGTAGTGGCAAGAAGAGTAGACTCGCCAAGGGGAGAAAAAGTAGTTGTCGTAGGTTCATCATGTACTTACACTTTGCATTTTGCGTGCAAATGTAAGCAACCGTCATCGAATAAAGGGTCAATTAGTGCGGAGTCGTACCATAGATCGCAACTAAATCAAAATTGCCCGCCACTTAGTTGAGAAACGTATCTTTTGGCACCATATATCGGCAGGTTTGCGAGAGATTTCCCCTTTGAGCCCCTCTTATTAAAAAGAGATCAGGTCGCAGAGCACTTAGACTCCACGACCTGATCTCACTATATATTATAAAGGTCTCTAGATGCTATAACCTCCAGAAAGGGCAGCCAATGAAGTGCTAAAAAAGATAGCCCAGATAGTGTAAACTATGCCGACAACAAAGCCGACGCAGGCCGAGACGATGATCCATATACGAGCCTGACGACTAGCATATTCAGCACCCTCGTAGTCACCCGCAATATATCGAGAGGATACTTGCGAAGAGTAGACGATCGCCACGATACCGCCGACGAGGCAGCAGAGGAGTGTCACAGCGATACTCCATGCGAGGTAGGTCTGGGGCATAGGAGGACGCTCGGCTGGTGTACTATACTGCGGGGGACGATAGTACTGCGGCGCGCTATGATACTGCGGAGCCGATGGTGCTCCATAGTTAGGGGTGCTGTAGCTGGGCGGTGTCTGCGCACTCCTTGTAAAGAGCGAGTTCAGCTCGCTCACCTGACGGGCAGGCGTCCAGTCGGTCATACCCTCCGTCCAGACTATCGTGTCGGGCGTGATACCCATCGCGGCTAGCTCATCTAGCGTGTAGGGGCCAGCTTGCTGGTCATTGCGAATGATATAGTATTGCTTCATCGAAGATTGATTAGTTTATTACACCACAAAGGTAGCATTTTCGAAGTTGTTAGCAAATAGCTGAAAGAGTTGTTTGCGTCTCTATCTGTTTCGCCCCATTGATTCACCCGTTAGTGATCCATCTAATTACTTCTCCAATGAGAAATGCTAGGAGAAACGCAAGATAGATGAAAACTGGGACTCTAACCCACCAGCGAGCTTGACGGCTAGCATAGGCGGCTCCCTCATAGTTGCCAGCGTGGTAGTAAGAGGAGACCTGTGTAGAGTAGACAATCGCAACAATTCCTGCTATGCGACAGAGAAAGATGGTCACAAGGATACTCCAGACGAGATAGGTCGGTGGCATAGGAGGACGAGCCGATGGCCAATCCACTAGGCCTGCAGTGTCGTAGCGAGGAGCTTCAGTCGCCCGACTAGATGGCTCCTGATAAGGAGGAGGCGTCTGTGCCGTCGTGGAAGCAAAGAGCGAGTTCAGCTCGCTCACCTGATAAGCGGGTATCCAGTCAACGATATCCTCAGCCCAGACCATCGTGTCGGGTGTGATCTCCATTGCGGCAAGCTCCTCTATCGTATAGGGTCCAGCTGGCTGATCATTCTGAATGATGTAGTATTGCTTCATGAGATTTGTTTAGCACACAGCCAAAGGTACTAAATGTTTGTAGACAAGAGATCTACTCAGGCACCGCACCTCTCACCATGGAGACCGACAGCTCATCTCGAGAAAGTGCCATCGCTACTCGACCGAGTTGAGGTGCGAAAGTTTTCCTCCGTTGGAAAACAAAGTTTCCAGCGTTGGAAAACAAAATTTCCAGCGTTGGAAATTTTATTTTCCAAGGCTGGAAAGCTTTTTTGGAAAACAGCTGTGACACTGAGGCATATAGATAAATAGAACGCTCCCGACGAGGAGCGATGCCTCATCGGGAGCGTTGCATTAGGAGACTGTTGCATAAAGGCGAATCGCTGTGTTGCTTTCGGGATTCGGCTTCGGTCACATACGGAGGTATGCTCCCTTCAGACCTCACCCTCAGCGCCTTGCGCTTCATCCTTTCTGCAAAGTCAGGACAATCTTGCAAGCAAGATTGTGAGCCTGTTGACTTTTGCAACAGTCTCATTAAGTGCACTCTAAGTCGTAGCGGGCGCAGAGCGTCTGCGCTAGCACACTTAGTTCATCGCCCAGATCTCCTCGTCGGTCGGCACGTGAACGTGTGGCGACATACGAGCGATGCGAGAGATGTTGAGTAGGTGCTTGTAGGTAAGGTTCTCCGAGATAGAGTTATTGCCCCAGCTACCACATCCTAGAGTTGTGGTCACGGAGAGACCGTTTTGGATCGATCCACCAGCCGTAATCGAGCAGGGAGCGTTGACGATGAGACGCGAGATGGTGATCTCGTCACCAGCCTTGATGATGTTGCCCTGATTGTTCGAGTGGATGCCTGCCGTGTGGCCGCTACCCTCCATCTTGAGGTTGGTATTGGCAATCTCGATAGCCTCGTCAAAGTGCTTGTAGGGCAGACAGGTCATCACGGGGCACATCTTCTCCTTGCAAATAGGATCGGCCGTGCCGACGCCCTTGGCAGGAACGATGAGCATTCGAGTGCCCTCGGGTACGGAGATGCCGGCGAGCTGAGCAATGTGCTGTACGCTCTTGCCGACGACGTCGCGGCTGATGGAGCCATTGACAAAGAGCGTATTGACTAGCTTGTCATGCTCCTCAGCTGGTACGAAGTAAGCTCCGTGATCCTTAAAGGCCTGGAAGATCTCCTCCCGGTGCTGCTCAGGATAGATGAAGCACTGCTCACCAGAGCAGATGATGCCGTTGTCGAAGATACGTCCGCGAATGATGGTCTCGGCAGCCTCGTTGTAGTCGATATGCTCGTCGAGGATGACCTGCACGTTGCCAGCACCTACGCCAAAGGAGGGCTTGCCCGAAGAGTAAGCAGAGTGTACCATACCCATACCTCCGGTAGCGACTACGACGTCGACAGCCGCCATAAGGTCTTGCGTGGCTTGGATAGAGGGCTCGGTGACGCACTGGATGAGGTGCTCGGGAACGTTGAAGTCCTTGAGACGCTCCAGTATGAGCTGGATGGTATGTGCGGAGCAGTTCTTAGAGCGTGGGTGTGGCGATACGATGATAGCGTTGCGCGTCTTGAGGGCGAAGGCGATGTTTGCCATCGGTGTGACGATCGGATTGGTCGTCGGGGTGATAGCAGCGACGACACCTACGGGCTTAGCGATCTTGATGAGACCGGTCTTCTCGTCGATGTCTAGTACGCCCATACTCTTCTTGCCCTGGAGGTTGCTCCATACGCCTTTTGACTTGTTGCGGCACTTAGCTACTTTGTCCTCATAGACGCCCATCTCGGTCTCGTCGACCGCTTCACGAGCGAGCATCTCAGCATTGTCATAGACGACACGACAGAGAGCCTTGACGACCTGGTCTACAGCGTCCTGGTCGAAGCGTGCTTGGTAATCCTTCTGTGCCTCTCGTGCTAGAGAGACCATTTCTTTGATATCCATGATATGGTTGTTTATAGATTGAATTGTGTGATGAGACTTTTGCAACAGTCTCATGATAGCTTTATTAGTAGAGAGCCTTGTAGATGTCTCTGATCTCGTCCCGTGTGAGGGGTGTGTAATTGTTTGCAAGGAGGCGCTGCTGCGTAGCGATGACCGCATCGGCAAAGCCTTCGATCTCCTCCTCCTTCATACCGTAGGTGCGAAGCGAATTCTTGGCGATCAAAGCTGAGAGTAGTGCGTCGATCTCGTCAAAGAGCGTGGCGGGCGTACAACCCATCAGCTTGGCGAGCTTCTCCTTGAGGAGCTGCATCTGACCAGCTGGAGCTTTGCGCTCGTAAGCCTTAAAGACCTCGGTGAAGAACTGATAGTTTGCCTCTCCGTGCGGTACGTGATAGGTGCCACCGAGCGGATAAGAGAGCGCATGGACAGCACCAACACCCGCATTGCCAAAGGCGATGCCCGCGAAGTTGCTCGCCATAATCATCTCGCCCATACAGTCGAAGCGGTAGTCGGGACCCTTGTCTCGTATCTTCTGGAAGACCGGGATGATGATCTGCCAAGCAGCTTCGCTAAAGATAGCGGTGTAGGGATTGCACTTGGGCGAGAGGAAGGACTCCACAGCATGTATCAGCGCATCGATGGCGCTGCAAGCGTAAAACTTGAAGGGCAGCCCCCTCAGCAGCTCAGGTATGATGACCGCATTGTCAGCTACGATGGCATCATCGGCGAGTCCCATCTTCGTCTGGCGGCTCTTGATCTCAGCGATGGAGATATTGGTCACCTCGCTACCAGTACCGCAGGTCGTGGGGATGATGATGAGCTGCTTCTCCTTGACGAGCGGGATCTTCTTGTCAAAAGCGTCCATCACGTCTGTCAAGCCACGCAGCACAAAGAGCTTGGAGATGTCGATGACCGTGCCACCGCCTACGGCTATGACACGATCGTAGTCTGTGCCCTGGAGGTCGTGGAGGATCTGATTCATCATCTCCTCCGAGGGCTCTCCCATGCCGTAGTGCTCCTGCATGACGAAGTGGCAGGGTAGCTGGGAGGCTTTCATAAAGGGCTCGTAGAGGAAGTCATTGGTGATGACTAGATCACGCTCCCCGAGTGCAAAGGCTTTGGCAAAGTCTGCAAAGGTATCGAACTGGTCGATGACCGTCTTGAGCTTGAATAGTTGCATAGTAAGAATGTATTGTTATAGTTTGAATCTTCTCTTGCACTCCGCCTCTAGCTCGGGGCGGAAATTGGGATGAGCGATAGCTGTCAGTGCCAAGGCTCGCTCACGGAGCGACTTGCCCTTGAGGTGCGCTACGCCATACTCGGTGACGATGTAGTCCACGTCGTTGCGAGAGGTAGTGATGGCAGCACCCTCCGTGAGTAGGGGTACGATGCGGGAGGCGGTGCCTCGGCGTGCCGTGGAGGGGATAGCAATGATGCTGCGCCCGCCCTTAGACCAAGCGGCACCACGCACGAAGTCTACCTGTCCGCCTGGACCGCTGAACTGTCGCAAGCCCATAGCCTCCGAGACCACCTGCCCCATGAGGTCTACCTCGATACAGCTATTGATGCTCACGAGGTGATCGTTTTGGGCGATGATGCGCGGATCGTTGACATAGTTGACGGGACGCATCTCGATGGCTGGGTTGTTGTGCGCAAAGTCATAGAGCTCTTGCGTACCCATGAGGAAGGTAGCGACCACCTTGTTGGGGAGGAGCGTCTTGCACCGGCCCGTGATGGTATTAGCCTTGATGAGCTTGACCACACCGTCAGAGACCATCTCGGAGTGTATGCCGAGATCCTTCTTATCCTTGAGGAAGAGCAAGACAGCATCGGGGATCGCTCCGATGCCGAGCTGGAGCGTATCTCCATCCTGTATGAGCTCTGCGCAGTTGCGTCCGATAGCCTCCTCGACCTCTCCGATGCGTGGCAGGTCAAGCGCGTAGAGTGGGTAGTCGGCCTCGACGATATGTGTGAGCTGAGAGATATGTATGAGGTTGTCTCCGCCTACGAATGGCATCTGCTTATTGAGCTCTCCGATGACGATTCGCGCCTGCTCAGCGGCGGGCTTGCTATAGTCACAGGAGGTGCCGAAGCTACAGTAGCCCTCCTCGTTAGGATAAGAGAGCTGCACGATAGCCACGTCGGGGTGAAAGACTCCCCCGGGCTGCATCATCGATGGCACCTCGTAGAAGTAGGAGGGGACGAAGTCCGCGCGCTGCTCATCGACAGCGGGACGCGTGTTGGCACCAACGAAGTTGGTCACGAGTCTGAAGTGTCCCTCCATCTCGGGTGCTGTGTAGGGGCTTTCGCCCAAGGTGACCATGTGGAAGATGCGGACGTTGTGAAAGTGCTCATAGTTTCGAGCTAAGGCAGCGACGCACGCTTGCGGTACAGCGGCCGCATGAGATAGTACGACGAAGTCACCGTCCTGTATATGGGAGACCGCTTCGTCTGGAGAGATACTACTAAATGGGATAGACATATAGAGAGATTAGAGGTTAGAGGTTAGAGATTGGCTGTTAGCTAGAGCTATCGGAGCCATCGGAGTGCTAGTGCCAACAGCCAACAGCTAAGAGCTAAGAGCCCTTATTTTCGTATGATCCGGAGCGCCTCGGCGATGAGTTCATCGCTGACGCTGTCGTCTACGGTGACCGTTAGGGTGGGGAGCCCCAGCTCGCTGCGTAGCGTCTCCTGCACCACCTCTTGGATCGTGCTACTGAGCGAGGGGCATGCCTGACAACTCCCCGAGACCTTGACGAAGACCTCTTCGCCAGCGACCCTCAGCAGTGCTATGTCGCCCCCGTGTGCTTGGAGCTGGGGACGCACACAGCTACTGATGATGGTCGTGATCTCGTCTACCCTAGAGGATAGATCTGTCATAAGAGATAGGGACTACTTGCCCTGAGGCTTATCTAGAGAGGTGTCGATATGAGCTATCTGACGAGCCAGCTCCTTCTTTGCCTCCATATTACACTGACGCGAGATCATAATGCGCTGAGCCTGTGGTGAGCCAGCACCATGTAGACTCTCCGTGCGGTAACCTACGGCTGCGGTACCGAGCGTGAGGTTCTCGATCAGACGTAGGATGCGCATACGATTCACCGTGTCCGTGCCCTTAGCGCCAGCGAGGTACTTACGTACGAGTGGCCCAACCTCCTCGTGCTGCAGGTCAGCTTGGCTAGGCATCGTAACCATCAGACCGCCTGCTATGTCCTCAGCGAGACGTGTGATCTCGTAAGGATAGCGAGTTACATTCTGCTTACAGACGTTGGCTAGAAGCATATCGATCAGGTAGTTGCCCGACTTAGTCTTCTTGCCCTCAGCCGAGCAAGCGATACCGCAAGCGTAGAGCGTCTCATTGAGGTGAACCATCTCGATCAGCTTGTCCTTGATGTGCGAAGCCCGAGGCACGCCGTTGTAGTCAGCAGCCAGAGCTGCAGCACCGATCAGGACGTCGCCCACACCAACCTTACAGCCACCATAGGACTGACGGTGATAGCCAGCGAAGCGCTCGACAAGCATATTGGAGAACTGATACTCACGGCACATGAAGACACGCTCCATAGGTACGAAGACATGATCCATGATGAAGAGCGTCTCATGACCTCCGAAGGTGGAGTTACCCAGGTCAATGTCTGCGCCCTCCTCCATCTTACGCGTGTCGCAAGACTGGCGACCGTAGATGATCGTAACGCCCTCGGCATCACTGGGGATGGCAAAAGAGACAGCGTAATCAGCATCCTCCTCACGCATCGAGCAGGTAGGCATGATCAGGTGCTCGTGCGAATTGACCGAGCCAGTCTGGTGAGCCTTGGCCCCCGTGACGACGATACCGTCAGGGCGTATCTCGTTGATATGGACGTAAAGGTCGGGGTCCTCCTGCTGTGAGGGTGAGAGACTGCGGTCGCCCTTTGGGTCAGTCATAGCACCGTCTACGACGAGGTCGTTGTCCTGGCAGTACTGTACATAGTCTCTGAAGCGCTGGTGATAGTTAGTGCCACACGCCTCGTCCATCTCATAGGTGGTAGACCAGATAGCGTTGAAGGCATCCATACCGACACAGCGCTGGAAGCAGCTAGCGGTCTTCTGGCCGAGGAGACGCTGCATCTTGACCTTCTTGACGAGGTCCTCAGCACTCTGGTGAATGTGGCAGAAGCGATTGATCGTCTTGCCCGTAATGTTGGAGGTAGCGGTCATCAGATCCTTGTACTCCTCCTGCTGCGCCAGCTCATAGGTCATCGCTAGCGAATTGAGCGATGGACGGATCATGGGGTGGTCGACAGGGTTGTCGATCTTCTTGCCCATGAAGTAGACATTGAGATGGAGAGCTCTAAGGCTCTCGATGTACTCTTCGCGTGTTTTCATAACTTCTTTTCTGTATAAAGTGAATAGAATCGTCGTGCGTCAGAGTAGGACGATCGAGATACAGAGCAGAAGTTACGGGCAGCGTCACACGCCTACAGGGCGAAGCCTGCCAAGACCTCCCGGCTGGCAGTAGAGTGTGACTGATGCGTGTAGACACAACGAGAGGGAGCCGCATAGCCAGTCTCACTGCTATGGACTCGATCATACGCACTATGTGAAGCCATATATGTCCCGCTGTCATTCTTTTTATTTCCTAGCTCTGAAAACAAAAGTCCTATGGCACAGGCAGGTCTTCTGACTTCTCCCTAGTTCGTATAGCTCACATCGAGTCGTACAAAACGGGCGATACCCTGAGTCTTCCCATAGCTACCTACGGTACCTTCACGCGAAGGCTAGTAGGGGTCGTGCTACAGTGACATCATAATGCAGGGGCACACTTCAGGAGTTACAGCTGAGAGTACAGTCTTGGCTTCGCACCAAGTTCCCTATTCAGACGGGGTGACAAGATTGGTTGTTCCTCGTACACCTATGCACCGCAAAGGTACATAATATATTCTAATCCAACCACAAGAAGCTGTTAGCCGTTGGCTAGAGTCACTAGTTCCACTAGAGTCCCTAGAGCCACTAGCCAACATCTAATTTCTAATCTCTAACTCCTAATCTCTTTTTTTGATATCTTTGCCTAGAGCTGACGCAACTCAGTAGATGCTACGAGTTTAGTACGATGACTCACCTTGACAATTGCTATCTCGTGTAGCAGAAGACACTAAGCATAGGAGAAAACATAAATCCATAATACGAACAAACATGAAAAGGATTAGATTACTACTAGGATGCGTCCTAATTATTTGCCTGTCACTATCGCAAAGCATGCTTCTGACAGCACAAGAAGACCTTGTCGCAGAGATGAATGGTGCCTATGCGACTGGGACAGAGTTCAATCTATGGGTATCATCCCGCTCTGGCTCCATACGAGTCGACTATGGCAGCGGCTCACTCACTGAGCTACAGGTCTCTACAGACCCTAGCTTGCCGACGAAGATCAACAGCTACACCACAGAAGGCAAGTCAGTCAAAGTATACGGCCGCGACCTAACAGCTCTACGATGCTTCTGGAACAAACTTACGTCTCTCACGCTCCACGCTCCAGAGCTAGAGGTACTCATCTGCCACACAAACAGCATACCCTCTCTCGACCTGACCGGTAGCCCTAAGCTGCGCATACTCGATGCTACAGAGGCGGGGTTGACGACCCTTCAGATGAACGGTCTGACCCTCATCGATACGCTCGTATGTGATGGCAACGAGTTAACACAGCTAGATCTGAGTGGCATGACACGACTCAAGCTCTTGGAGTGCTACAAGAATAAACTGTCGCAGCTGGATCTCTCCTCTTGTACAAATCTCATCAAGGTGTCAGCTTACAAGAACCAGCTCACGGCACTCAACGTGTCTGGACTGACTAAGCTAGAGGAGGTCTCTTGCTGGAGAAATAAAATAGCCGAGCTAGATCTCTCCTCAGCAGCTGCACTCAACGCTCTAGACTGTAGTGAAAACAGTCTGACCAAGCTCCTAGTCAGTCCATCGGCTCCTATTAAGAAGATCGAACTCTATGACAACCAGCTCTCAGAGGAAGCTTTTAATAGCTTTATCAAGAGCCTGCCTGATCTATCTGGACAAGAGTCAGGGACCCTCAAGGCGGTCAAAACAAGTACGACAACTCCCGAAGGAAATCAAGTATCTCCGCAAGCCCTCCGAGAGGCTCAAAGCAAGAACTGGCGCATCTACAAGGGATATGAAGAGATACCCGTACCTATGCCCCATGCGACCCTGACGACTAGTGGTGTCTCGCAGTGGACTATCTCTGCGCAGCTAGTTGATGAGTCTCAGAAAGACAAAGCATGGATCGACTGGAACAACGATGGCATCTGTCAAGACAATGAGAAAGGGCTCCCTGAGGGCAAGCATGCCGTAGAGACTAACACTATCACGATATATGGCGATCTAGAGGGCCTCTTCTGCTATGAAAACGCCCTGACAGATATAGACGTATCCTCTCTCCAGAGCTTGAAGCGCTTGAACATTAGTGACAATAGCTTGACTCAGATAGACCTCTCTCACAATCCGCTCCTCGAGGAGCTGTGGATGCAAAACAATCAGTTCACAACGATCGATCTATCACACCAGCCAGCACTCGATAATCTCAATGCCTCGAATAATAAGCTCACAGAGATAACATTCGCTCCTGAGTCAGCAACGAACCGTATCGATCTGTCTAACAATAAACTGACGAATATAGACCTATCAAATACGCCTCACCTAGCCTTGCTCAACTGCAATGATAACCAGCTGACTGCTTTCGACTGTAAGCCTGTCGGAAACTTGAGCTTCCTATATCTAGCAAACAACCAGCTTACGGCTCTCGACCCCACTACCCTACCTGAGCTTATAGAGTTAAATCTAAACGGCAACCATCTCTCCACCATCAATCTAGAAGGTCTCGAGTGGTTGACCAAGCTACTCCTAGCTGGCAATAACATATCCACTATCGATCTCACCGGCTGTCCAGATCTAGCGCAGCTTAACCTAGCAGAGACCCCCCTGACCGGCTTAGACCTAACCCCCTGCGGCAGCATCTTCTGGCTCAATCTATCTGCATGCGGGCTGAGCAGTGTAGATGTCACCTCTCTATCTAACCTATCTAACCTATATCTCCCCTACAATAAGCTGACCGAGCTAACCCTGCCTACGGAGTGCGAGGAGCTAGTAGCACTAGACATAGAGGGCAATCAGATCAGAGGTGATAAGATGCAGGCTCTCATCGACCAGCTTCCTAACAAAGAGTATGGTGTGGGCGAGTTTTATGTAGTAGCTCAGGATAGTCTCTACGGCAATGCTATCTCTAGAAATCAGGTAGAGATGGTTCTTCAAAAGTCTTGGAAAGTATTCCAAAGCACCAAGTCCGAGCCAAAGTATATCGAATTTGAAGGCTACACGATGTGTCCTGTACACCTCACAGTAGGAGAGCATGGCTCTGCCTCTATTGTGAACTATCAACCCTACAGTGAAGTTCCCATGGGTGTCCGGCTACAGCTCTCTGTAACGCCTGAAGCAGGCTACAAGATTCAGTCGATACTCGTCAATGGAAAGCCCCTAGAGGGCATGGAGTTCGAAGTGCTCCAGGAGACTAACGTAGAGATCCTCTTCCAAAAAGAGACAGCTCTGCAAGCTCCAACTGATGCCTCTGTCGCACTCTATCCGAACCCCGCAACAGACTATATCACCATCCGCACGACTATCGGCAGCACTATCGAGCTCTTCGCTAGCGATGGCTCGCTTGTAGCCACAACGCAGACCAACATGCCAGAAACTACTCTCTCCGTAGCAGAGCTGCCAGCAGGACGTTACGTAGCACGGATTACCGAGCGTGACGGCAAGATGGTACTAACGCCTGTGATCATCCGATAAGCTTCGTCGTCTACCAGACTGCGGACTAACACACGCAGTCTCCATACATGAGACTGTTGCAAAAGTCAACAGTCTCACAATCTTGCTAGCAAGATTGTTCAGACTTTGCAGAAAGGATGAAGCGCAAGGCGCTGAGGGTGAGGTCTGAGGGAAGCATACCTCCGTATGTGACCGAAGCCGAATCCCGAAAGCAACACAGCGATTCGCCTTTATGCAACAGTCTCCATACATAGAGCGACCCCTGTAGGAGTGCATACTAAAGCATTCCTGCAGGGGTCACTACATTCATTGTATGTCGCTACGCTAGCTGGATGATTGTCGGAGCGAGCACAGAGCACGCGGAGTCGCTCACAGCGCGACCTCGACCACGTAGTCGATGAGACCTGCGGGGCGACGGATGGTCAGCTGCAGCGCGCCACTATCAGTACGCGTATAGGCTATCGGCTCACGTGTGATATAGTCCACCACTGCCGTTGGGGTCTGTGGCAGAGAGATCTGGATCTGCTCCACATCTTCAAAGATATGGAGGTAGAGTTTCGCCCCCTTTGTTGTGGAGACGCCCCAAGGTTGCTCGGCAATGAGCCCCGCCTGGCTCCCGTAGATCGTCTCTCCATAGCGCTCCATCCAGTCCCCGATTCCGTTGAGCCGCTCGATGGCCTGCTCTGGTAGCTCGCCATTGGGCTGTGGCCCCACATTGAGTAGTAGATTGCTTCCCTTGGCAGCGGCGCGGACTAGTAGCTCGACCAGTTCGGCAGTACTCTTATAGTTTGTATCAGCAACTTTATAACCCCACATGCCATTCATCGTTTGGCACATTTCCAGAGGCAAGTGGCTGATCTGCTGCCCCGAGAGACCCGCTTTGTTTTCGCCTGGCAGGTCACGCTCGAACATCTGAAAGTCTTCGCCCTCAAGTGGCGAGATATGGTGGTTATTGCCTATCAGACAGCAGGGCTGAAGCTTATGGATGTATGCGTATAGCTCCTCCATCCTCCAGTCAAACGGGATCGAGTCGCTGTCGTGATCCCAATAACCATCTAACCAGATAGCCCCCACCTCGCCATATCGGGTCAACAGCTCATGGAGCTGCGCCTTCATAAAGGCAAAGTAGGAGTCATAGTCAGACGCCATGACCCGCCCCGTGTGTAGCCCCGTCCTACCTAGAGGATAGTCTGGGCGGATCCAGTCGAGGATCGAGTAGTAGAGATGTAGCTTGAGCCCCTCAGCCCTACACGCCTCGGCAAGCTCGCTCAGCACATCCCGCCCGAAGGGGGTAGCGTCGACAATGTTGTAGTCGCTCGTCTCCGTATGATACATCGAGAAGCCATCATGATGCCGCGTCGTAAAGGTCACATAGCGTGCGCCTGACCGCTTGATAGCCTTAGCCCACGCCGTAGCATCAAAGCGTATCGGGTAGAAGCATGAAGCAGCCTTAGCATACTCATCTTTGTTGAGCTTGCCAGAGTTGAGATACCACTCCCCCTGAGCATACATACTATACAGCCCCCAGTGAATGAAGATACCTAGTCGGCTCTCCTCAAAAGCCTCTCGCGCCTGCAGATTGCATGGCGATGGTGTGTAGCTACGCTGAGCAAAGAGGGCTCCGCACCCTACCAGCAGCATAACTATCCATAGTAAGCGTCGTCTCATAGTTTGTTATTCGTTGCCTATATCGATTGACTCCGCAAACTTACGAAAATGATTCGTGACGCACCCCACCCCAGCTAGCAAGACAAGAGCACTTCTAATCTCTGACGCCTTATAATCGCTCTGTCAGGAGCTACACATAGCGACAAACGAGGCTTGGATGAGTTCACTATATATAATAATGTGTCACCCCTGCCCTCTAACCTCTAACTTCTAAGCTCTAACCTCTAATCCCTGTTTACATATCTTTACGGGGAAATTCGTCCGATTCCCTCCTTTCTCGAATATCCAC
>NZ_CABUAN010000008.1 GCF_902489635.1 uncultured Porphyromonas sp. | reverse complement strand
AGGCGAATCGCTGTGTTGCTTTCGGGATTCGGCTTCGGTCACATACGGAGGTATGTTCCCTTCAGACCTTACCCTCAGCGCCTTGCGCTTCATCCTTTCTGCAAAGTCAAGACAATCTTGCTAGCAAGATTGTGAGACTGTTGACTTTTGCAACAGTCTCATTATAGTGCGTCGGTCCTGAGCTCTCGGCAGCGATACCGAGACCAAAGGGAAGATTGTGGTATATTTGCACTATCGGTCACGGCAATGGATATACTATAAGTAGCTATACCCACGTTATTAGAATGCTTATGAGACATAGACTCCTATATATATACAGACCTATCTACCTGCTACTGCTCACGCTGCTTGCCACGCTGCTGGGACTGGAGGCGCAGTCCGCAGCCAATGCTCCGCTTCGTGAGGGACACTGGGCGCGACTCTCTGTGACACGCACTGGCGTGCATAAGGTTACCTTTGCGGCATTGCGAGAGGCGGGCATAGACAACCCCGCCGAGGTGCGTCTCTTCGGGCGAGGCGGAGCGATGCTCAGCGAGGTACTAGAGGATAATAGTTTGCAGCTTACGCCTGTCCCCACCTATGTGGCTGACGAGGCGGTCTACTTCTACGCTACGGGAACGACCGAGTGGATCCCTGAGGTGTCGCAGCAGACCTTCCGCCATCAGCAAAACATCTATAGCAATAAGGGGTACTACCTAGCGACGGACCGTACGGATCTGCCAGCACACCATATCGACTCTCAGGGTGCGCAGCAGGCTACGGAGACGGCTGTGCGAACGAGCTTCTTGGCGCATGTGGTGCATGAGGAGGATCGCCACTCGCTGCGTGCCTCGGGACGTAAGCTCTTTGGCGAGCCGATCGGGGGGCATCCGCTCTCGGTATCGCT
This sequence comes from uncultured Porphyromonas sp., assembly GCF_902489635.1. Classification (GTDB taxonomy): domain Bacteria; phylum Bacteroidota; class Bacteroidia; order Bacteroidales; family Porphyromonadaceae; genus Porphyromonas. The sequence goes on along the minus strand of NZ_CABUAN010000008.1, from coordinate 74,792 downwards.
CTCGCTACCGACGCCATTGATGCCAGCAGCCGAGGGACAGCTGGGCGTGGCTTATGTGGGGCTACCAGACAAAGATCAGACGCTGGAGCTGACGGTGCGGCTAGGTGGTGAGACGTACCGAGATATCATCAAGCGGAGTGAGGATGGCTCCACGAGTACCTATCTGGCGGGGATCTATCACGCTAAACGCTTTGCTACCCACCTGACCTCTGAGGCTCAGAGCGTGGAGGTACAGCTGCAAGTGTCGCCAGCGGGACGACCTACTTATCTAGACTATGTGACACTGGTGGCGCCTGTCGCTTTGCAGTATGGGGGCAAGGGGCAGTTGTCCTTTCGCAACTTCTCCGCCACCCCTGGAGCAGTGGCGCAGCATCGCATCGGGGTGAGTGGCGCAGCGAGCACTTTGCAACTATGGGGTCGTACCGCTGAGGGGCTGGTGACGAGCTTGTCCGTGGCAGAGCAGGGTGGAGCCTTGACCTTTACGGGAGCGGTGACAGACGGGGCGGGGCGTCCTGTGGAGTACACGCTCTTTGCCCCTGCGGACGCTTACCCTGTGGAGCAGGTGGTGACACTGCCTCACGGAGGGGTGCGTCTAGACACGGTGCCGGACTATCTGATGATCACGACCGAAGCATTGCGCCCCGCAGCGGAGCGCTTGGCCATTTACCACAGAGAGCACTCGGGGCTACGGGTGCAGGTGGTGACGCAGCAGGAGCTTTTTGACGAATACAATGGCGGTACGCCCGATGCAACGGCTTATCGCTTGATGCTCTGGGACTATAAGCAGCGCTATGAGGCGAAGCATGGTGCGGGCAGCTACCACCCGCTGCTGCTTCTGATGGGCGATGGTGCCTATGACAATCGTAAGGTGTCGCAAGACTGGAGCGCACGGGACTTTCAGCTGACGGAGTTTTTGCTGACTTATCAGGGGGAGAACTCGACGAATGTCTACAGCTACTCGACGGACGACTACTTTGGTCTCCTCTCGGAGGGGCAGCGTGGTGTCGGTGTCGGTGCGCAGACGCTCTCGGTGGGTATCGGTCGTCTGCCGGTACGAACACTGGCGGAGGCTGAGGCGGTAGTGGATAAAATAATCCGCTACGATAGCGAGCAGGTGCCAGGCGTGTGGCGTACGCGTGCTTGCTATGTAGCGGACAATATGGATGGCTACTCGCACCTAAGCCAAGCAGACCGCATTGCTCAGCTTATGGAGCGGTTGCAGCCAGAGCTGATCGTCTCTAAAGTCTATATGGATGCCTATGCACACAAGAATGTGGGCGGGCGTACCTCGGTGCCAGATGCGCGTCGCAAGCTGATGGACGAGTTACAGAAGGGGCTGCTCCTCCTAGACTATACGGGACACGGGGGCCCCGCAGCGTGGAGCGATGAGCAGATCTTGACGCAGGCGGATATCGTACGCTTTGACTATCCCCACCTGCCAGTCTGGATCACGGCGACCTGTGACTTTACCAACTATGACCATCCGCAGACCTCGGCTGGGGAGTCGGCCATGCTCAATCCGACCAGTGGGGCTATCGCGCTTTACACGACTACGCGCGTGGTGATGGATGTAGCTAATGAGCAGATGAATAGGGCACTGCATGAGAGTCTCTTTACGCCTCAAGCGGATGGATTCCTCCGCCCTATGGGCATTGTGATGCGTGATGCCAAGAATGCACTCACAAATGACACGACGAATAAGTTGAACTTCTTCCTACTCGGCGATCCGGCTCTGCGCCTTCGTATGCCAGCCTACGAGACGGTTATCACGGAGCTGGCGGGTGTATCGCTCGACAATCTCTCGGAGGGGGAAGCGGTACCGCTCCACGCCATGGATAGTGTGCAGGTGCGGGGCTACGTGGCGAGCAGTCAGGGGGTCGTGCAGGGTGACTTTACAGGCCGGCTCTTTGTGACGGTCTTTGATGCTAAGGCTCAGGTCAAGACGCACATCGACAATGCCCCTGACAAAGATCCTGACGAGATACGGACCTTCGAGGATTACTCGGGAATGCTCTATGCGGGTATTGCGGAGGTAAAAGAGGGACACTTTGACTTCTCCTTTGTGGTGCCTAAAGACCTCCCATATAGCGGGGGCAATGGTAAGATCAACCTCTATGCTTACAGTGACGCGAAGGGTAGCGAGCCATACGAAGCGATGGGCGTGAGCCATGCGATCTGTGTCAAGCCTGGAGTGGGTGAGCACAGTGTGGTCGATACGATACCGCCAGAGATACGGGAGCTATACCTAGGTCATCCGAACTTCTCGATGGAGAACCCGATCGGCTCGACACCGCTCTTCGTTGCCACGCTGGCTGATGCCTCGGGGATCAACCTTTCGGGAACGGGCGTAGGACACAACATGACGCTGGTTGTCGATGGTCGTGAGGACTTGACCTTTAATCTCAACAGCAGCTACACCGCCTCTGAGATGGAGGCGGGTGTGGGGCGGGTACTTTACCTGCTACCGGAGCTGCCCGATGGCGACCATACAGCGACCTTTACGGTATGGGACGTGTGCAACAATGTGACGGTGCGTAGCTTCGCCTTCCGTGTGCGTGCTGGCCAAGCACCGGCGGTGGTCGAGAGCCGTGCTCGTCCTGGGGTCTTGACGGCTGATGATCCGCTGATTGTGGAGGTGTACAACAATGCGCCAGGCGTGGAGGTCGATGTGACTATCGAGCTGTACGACTATCGTGGTGCGCTCGTTGCGCTCTCGCCACAGATGGTGGCCCGCTCTGGCTACGATACGCCTGCTCTGATACGCTGGGAGCCTAAGCTACAGTCGGGTGGTGCCTTGCTGCCGGGGCTTTACATCTACCGCTTGCGGATGACGCAGGGTGACTCGGTGCCGGCCTACACTTCGGGCAAGATCGTGGTGCGCTAAGCCTATCTGACCAAACAATCCGTTTCGTTATGCAAGCTGATCTTTTAGCACTGGTCACGGGCTCGACGCCTTTCGTAGCGGTGGTGGTGATGGCGCTCCTTGTGGCGATCAATCCTTGTCCACTGGCGACGGTGGTCTCCTCGCTGCTCTTCTTGACGGGACGGCAGACGAGTAGACGGCAGGGGTGGTGGATCGCTACGCTCTATGCTCTGGGGCGTGCGCTGCTCTACTTCTCGCTGGGGTTGCTCTCGGCCTGGCTCTTGCGTACGAGCATTCAGACGCTCCAGATACAAGAGCAGATCCTGTACGGCTTGGAGCATTGGCTGGGACCACTGATTATCCTGCTGGGGGTATTGCTCTGGCTGTTTGGCCGTCACGACCATCACGACCATGAGGGGCATCATCATGAGGCGGAGCCAACGCATCCAGCGAAAGATCCTGATCATGAGCAGAGGCAACCGCTAGAGCGACAGGGCGCGTGGAGCTGGCGAGCCCTCTGGCTGGGCTTTAGCTCGGCTCTCTTCTTCTGCCCCGCTACGGGGCTGATCTACTTCGGTATGCTGGTGCCTATGACTGCTCAGACGGGGGGTGCTGTGGGGCTGCTCTATCTAGGACTCTTTGCGCTCCTGACGGCTAGTATCGCTTATCCCGTCTATGGTCTGATACGGATGGGGATGAGTCGCTTAGCGCGTTTCGCTGGCGGTATGCAGCGGTGGCGCAAGTGGCTCAATGTGGGGGTCTCGCTTCTTTTTATTGTGATGGGCGTTGTGATCACGCTCGTTCACCTACTGCATGGTCATTAGTCGGCTACACTAGTCGGATCTTTGTAGAGCTTGATGAAGCAGTGCGTGGCGAGGACCACGTCGTGGCGAGACTTGAGCTGGTAAAGGATCTCTAGTCCCTCGCGACCCCACAGGAGCTTGCTGTAAAGCGTCTCTAGGCTGATGCGTGTCTGTAGCGGGTCGGCTTGGTAGTGCGAGATGAGGTAGTTGATGCCTTGGCGCATGGTGCAGAAGCGTCGCTTGCTCCAGAGGCTCTCACTGGGCAACTGATAGTGCTGCAGGTCGTGTGCTAGGACCGCTAGGTGGAAGGCGAGGCTATGCCCCACGATCATCTGCGTAGTCTCTAGGTCTCTGAGGAATAGCTCTAGCACCGCTTGGGGTGGCTCGCCATGCCCCGCGACAAACTCGGTCGTCAGCTGGTGGTAGTCGGTCGCTTCGCTCGTGATCGGCACGCCACTGAGTAGTAGATGGTCTTCGCTGCGCACGACGCGTAGCTCGTCGTCTAGGAGAAGCCACGAGAGACTCGCCAGGAGCGGTGTGTCGATGGCGGAGAGCTGTGTCTCATCGAGCGTGTCATGCAGATAGCATACGGTCTCGGTGTCTACCACCAGGTAGCGGGGCGTGGCACCCTCGGGTGCTGTGCTGAGCTGCAGGAGCGGTGACTCCTCGATGCTGAGCGCACAATGCGAGGCGAAGTCGCGCTCTATGCCTTTGTAGACTGGGTTGTGCTTGCGCAGTCGCTTACGGCCGAAGGTGGTGATGCCACAAGCTAAGATCAGTAAGAGCAGGAGGTCAACCCAAGTCATAGCTTAGTTGAGGGTCAGGCGAGGGCATTGGGTCTCGCCCGCTTTACTTATTAAGGCTCTCCTCGATGATGCGACGATCGCGTGCGATCGCTGGCGCAGCTTGCTCCTTAGGTATGAAGGCCCAGTTGTTGTAGCGAGGCGGTGTGAGCGGCTGGTGCTTTCTTGCCCACTCGATGAGGTGATAGCGTAGGTCGTGAGGCGAAACCCAAACGATGCGTTGGCGTAGCTCTTCGGGCGAAAGACCAGCACCTTGCGTCAAGTGGCCACCACCACCGATAGCTCGGTAAGAGTTGACCGCCACCGTGTAGACGCTATCGGGAGAGAAGGGGCGTCCGTCAGACAGTTGCTCGATGATCACTCGCTCGCCTTGAGCTTTGCGCAGATCCACTGTGTAGTCGATACCGGCCGCTGCGCTGAAGTTAAAGGTGGGCTTGACCGTTGGGAAGCGTTGCTCGGCAGATTGATCCTTTAGATAGAGCAGATGCTCGCCCGTGTTGGCGTCGGGACCGCACCACAAGCCGTAAGAGTACTCTAGGTAGTTCTGTATCTCTTGCCCTGAGAGGCGCAGCTTGTAGAGATAGTTCTCATAAGGGTAGATGTCGAAGAAGTTTCGTACCCGTAGCGTGTCAGCAGGCTGTGACAAAGAGAGACGATGCGGTGCGGAGAAGGAGATGTCTGCCTCGCTCAAGTCTAGCTGTAGCTGGTGAAGCAGAGAGATATAAGCGGAAGGTCCGAAGAGCGCGTCCACGCCTACTAGTGGCTCTGTGAGCTGTGTGATAGGCTCTGCGATAAAGCTTCGCACCGTGTCGGCAAAGTCTGAGAAGTAACTAACGAAAGCGGAGTCTGCCGGTACGGAAGCCATTGAGACGATCTCACCCTGGAGTTTTTTTTCGATCACTTTGTCGCCTTGCTTGGTGATGGCGACCGTCACGTCCGCCACGTTTCTCGCATGGCTCCCAGGATTGATCAGCAGGACGGGAGAGCCTGACGGACTCTGCACGGTCGTCTGATTAGCCTGATGATCGTGTCCGTAGAGGATCAAGTCAATGCCAGAGACCGTACGAGCCATCTGGAGGGCAACGTCTTCCTTTCCCTGTCCATCGCCTAGCCCCGAGTGCATCAGGACTATGAGCAGGTCGGGATGGACATGCTCTTGGATCGTAGGGATCCACTCATGTGCGGTGGCGATCGGGTCGGCAAAGGTCATCCCCTCGTAAGAGGACTGGGGGATCCACTGCGGCACAGCTGGCGTGATCAGCCCGAGAACGGCTACCTTGACCCCATCGACCGTGTGGACGCTGTAAGGCGAGTAGTAAGGCTTACCCTTGAGGGGCCCATCGCTGTGTATGATGTTGGCGGCTAGCAGCGGTGTCGCCATGTCGCGTTGCCAGCGGTGGTAGACGCTCGGCGTAGCCTCTAGATCATGGTTGCCCACGACGGCTGCATCGTAGCCCAGCAGCGTCATAGCGTCAGAGACGAAGTGCGTGCGCACGGTGTCGACGAAGTTGGAGTAGTAGACCGCTGCATTACCTTGTAGCACATCGCCTCCGTCGAAGAGTAGCGTGCTCGCTGGATACTCTTTCCTCACTTGAGCCACATAAGTAGAGACACGCGCCAGTCCGCTAGGCGTGCAGCTGTCCTGGACAAAGTCGTAGCCCAGTATGTTGCCGTGCACATCGGTCGTATGTAGGATGCGAAGCGTGTGCGTCTCCCGCTCCGCCTTCTTGCAACTAGCGAAGCTCCCCAGCAGGAGGAGCGTAGCAAGACAATAAAGTAGGGTACGATGCTGAAGTTTGATCATAACGTGAGGGGCTTTCTAGTGACTACTTGTCTGTGAGGTAAGGGTTGTACTGGTAGATATTGCGAATGAGGCGCACGACACGCAGGGCATCCTCTATCTCCACCGCCTGAGCAGTCGGGTCGCCCAGCAGAGCGCGTGCTGTGTGGTCGATGACGAAGTGATGGTTTTGCGCGGAGCCGCTATAGGCTCCGTAGGCGTTGCCAGGCTCGCTCTCGCCTAGGTCGGGGCGGTCGTAGCCGTCGATGATGCAGTGCGTTAGTTTGTTCATAAAGGGGCCATCGAGGACGATGCACCCACGCTCGCCTAGCACCGTGAGGCGCACCCCGCAGTTGGTCCCGTAGACTGCTGTCGAGTAGGTCAGCAGGCCCGACGTATCTTGCGGGAAGGTGAGCTGCACTACGCCCGAGTCCTCAAAGTCTACCATCGTCTGGTGGTTGTAATTGTAGAAGCTCCCGCCCTGCACCTCAGGCATGCCGAAGCACCAGATCAGTAGATCGAGGAAGTGTGAGTACTGCGTGAAGAGCGTCCCGCCGTCTAGCTTGAGGTCGCCATGCCAGCGACGAGGCAGGTAGTAACGCTCGTCACGATTCCAGAGACACTGCAGCTCGATCTGGTAAAGCTTGCCGAGTCGCCTCTCTTCGATCACCTGGTGTAGCCAAGCTGAGACAGGCGTAAAGCGGTTTTGCAGGACACTATATAGGTGACAGCCGTGTGCCTTCGCTAGGGCGATCAGCTCCTCGCCCTCATCGGGGTGTAGTACAGCGGGCTTCTCGATGAGGAGCGACTTGCCCGCCTTGATCAGCTCAAGAGCAATAGGGTAGTGCAGCCCGTTGGGGACGCAGATCGATGCCACATCAAAGGTGTCTCCCCCACGCTCCAGTAGCTCCTCGACGCTTGGATAAAAGGGTACCTCAGCAAACTGCGCAGCGCCACACTCCGAAGCGGGCAGCACGTCGACCATCCCGGCCAACTGCGTCTGCGGGTGCTTCGAGATATGCTCCATGTGTCGACGGCCAATATGTCCACACCCCACGACGACCCAGCGGAGGGGGCTGTGGAGTGGCGTAGGCGATGAGGTCGTTAGGTCGCTGTGCTTTGCTGTCATAATGGGGAAGGGAAGCTTTTATAGTAGAAATTGTCTGATTCGCTCGCAGATCTCTCTAACCTGCAAGTAGAAGGTCGTCGGGGCTATTGGTAGCGAGAGCATTGTCTTCTGGAGCTCCTCCGCTACGGGACAGGAAGCCTCAGAGGAGCTGGCGTTGTAGGCCGCTATCTGGTGAAGCATCTGCGGGTAGTAGACCCGAGCGTCGATGCCCGCTGTGCGCAGTTCGTTGAGTAGTCCGTCTCGCTTGTCAGAGGGTACGCAGATTGTGTAGAGGTAGAGTGCTTCGGGCCGGACCCCACTACGCCACGGACGTCTCACCATCGGGAGCTCGGCCAGCAACTCGTCGTAGCGGTCGGCTAGCAAGCTACGTCGTCGATTCGCCTCTTCCAGGTGACCTAGCTTAACCCGTAGCACGGCTGCTTGGAGCGCATCGAGACGGCTGTTGTAGCCACACCGCTCGTACTGGTATCGTGTGCGCTGTCCGTGGTTGGCCAGTTGGCGCAAACGCTCCGCCAACTGTTGGTCATGCGGTACGAAAGCAGCGCCCCCATCGCCCATACAGCCTAGTGGCTTCGTCGGAAAGAAGCTCGTTGTGCCGATCGTAGCTCGTGTGCCTAGCGGTATAGGAGTCCTTAAGCACCCCGAAACTTCCTCGACTACGCCCCCCATCCCCTGTGCATTGTCCTCAATCCACGGAATCTGATGTCGCTTGCAGAAGTGCGCCAGCTCGTCTGCGGGGCAGGGCATACCATACATATTGACCGCTATGAGTGCCACCGTACGAGGGGTGAGCAGCGACTCCAGATAGTCTGGCGAGCCATTCATCTGAAAGGAGACACGCCCATCGCTACTCAGCGAGGGCATCACGTCAGCCCAGACAGGTCGGAGTCCTAGATGACAGACCGCCTCGGCAGCCGCCACATAGTTGTGTGTGGCGACGATTACCTCGCCACCACGTGGCAGATCTAGCGCAGCCAGAGCCAGCAGAAGTGCATCGCTCCCGTTGCCACAGCAGATGACACTCCACGGAGCCAGCCCTAGGTAGTACGCCAGCTCCTCCTCAAAGGCATGCACCTCCTCACCGCCAATGTAGCCGCCCGAGGCGACAACCCTCCCGATACTCCTATCAAGCTCAGCTTGGTAGGGGCTATGTTCTTCGGGGAGGTTGACTAGAGGAATGCGCATGTCGCTGTGAGGCTAGACCAGTTTGCTACCAGGAGCTATCGTGTCAGGTAGCGTGACCACCTGTAGCTGTCCCGTCTTGTAGTCCTCGACCGAGAGGATCATACCTTGCGACTCGACGCCACGTATCTTGCGCACAGGGAGGTTGGCAACGAAGGCAACCGTCTTGCCAACCAGCTCCTCCGGCTTGTAATACTGAGCGATACCCGAGACGATCGTTCGTCCGCCCATGCCATCATCGATGGAGAAGCGTAAGAGCTTGTCCGCCTTAGGAACCTTCTCGCAAGCTAGGATACGGCCTGCACGCATATCGCTCTTGGTAAATGTGTCAAACGGCACATCCTCCAGCAGAGCTTCAGGGTGACGGTTCTGCTCCTCGTTGAGCTTCTTGATCGCAGCGAGCTTGTCGAGCTGTGCTTGGATCACCTCGTCCTCAATCTTGTCAAAGAGCAACTCGGGCGTACCCAGCTGATGCCCCTCGGGAAGTAGATCTGTAGCTCCAAAGCGGGAGAAAGCAAAACCTCCCTCCTCAACTTGTAGCATACTGAGGAGTCGACGGGTGGAGAAGGGGGTAAAGGGCGCAAAAGCAATCGACAGATTACCCACCAGCTGCAAAGCTAAGTGCAGGATCGTAGCGACACGGTCGGGGTCGCTCTTGATCACCTTCCAGGGCTCTGTGTCAGCGAGGTACTTATTGCCGATGCGGGCTAGCTGCATAGCGGTCTTGAGCGCCTCTCTAAAGTGGAAGTGCTCTAGCTGATCATCTAGCTCTGCTGGTATGGCAGCCACCTCTCGGAGCATCTCCTCGTCGATCTCTGTGAGATGACCCAGCGGAGGTACCTTGCCATCGAAGTACTTGTGCGTCAGCACCAAGGCGCGGTTCACAAAGTTGCCGTAGATAGCGACCAACTCATTATTATTACGTGCTTGGTAGTCACGCCATGTGAAGTCATTGTCCTTGGTCTCAGGCGCATTCGCTGTCAAGACATAGCGTAGTACGTCTTCCTTGCCGGGCATCTCGTCGAGATACTCGTGGAGCCAGATCGCCCAGTTGCGACTGGTCGAGATCTTGTCGCCCTCGAGGTTGAGGAACTCGTTGGCCGGTACGTTGTCTGGCAGATTAAACGAACCCTCTGCCTTTAGCATGGCGGGGAAGATGATGCAGTGGAAGACGATGTTGTCCTTGCCGATGAAGTGGATCAGGCGGGTCTCGGGGTCGCACCACCAGGTGCGCCAGCTGTCAGGGAGTAGCTCCTTCGTATTGGATATGTAGCCGATAGGCGCGTCAAACCATACGTAGAGCACCTTGCCCTCAGCACCTTGGAGCGGTACGGGTATACCCCAGTCTAGGTCTCGCGTCACGGCACGTGGCTGAAGTCCTAGGTCTAACCAGCTCTTGCACTGACCATAGACGTTGGGCTTCCACTCTTTGTGCCCCTCAAGTATCCACTCGCGGAGGAAGCTCTCGTAGTCACCCAGCGGCAGGTACCAGTGCTTCGTCTCGCGTAGCTCAGGCTTAGCCCCTGAGATAGCACTATGAGGATCGATCAGATCGGTCGCTGAGAGGGAGGTGCCGCACGCCTCGCACTGGTCGCCATAGGCGCGCTCGTTGTGGCAATGCGGGCAGGTACCTGTGATGTAGCGGTCTGCGAGAAATTGCTTAGCCTCAGGGTCGTAGTACTGCTCCGAGGTCTGCTCGATCAGCTTGCCCGACTCGTAGAGCTTGGTAAAGAATGCGCTCGCCGTCTTCTCGTGTGTCTCGGAGGTGGTGCGCGAATAGATGTCGAAGTCGATGCCTAGGCGAGCGAACGACTCCTTGATCAAGGCGTGGTAGCGATCTACTACCTCTTGGGGGGAGACGCCCTCGGCTTTTGCCTTGATGGCGATAGGTACTCCGTGCTCATCGCTACCACCGATGAAGAGGACCTCGTCGCCCTTCATACGCTTGTAGCGAACGTATATGTCGGCAGGAACGTAGACTCCTGCTAGGTGTCCGATATGTACAGGCCCATTGGCATAAGGGAGGGCCGTAGTGACTAAAGTGCGTTTGAATTGTTGCGTACTCATAAAGTTCTTATGATGATTAACGGCTTAGCGCCGATGTCTACCACAAAGGTAGCAAAAATGAGACTGTTGCGAGGGTTTCCAAAAGATTTCCAAGCTTGGAAAAATAAATTTCCAAGGGAGGAAAATAAAATTTCCAGCGTTGGAAAACTTTCTTTCCAGCGTTGGAAAGTTTCCGTTCCCACGTAGGAAACGAAAATTCATACATGTAGGTTCTCAGGAGAGTCCGCTTTTTCGGGACGAATCGGCTAGGAGTTAGAGGCTTTTGGCGCAGGGGTATTGGGGAAGAGTGCCTTTAATACTTGCGTCATAGTGCGTCGGGTGTTGCCTCGATGGCGCATATTGTTGGCGAGGATGGAGACGCAGTAGGTGTGGCCGTTGTAGCTGACGTAGCCTGCATAGTTTTGCACGCCTCGTATGGAGCCGCTCTTGAAGTAAGCGGTGAGCTGCGATGCTGGGAGCAAATTGCGGACAGTGCCCTCACGACCCACTTGAGGCAGGGAGAGGATGAATGGATCTGAGACAGGTAGCGGTAGCTGGAAGACTTGTCGCAAGGCGGCGGTCAGCGCATAGGGTGAGAGCTTGCTGCGGGGGGATAGTCCAGAGCCGTCGTAGAGCTCCAGCTCGTCAGCCGAGAGGGAGCAAGTCTCCCGCCAGTAGTTCATCTCTTGCCGCAGGGCTTCGGTCGTTGAGATACATCCGCCCTGCTGTATGGCACCAAAGCGGTTGCCTATGCTACGGAGGAGAGCCTCGGCGTAGAGGTTGACACTGTGATAGTTGCAGGTGCGTATCAGCTCGCTCAGATGCGGACTTAGGTAGATGTCTAGTAGGGTGGTGAGTGTCGGAGCGGACTTGTCATAATAGGCGACACTCTGGCATTCGGCGAGCTCTATGCCACGTCGCTGTAGATGCTCGGCTAGCTGCAGTGCCAGTGCCATCGCGGGGTTGCTTAGGTCGCAGGCGATGACCTGTCGCCTAGAGCTGCCACGCGCTAGGCGACCCGAGAGACGGCGTGTGGTGCGGGAGTCGCGGTCTGCTGAGATGGCTAGTTGATTGCCACGCTTGACCAACTGTATGTTCATCTGCCACGCATGACCTGGTGTGGAGGGGTGGAGGAAGGTGGGTGCCTTAGCTCCTTTTGCCACCTCCTGTGCGGAGATGCCGACCTGCATGATGTTGTCGCAGAGATTGACTCCATAGAGAGCTGGAGCGTAGCGCCGGCCCCAGTCCTCTCGGGGCCATGCTTCTAGATAGCCTTCGTCGCAGTAGGCTGAGGCGTCGACGACGATGCGACCTTGTATCTGGCGGATGCCCGCCTTTTGCAGTGCTAGGTAGACCTGATCGTAGAAGATGCCCTTGCGACGTGGGTAATGCTTCGATTCGAGTGAGGGGTCACCATGCCCTACGATGATGAGATCGCCTTTGAGTACGCCATCCTTTGTGATGGAGCCTCTGTAACCGATCTCTGTGGGAAACTGATAGTCGGCACCCAGGGCTATGAGTGCCGTGGCGGAGGAAAAGATCTTGGTCACGGAGGCGGGTGTAAATCGCTCTCTGCTGCGGTAGTCAAGTAGGGGCTTGTCCTCATCGATGCGCCACACGGAGACTCCATAGCGGGCCTCCCCACGCTGCTCGGCTTGTTGCAGTATTTGCACAGCTTGCGTGGTGTCTATGATATCTTGTTGCGCCCTCCCGGACAATGGTAGGAGTAGCAGTAAGAGTAAGGCGTAAAGCGTGGTGGATCGTAGTTGCATCGGTATGGACGGATCAAATGTGACGAGAGCAAAGTGCTTCCGAAGACTCACCTTGCTCTCTTAAGTTACTTCATAAGTTATGTCTGTCTCTCTCAGAGGGGTGGCGATGCACCCGCTTTTAGATTAAAACAGCTGGGAGAGATCTCAAATTATGTGTGCTAATATTTCAGTGCTTGACCTGGGCGCAGCGTAGCTCGTGAGGACATATTGTTTGCCTTGCAGAGGCGGCTCACCGAGACACCCGTCTTCTTAGCAATGTTCGAGAGGGTGTCCCCCTTCTTGACACGATATATACGAGGCGTGTGCGATGCGTTGGAACGGTTTCTCTTCACTTTAGCCTTGTACTTAGCATCATCAGCCTTGCTCTGAGCGTTTCCATCCTCGTAGGCATAGGTCTTATATCCCTTAGGAGCGACAAAGGTGTAGTAGTCGCTCTGGGGTGCTCCTACCTCGAAGTCAATGATCCTAGCGGGGTTGATATCGATGCCTAGGAAGCGGGTCTCAAAGTGCAGGTGTGGTCCTGTGCTACGACCTGTGCTGCCGCCCTTGCCGATGACCTCGCCAGCCCGGACGATCTGTCCCTCCTTGGCGATGCAACGACTCATGTGTCCGTAGACGGTCTCGAGACCGTTGGGGTGACGAATGACGATGTAGTTGCCATAGCCACCACGCTCATAGCCACGGATGCGCACCTTGCCATCGAAGGCAGCTCGTACGTCATCGCCTGTGCGAAGTGCTAGGTCTATGCCCTTGTGCTCGCGACGATAGCGAGCGCGGTAACCATAATTGGATGTGACACGCATCGTACCCTCTAGAGGCATGACGAAGCCCGAGCAGTCGATGTTATATGTAGCGGGGATACGTGGGCTACTTTTACCCGCAAAGGGGTTTACCCAGTCAGTCCACGAGTCTTCGCCATATAGATCTATTGCAGGGTATTCGAGAGCCTCTCTCTCGAGTGCGCGCTCCATCTCAGCGCTGGATATACGTGTACCGGCATCTTTTGCCGTCTCTATAGTGTACCCATCTGCCAGCCAATTCCTATTCAGTAGGGAGTCACGTGATGTTACAACCCTCGTAGGAGACACTGATTTCAGTGGCGGTCGCGTGCTCTTCTGTTGGGGCGATGGTGCTGCAGCCAGCTGAACACAGGCTACAAAGATGAGCCCCACGAAGGCGACAAAGCTTTTTCTCTTACTTGTCATAAAGTCTAGATTGATAAATGATGTGCTTCTGTCGATAGTTTGTGTATTAAAAAACTGATATACAGTAGATAGTGTCTCTTGTGCCCGTCACTTACGGTAGAAAACAATACCTACTTTCCCGCCAAAGGTCGGAATAAATTTCGAAACAGCCAAATTTTAGCTCGACGAATTTATGCCGTTTGACCCCTCAGACTGACAATAAGTGAACGATTCCGAGCCAGAATTATTGTTGAGACGGAACATGGTCGAGGACCAAAAGAGTTTGCCGTGTAGGTGGATCCTAAAAAGAAAAGCCCCCACGTCAGCCTTTGGGACTGGTGTGGGGACTCTCTAATTATGTAGCGGGGTCGGATTACTTCAGACCGAGCTTCTTAGCAATAGCTGCGGGGATAGCGTCACGGTGTACGACGATATTCATCGTGCGGCCTGCTACGTAGTTCTTAGATACGTACCAGATACCATTGTACTTACCGGTCTCACCCCAAGAGTTCTTGATCATATAGAAGATACGACCATTCTGGTTCTTAGCCTTACCGATTATAACCATACCATGGTCGTCGGTGAGGGTGAAGTTGTCGAAGCCCTCCTGACGGAACTCCTGTGTAGGCTCGATCTCGGGGCAGTCAGCGCTATTGATCATACGACGGACCTCAGCAGCCTTGTCGCTGTAGCTCAGGCCGACCCAACGTGCCTGGTCAGAGCCCTTCGTCTCGATAGCATCTACGTCAGCTAGTACGCCGATACCGTCACGTGTGAAGCCTACCTCGCTGACGTCAGCACCCCAAGCGATGGGGTAGCCATTGACGATAGCGTTGTCGATAACCTGCATGAGCTCGTCGATGGGGAGGTTCCATGAGCTAGACCAGCGCCAGTTGTCCTCGATCTCGATGGGGAAGGCGGTGTAGAAGGGGTGGTGTGTGTAGCTCGTCAGTGAGACATAGTCACTAGCCTTGATGCCGAGGCTCTCTGCAAAGCTCTTGGGCGTGTAGCGCTTGCCGTTGTAAGTAAACTCCTTAGGAAGCTCGCCTAGATAGGTGTCTACAACCTTGTCGTAAGCACTCTTCCACGCTGTGGAGAGACGACCATTGTGGTTCTCAACGACAGCGTCGAGCATCCCCTTGAGGACAGCCTCTAGCTCGCTGTGGGCGTTCTTTTTTGTGCCATAGTTGAGACCAGTCATGAGCTCCTCGGGAACAGCTCCGTAGTTGTCGAATACGTAGAGCACGTCGTAGAAAGAACCTCCCTGAGCGAGGTTGCCCTTGCCATGTAGGCGTACATACTTCTCCGCTTTGTCACGATAAGTGTGATTGACGACAAACATATCGGAAAGGTCTACCTCGGGACCACCCTTGCGAAGGATCTCAGACTCGAGGAAGCCAGTCGTAGAGTAAGACCAGCAGGTACCACTGTTTGCCTGATCCTTGATAGAGGTGATGGGTAGCTGCTTGATGATAGTAAACTCGTTGCTCTCGCCTTCTGTCTTGGGAGCCTGAGCGACCATGACGAGACTCGAGAGTAGTGCGATAAGGAGTAGAGAGATTTGTCTCATAGCTTGTTCCTGTTTTATAGTTAGAAAATGAATTGTCAGTGAAGCGGTCGTGAAGACCGTCACAAAGATACGAATAAAAAACTATTGCTGTACGACCTCAACTTCGCAAGTCTCACGAGTAACAATCTGTAAGGACGCACGGCTCGAATACAACTCGTTGGTGCGTCCGTTGTGGAGCCTCGAGACGTGTATTGATGTCAAAGTACTGACACTGTAACTATTGACGGGGAGAATGCACTCTTAACGAAACTCTATCCGAGCATCCCCGAGGAGGTGTGAGCCGGTTGCTTACTTAAATAGTTTGATGGTGAAGCCACAGGTCTTGGGGTTACTATTCCCAGAGTCGGCACAGTGGCTATAGTAGCCCATACGCCAGCCACGATCATTGTTTTCCTGATCGACGGCCCAGTAGTATCCGCTGGTCTTCATGAGACGGATAGAGTCCTTGCCACTCTGCTCATCGTAACGCTTCCAGCCACAAGAGGAGAAGATGCGTACGATGTCCTCTGCGGTAGGCTCCCAAAATGCTGGCTGAGAGACCTCCTCGATGCTCGCCGTCCTTGATACGGGTCGGCATGTTATCTTCATCATCATGCTCACTGGCTATCATCATCGGGGTTGACGATGTATTCATATCTCCATGCTGAGAGTAGGTCGGTACCCTTAAAGCGGATAGCGTAGGTGCCCTTTATCTTGCCAGTAGATGCGGAGTAGTAATCGTTTGTAGAGGTGATCTCTGTACCACGGACCATAACGGTCTCCTCGACATCGCGGAAGTCACAATCGTGGTCAAACTCAACGAAGTTTGGCATACCTCTGTATCGGGGCACGATGGCCTGCCACTCAGCTATCGTGGGAAGGTGATACTGCTTGCCAGCGATCGTGATCGAGGCAAACTTCTCAACAGCCTCTGGGAATGTGAAGTAACCACAGATGTTGTTGGCCTGGGTGGTTACAAAGGCATCGCCAGCTGGATTGACATCGTACTCGGTCACATAGGCTAACGGGAGCTATAGCTGACCAGCCTCACGGTGTATGGTGATCAGCTGTGTGGGACCGGGGTGGGCTGTTACGACAGCCTCGAGTATGAAATCTACTTCATCGCTGCCCTCCTTTACGACGAAGCTCTTCTGAGCATTGTCGATGATGATCTCAGAGGCGTCGCCCTCCTTGAGGCTGATGGTAAATTCGTCTGCCTTGAGTCGTCTCTGATTGATGGCCTCGCCATCGGAACCGATCTGCTCGAGGATACCCTCTATATGACCTGCTCCACCCTTTCCAGGGAATGAGTTTGGGGTAGCTCTGAATGTGGCTCTGTATGTCTCACACTCCGTAGGGTTAGGCTCTGAAGATTTGCAAGAGACCATAAGAGCAATGCACATGAGTAAGGGAAGAATGCGTTTCATAGGATTGTAGATACGTTTGCGTGTAAGTGTAAAGCAAGGGTACTAAACGAATTAGATAAAAGCAAGAGACGCACCGCCTTCATCTGCTGACGGGGACGATGCGTCTCTTGCGTGTGCTGCTTCCTCTATTTGTGAGGCTTAGCGACGCCTATTATTTCTCTTTTGCTTCCTTGCTTGTGCACGACCGAGGCCACCGCTCTGCATCTTGCGCATGACCTTGCTGACCTGGTCAAACTGCTGGATGAGCCTATTGACCTCTGCAACGGAAGTGCCACTACCGTCGGCGATGCGCTTGCGGCGTGAACCATCGAGGAGACTAGGCTTGGCGCGCTCCTCGGGGGTCATGGAGTGGATGATCGCCTCGATACCCTTGAAGGCGTCGTTGCTGATGTCTAGGTCTTTGACCATCTTGCCGACGCCAGGGATCATAGAGACGAGATCCTTGAGGTTACCCATCTTCTTGATCTGAGCGATCTGCGCGAGGAAGTCGTCGAAGTCAAATTGGTTCTTAGCGATCTTTGCCTCTAGACGCTTTGCCTCCTCTTCGTCGTACTGCTGCTGCGCACGCTCGACGAGTGAGACGATATCACCCATGCCGAGGATACGATCGGCCATACGTGAGGGGTGGAAGACCTGCAGCGCCTCCATCTTCTCGCCTGTACCGACGAACTTGATCGGCTTATTGACGACACTGCGTATAGAGAGCGCAGCACCACCACGAGAGTCACCATCGAGCTTGGTGAGGATCACACCGTCGAAGTCGAGTCGCTTGTCAAACTCGGCTGCCGTATTGACCGCATCCTGACCAGTCATGGAGTCTACGACGAAAAGGGTCTCGTCGGGTCGGATCGCCTCCTTGATGCTGCTGATCTCATTCATCATCTCCTCATCGACCGCCAGACGACCTGCGGTATCGATGATGACGGTGTCTAGGCCCTCTTGCTGGGCATGGGCTATCGCATTGCGGGCGATCTGTACGGGATCTTTGCTGTCCGGCTCGCTGTAGACGGTTACGCCGATCTGCTCGCCCAGTACGTGTAGCTGCTGAATAGCAGCGGGACGGTATACGTCACACGCTACGAGGAGTGGCTTGCGCTGCTCCTGCTTCTTGAGCATATTGGCGAGCTTGCCTGAGAAGGTTGTCTTACCAGAGCCCTGCAGTCCTGACATGAGGATGATGGCGGGGCTGCCCTTGAGGTTGATCGCCACCGCCTCACTACCCATTAGTGTGGCCAGCTCGTCATGGACGATCTTGACCATCATCTGCCCCGGATTGACCGCCGTGAGGACGTTCTGACCGAGAGCCTTCTCCTTGACTTGGTTGGTGAAGTCTCGTGCTACGTTGTAGTTGACGTCGGCATCGAGTAGGGCGCGGCGTACATCCTTGAGCGTTTCGGCGACGTTTATTTCGGTAATACTCCCTTGTCCTTTGAGTATTTTGAATGAACGCTCTAGGCGTTCGCTTAGATTTTCAAACATGTTGCTGAGATGATGAGAGGTTTATAGACGATTCGTGTCGCTATCGGGGAAGATGATCTTAGGCTGGAAGGTGCGAGCCTCGTCGTAGTCCATAAGAGCGTAAGACATGATGATGACGATGTCGTCAGGCTGTACGAGACGAGCTGCGGGACCATTGAGACAGATGACCCCGCTGTCGGGCTCACCCGCGATGACGTAGGTGTCGAGGCGGTTGCCGTTGTTGCAGTCTACCACCTGTACGCGCTCTCCTGGTAGTATGCCCACGGCATCCATGAGGGTGCGGTCGATGGTGATACTAC
Organism: uncultured Porphyromonas sp.; assembly: GCF_902489635.1. Classification (GTDB taxonomy): domain Bacteria; phylum Bacteroidota; class Bacteroidia; order Bacteroidales; family Porphyromonadaceae; genus Porphyromonas. The sequence goes on along the minus strand of NZ_CABUAN010000008.1, from coordinate 56,476 downwards.
CCACGTAGTTGAGGTCAGCCTGTGTGACCCGGACACGATGGATCTTAGATTTGAGTACCTGTATGTACATAGTTTATTGTGTGGATCGCGAGGGGCCTAGCGTAGGTCTACGACCTCAAGCGATTTGTATTCTTGCGGTGCAAAGGTAAAGGATTGTGACGTAATATGCACCTTCGGCTGTATCTTGTGAATGGTGTAAGAGACCTGCTCGCCTAGGTCAAAGTAGAGATCGACTCGCTTAGGAGCCTGACTCTGCTGGTCAAATGTCACCTCATAGTACTTGACTCCTGCGAGTACGTTGGTACCCTGTGTGGGGACAAAGCGGTAAATGACCGTGCCTCGAGGACTCTTGCGCTCGGTGATGCGGTATCGCTGCGAGGTCTGCTGTATATAAGCGAGCGGATTCATCGCCGTGAGGTCTTGCTCAGAGGGAGTCATCAAGGTGTAGGTGCGCTCGCTCTGATTGATGATGCGCAGTGTCGAGCCGTCGAAGGCCACCTCCATGCCGGGCATACTGAGCATAAAGCGACGCCCGTAGAGCCATGTGTAGCCCTCCTGAGGCTTTGCGCCTTGAGAGGTTAGGGTAAAGGTGATAGCGACCCCTTTTTTGACCTGCTGCTCGAACTGTTGGAGTGCTTTGTTTAGGTCAAAGACCGCTTTGCGCTGTCCTTGCAGAGGTGCTATGGCAAAAGCACCACACAGGAACAGAGCGAAGAGCGAACTCAGGAGACGCATTGCAAAGGGCGCAGAGTGTCGCTGGTATGATAAGGAGAGGTTTGGTCTCATTTGATTACCGTTTAGAAAGTGTCTAGGAGTTGATCGAGCGTTGTCTCATCAGCGATCAGCACTTGGCGAGGCTTGCTACCATCTTGTGCCGACACGATACCGCACTCGTAGAGCTGATCCATAATGCGGCCAGCTCGGTTGTACCCGATGTTAAAGCGTCGCTGTATGTTGCTCGTCGATCCCTGCTGCATCTGTACGACGTGGCGAGCCACCTCCTCAAAGAGCGGGTCGCGCTCGGTCGCGCCACCACCTCCAGAACCAGCAGTTCCAGCCGCGCCCTCTGTGGCAGGAGGCTCAGGCAGCAAGTAAGGCACTGTCGGATAGGGCTGACGAGATATGTGATCCACGATGCGCTCCGTCTCAGGTGTGTCAATGAAGGCACACTGGATGCGTCGCATCTCCTTGCCGTCGTTGATAAGCATATCGCCACGTCCGATGAGATCCTTGGCACTCTTAGTGTCGAGGATGGTGCGAGAGTCCACCTGCGAGGAGACCTTGAAGGCGATACGTGAGGGGAAGTTCGCCTTGATCAGACCAGTGATCACATCTGTACTAGGACGCTGTGTCGCTAGGACGATGTGGATACCCGCTGCACGCGCCTTCTGGGCTAGACGAGCGATAGGCTTCTCGATGGCTCGTCCTGTGGTCATGATGAGGTCGGCAAACTCATCGACGATGAGCACCAAGTAGGGGAGGAAGACGAAGCCATCCTCCTCACGTAGATGCCCCTGACGGAAGAGCTTGTTGTACTCTGCGATGTTGCGCACCTTAGCACGCGCGAGCAATTCGTAGCGCCCGTCCATATCCACGCAGAGAGACTCTAGGACGGGGAGTGCCTTGGTTGTGTCGGTGATGATATACTTCTCCTCGTCCTCGAGCTTCGTCAGGAAGTGACGACCGATGCTCTCGTAGATGCTAAACTCTAGCATCTTCGGGTCGATGAGGATCAGCTTGAGTTCCTCCGGACGCTTATTATATAGGAGTGAAGTGATGAGCGCATTGAGACCGACACTCTTACCCTGACCCGTAGCACCGGCGATTAGGAGGTGCGGCATCTTGGAGAGGTCAAAGAGGTAGACATCGTTCGTGATGGTTCGCCCGATGGCTATCGGGAGCTTCATATCGGTCGTGATAAACTTCTGCGAAGTGATCAGCGCCTTCATACCGACGGTGCGTGGGTTGCGGTTTGGCACCTCGATACCGATGGTGCCACGTCCAGGCATCGGGGCAATGATACGGATTCCGCCGATGCTCTCTACCTTCATCGCTATATCGTCCTCAAGGCTGCGGATGCGGTTGACCTTAACCTTAGGGTCTAGCTTAAATTCGTAGAGCGTCACGGTCGGTCCGATGGTCACTTCGACCGGTTCTAGTCCGATGCCCAGATCGCTGAGCTTCTCGATGATGAGCTGCTCGATCTCCTTGATCTCAGTCCGATCGATCGTTTGCGAAGATTGATCGACATCTGCCAGTAGGTCTGGCGAAGGCATCTGATATCCTCCACGACGTGTGTCACTCTGTGGCACGACGGCGACCGCCTGCGAATCGGCATCACCCTGCGCTACGGTTACCGTGACGCCACCCTCGAGGCTCTCTTCAGCTGGTGTGGAGACGGGTTCGCGGTGTGCCTGAGGAGCGTTTGTAGTCGTCTGCGAGGTGGTGCGTGGTGCAGGCTGTGCAGCCAAGACGCTCGGAGCAGGAAGTGGTGCCTCCTCATCATCGTCTTCTGCAGTGTCTGGTTCGCCATCCACATCGTCTGGGGCAGCATCTTCAATTGTATCTGTAGGCTCTTCACCTGTGGGCTCCTCTCCATCCTCGATGCTCTCTAGGGAGCTATCGGTCGTGCGGCGACGATTAGGACGCTTGACCCAGCCTAGACCGATAGCTCGGCGCATCCACTGGAGGTACTCATAGCGTATCACCACAATGAGGATAATGATCGAGACAAGCAGGATCAGTGCTACACCCAGCCAGCCGATAGCTGGCAGTAGCTTGTCGAGCCAAAGTGTGCCATAAGCACCGCCCCAGCGGAAGAAAGTGGGCATGCCGAGGATGTTTTGTATAGCAGCTGCCGTGAGGCCCGTCCATAGACTCAGGGAGATGGCATAGACCGTTATTTTGATGAGACTACCTCGCTTGGTGATGCGCATCATACGCAGGGCGCAGATTATGCCAAAGATGAGCAAGAACCAGCTACCGAAGCCGAGGAAGCCGTCCATCAGCCGATGTGCTAGATAGGCTCCATGTACACGAGTCACGTTCTGTATCTCCGCGACGGAGCTGTCGATCCCCTCGGGGAGTGTCTGTGTCAATGCCTCCCAAGGCGTTAGCTCCGTGACAATGCTCTGGTCACGAGCCCCCACCATAAGGTAGGAGCCACAAGCCACCAAGGTGTATATGACGAAGGCAAGGAGGATCAGTCCCAAGATAAACGAGATCAGCTCGCCATACCGCTTGTTGGCGACATTGTTTTGTAAGCCCTGCGCCCACGAGCGCATACGACTCCCCACCGAGCGAGAGGGGTTTGAGTCCTTTCTGCTAGATGCGTTCGTACGCTTGCGAGTCTGTGCCGAGCGTTTTTTTGTCGGTTTATCTTTGGATGTAGCCATGAGGTAGTAATCAGGAAGTCTGTAGCGTGAGCATTGCACCATGCGTGGTGATCTCCTACAGGAAAGCTTGATGCAAAGGTAACGATTTTTACGCCAATGGCACACCACTCCACATGTCCGATCGCATTAGCATGTGGCACCGCCTGTCGCTGATTACCATTGCGCATAGCGACATATAGGGTTCTTGGTTAGTCCCTAAGAGCCCTACTTTAATTCTTTACGGAAGGTATCGCAAGTGCTTTTGGATAGAAACTCCTTTCCTACTAGGAGGATTTTGCAAAGCTCTCACGTAAGACTCCCATTCGCTTGGGAAGGTGCGCTACGCTTATCTTAGGCGATTGATGATTTCGTTCTGAGCCTTACGTCCCTCTGGAAAGAAGCGGAAGAGCGGATAGCAGTGGCACAGTCCCTCACCGATATGTATCTCATAGGGGACCCCATACTGGACGAATGCACGCTTATAGTAGGGAGCGCAAGCGTAGAGACACTCGTGCGACCCATAGTAGAGGTAGGTCTTGGGGAAGTGCGAGAAGTCGCCCACGCAGCTGTTGATCATATAGTCAGGCAGTCGCTTGTGTCGGTTCATTATCGAAGCGACGGTGCCGAAGTAATGGTAGTCGACGATTATGTCTTGCGCCGAGAGAGCCTTTAGAGAGGCGATGAAGTCTGCATCTTCGTCTGCCATGTCTTCATGTCCCTCACAAAGCGAGAGGGGGATTCCTCCAGGAGAGACCGCTATGATTTGTCTGGGGCTAGGTAGCTGCATACGCTGCTCATTATTGTATTGTCCTATCCCGATAGCGAGACAAGCTCCTGAGGAGAAGCCTAAGATCGATATTTGCTCAGGAGCGTACTGCTCGAGCATAAGCCGATAGAGCTGATGCGTCTTCTCAAAGGTCACCTCGAGTGTTTGCTCCAAAATAAGGGGGTAAAGGAAAAACCACACATCGCTCCCCGTCTGATCGACAATCCTCTTGGCTATCTTGAAGTCTCTCGCATCTGGTGGCGTGACATATCCTCCGCCATAAAGTAGCAGGACAGCTTTTGCAGCGGGCTTAGGAGTCGCCTGTAGCTTGATACACTTAAAGCCATCGACCTCCTCTATGGAGCAGTGATAGTCCTTGAATTGATCTAGCCGAAGCCTGAACTTATTAGACTGCTTAGTCGCAAAGGCGAGGATCTTTGCTTCTGACATTCTAAAGAGTCTCTTAATGTTTAGGAGTCTCACTATTGAGGCTGCCACTCTGTAGGTAATACTCATAGCTGTATGGTCTTTTGTGTGAGTCTATGGATGGGCTTAGGTGCTCTGTGGAGACAAAGATAATGCTTCATCTAGTATGCAGTGCTAGTGATAAATACCTACTATGCGGTAGCAGGTGCCCGATCGGCTCTTTATGAGACTGTTGCAAAAGTCAACAGTCTCACAATCTTGCTCGCAAGATTGTTCTGACTTTGCAGAAAGGATGAAGCGCAAGGCGCTGAGGGTGAGGTCTGAAGGGAGCATACCTCCGTATGTGACCGAAGCCGAATCCCGAAAGCAACACAGCGATTCGCCTTTATGCAACAGTCTCTTTATGTAAGTGACCATATAAGATAAGTCCCTCCGACTAGGCGTACCCAGTCGAAGGGACTTAACTGTCTGTGGGGTTGTGGAGCTGCGGGGAATTGAACCCCGGTCCAAACATGGTGGCAAAGCGCTTTCTACATGTTTAGCTGTACTTTGATTGTCGGGCCTCAACTCACGAGCACAGCGACCGAGCTAAAGCCTTATCCTCTAAAGTTTAAGACGATGTACGAGGCTACACCATCCGATCCCCGATATCCATGCACCACCGTATCAGAGCGCCTCGGAGCAACGGCCCCCTGGGTGATGTCTCGTCCCGGCATCTATGCCTGGGATGAAGCGTTAGTGTACTATACTTCGACTACGCAGCGAGAGCAAAGTTGTTTTCGCCATTTAGAAAGGTTCGCAGTAAGGTTTTAAGGTGCGTCACAGCAGGCACCACATGCTTACGAATCACTACAACACGCTGTCAAAGCCAATCAGCCCCAAGAGTGTATGTTGCGTCTCCCAGACTAGCGTATCGCTATATCGCTCAGCTGAGGAGAGATCGTATCTGAGTCTAGTGGAGGCTCGCTTCAAGCGAGGACTCCTCCTACTCATCTGGCGCAAAGGTACAAAAAATCGAATAGCTGGCGCGATGTGGAATCTAACCCAAGTGGAAGATATAAAGAATGGGGCTAGCAGAGAAGATCCCCAGCCCCATTTTGACAACTAAAGCGATACATATCGCTCTGTTAATCAGTGTCTAATTATTGAATCTGCACATAATCATGCACAAGTGATTATGTGCATTTTGATGATTAAATCCACAGATAAAATGGACTGCATTCAACAATTATCTATTGCTCTATATTTTAGTTTTTCCAGCCTCTCTTCTAGATCTTTATAGGCTGCCGCTTCTAAAAGCAAATATACATCTCGTGCCTGAACTTCCCTAACCTCTGGATCACTCCAAAAAACACCTAATTCGTGACAATCAAAAGCATCACAATAGACTGTGTAACAAAAATCTAAAGCATTGTAGCTTTCACCATCACAAGCTTCTCCCTTGCCTGGAGCGAGAGAGGCTGAGATATAAACATCTGGATTCGTTCCCAAGGCTATCTGTTTTTGAATCAGATCTGCTTTGTAGGTCAATACAGCATAGCACAGTTCTACTTCATTCTCATCATATCCCATTGCTCTTAGCTCATTCATATCACCATCAAGCAATTCATCCATATCCCAATCTTTGAAATAAGCACATTCGTATCGATATGTTTCAAAATCCATTGGCATGTCAATAGGATAGCTCCACCTCTTCTCCCAGTAATTCAATAACCGCCTACAGTTTTGTCTATTTCGCTCTACTATAGGCAAGAAATTACTTCTCCATCCGTCAGTATCAAGCAAGATCATATTGCATAGGGACAATTTATACAATGGCAAGGGGTGTTCACAACAGCCAATATCCCCTAAAAGGCTCTTATTAAATTTGCCAGACTCAATCAGAGCAATTACCTTCTCTGCTTGGTTTTGCATCACTAATGCAACTAATTCGTCTAAATTCTTTGAATAATAACTGTACATAACGCTTCCTTAGAGTATCCATTTATACATGAAATCTATCTTCTAATTTCTGGTTCATCCGAGATTTTGTGTGATGACCTGATCGTGGAGAGCAAAAAGTCTTAGTTGAAAGTAGTCTATATCTCTGTATCCGTAGGCAACCCTTTTGAGGACTTTGACTTTGTTATTGATTCCTTCGACCACTCCATTGGAAATGCGGTGGTCATACCAGTTTAGAATGCCCCATTGATAGAGCCTGATGGTTTTAGCTATTTGTTTGACATGCCTGACACCCGAATCATCTGCTTGTTCGAGCCACTTCTTTAAAAACAGTTCAGCCTTTTCTTTTGAGCCCTGCTGCCAGAATAGTCTAAGATCTTCCTTAAGGTAATATGCTATAGCTAGAGGCTTGTTCATAGCCAGCACATTATCTAGTCTTGTGCGGTGATACGCATCCATTACGTCCGCTCCATTTAATAGAAGTAAATACCTAACACCTTTGATGACCTTACGCTTGTTGAGATCTGTCTCCTCTCTATACAGGTCTCTGCGAAGAGCATCTATCTTCTCATTCATCAACTTCATAATATGAAAGTGATCTAAGACTATCTGAGCTTTAGGCTGGTACTCCATCACTGCGCTTATATAGGCTGGGGAGAGATCGTATCTGAGTCTGGCGGAGGCTCACTTCAAGCGAAGGCTTCTCCTACTCATCTAGTGCGAAGGTACAAAAAATCGAATAGCTGGGGCGATGCTGCCCGAGGAACGAACAGGGCTGACGCATTATGTACAATGAGCTCGTTTACCTCTATATTCCTCGTCTATCGCTGTGCGAGGCTCTTGAAAAATTCGATTATGATGCGTCATACTTGGCTGGAAAGAGTCGATGCTGGCTAGTCACAATAATTTAGAACTGACTACATATCAAAACGGCGCGACGTCGAGGAAAACTGATTTCCACGTGGATATTTCGAAATTCCCACGTGGAAATTTTTTATTTCCCAGGTAGGAAATAAAAAATTCCTCGGAGGAATCAAATGAAACTTCGGAGGAAATGAATGACGCCCACGTGGAAAATAAAAAATATCCACGTGGAGATTTGAGATTTCCCACGTGGATATTCGAGAAAGGAGGGAATCGGACGAATTTCCCCGTAAAGATATGTAAATAGAGGTTGGAGGTTAGAAGTTAGAGATTAGAAGTTAGAGATTAGAGATCCGATCACTCTGATAGCTCCGATGGTTCCGATAGCTAACAGCCAATAGCTAACAGCCAACAGCTAATCCATGGCGGACACACTATATATAGTGACCTCATGAGACTATTGCATAAAGGCGCATCGCTGTGTTGCTTTCGGGATTCGGCTTCGGTCACATACGGAGGTATGCTCCCTTCAGACCTCACCCTCAGCGCCTTGCGCTTCATCCTTTCTGCAAAGTCAGGACAATCTTGCAAGCAAGATTGTGAGACTGTTGACTTTTGCAACAGTCTCCTCATCTATGTCTTGCTTGTCGCTCGTGTGTAGCTCCTGACAGAGCGATCGGAGGGGAGGGGGGAGTAAAGGAAAGGGGGTGAAACGTTTTTTTAGTACCTTTGCACCCAGTAAGGGAGGTGTGCAGACGGCGTAGCACATCTCAATATGTGACGAGGCTTCTCTGATGTGGCTCTTCTAGATGATAGAGGGTGCTGTGTGGGAGTAAGTCCTCATTTGTTTTGTATCTATGAGGTGCTTTCGCCAGCCGAGAGATGGCCCGCGTGGTGCGACTCATAGGATATGCACTAGACTGAATTAGAAATCATTATCACCTAATCTATATCTATGGGATATTACTATATGACCCAAGAGGGATACGATGCCCTCAACAATACGATCAAGCAACTGGAGGCTGAGGAGCGTCCTAAGGTCACACAGCAGATTGCTGAGGCTCGTGACAAGGGAGATCTGTCGGAGAATGCTGAGTACGATGCTGCTAAGGAGGCGCAGGCTCATCTCGAGGACAAGATCGCTATGCTCAAGGCTCAGCTGGGTAATGCACGTGTATTGGAGCCTTCGCAGATTAAGACTGATGAGGTGCAGATACTGAACCATGTGCGCCTACTCAACAAGAAGAAGGGCGAGGAGAAGAGCTACTACATCGTCTCTGATGCTGAAGCAAACTTTAAGGAAAACAAGATCTCGGTCAATACACCCATTGCTAAGGGTCTCCTCGGCAAGAAGGTGGGTGATATAGCGGAGATACAGGTGCCTGCGGGTACGCTGGTCTTTGAGATCCTGGAGATCACTCGATAGGCGGCTACGCTGCTTGAATACTTTCCCCCCAAAAAACGAATGCTCTATGGCTACAATCTTTAGTCGCATCATAGCGGGTGAGATCCCCTCCTACCGCATTGCAGAGGATGAGGAGCACTACGCATTTCTAGACATCAATCCCTATCAGCTGGGGCATACACTGGTGGTCCCGAAGCGTGAGGTCGACTACTATTACGATCTGACGGACGAGGAGCTGGCTGGGCTGATGGCTTTCTCCAAGCGGGTGGCATGCGCTATACAGGAGGCTACGCACTGCCGTAAGGTGGCTACGCTAGTCCTAGGACTCGAGGTGCCGCACGCCCATGTGCATCTGATACCGATCAATAGTGAGGGTGATGTGGCTCACGGACCTCTCGCTACGAAGCCTTCCGATGAGGAGATGGCTCGCATCGCCTCCGAGATAGCATCCTATATTAAATAAGGAGTATCAAAAGCCTAGTGACAGAGAGACTATATATCCTAGAGGAGATAGATCCTGCAGTACTCTATGGTCCTAACCGTGAGTACCTGCTCTTGCTACGCAATCTCTACCCTAAGCTGCGGATCGTGGCTCATGATCGGATCATCAAGATACTGGGTGACACGACCGATATACAGCTCTTGACGGCACTCCTCGATAAGCTAGTCCAGCACATCACGCGCTACAATCTCCTGACGGAGCAGACCATACGCAAGCTGGCTACGGGCGAGGAGCTCCCTGAGGTCAAGGTGTCGCCCAATCATCTGCTCTATGGAGCGAGAGGACGTAGTATAGGTTACCGAGGCGCTCACCAGCGTGAGATGGTGGAGGCCATAGCAGATCACGATATGCTCTTTGCGATCGGGCCTGCGGGTACGGGTAAGACTTATATAGCGATAGCACTAGCGGTCAAGGCTCTTAAGGAGAAGCAGGTACGACGTATCATACTCTCGCGTCCAGCTGTCGAGGCGGGCGAGAAGTTGGGCTTCCTACCAGGCGAACTGAAGGACAAGCTCGACCCTTACCTCCAGCCTCTCTACGATGCGCTCGAGGAGATGATCCCGACACAGCGCCTACGCACCTATATGGAGAGCGATGTGATACAGATCGCTCCGCTAGCCTATATGCGTGGTCGTACGCTCAACGATGCGGTCGTCATACTAGACGAGGCGCAGAATACGACCCACCATCAGATGAAGATGTTTCTCACGCGTCTCGGACGCAATAGCAAGATGATTATCACGGGCGACCTCTCGCAGGTAGACCTGCCACGGGGTGTCACCTCGGGCTTGCGCATTGCTGAGCGGATCCTGAGCGATGTGGAGCAGATACCTTTTGTTTACTTTGATGCGCAGGATATCGTGCGTCACCCGATCGTGCAGCTAGTTGTGGATGCTTACGATCGCAATGAGCATCAAGCTCTGCAGGGCGGACGGCCTACACAAGAGACTCGCCAACAGCAGGATATAGACTTAGATAAGGATCAAAGTAAAGACTCATAGAAACTTTGTCCTCTCCCGGCTAGGCTGAGGAGAGGGCAAGCGCCTTTTAGCAAATCAATTATTGATCATAATACAATGAATCAAGCACTAACACACACCGACCTATCTCTCCCAGGTATCCAATCTGTCTTTCATGGCAAGGTGAGAGATGTATACTTCCTTGAGGGCGATCTGATAGCGATGGTCGCTACGGATAGGATCTCAGCCTTTGACGTGGTACTCCCTGAGGGTATCCCCTACAAGGGACAGGTGCTCAACCAGATAGCTGCTGAGCAGCTCGACGCTACGGCACATCTCGTACCTAACTGGAAGATAGCAACTCCCGATCCGATGGTTACGGTGGGACACCGCTGCGAGCCGTTTAAGGTGGAGATGATCGTACGTGGCTACATAGCTGGTAGCGCATGGCGTGCTTACCAGGCTGGCGAGCGCACGATCTGCGGTATAGAGCTACCCGAGGGACTGAAGGAGAATGAGCGTCTCCCACACCCAATCATCACCCCAACGACCAAGGCTGACGAGGGTCACGACGAAAACATTAGCCGTGAGGAGATCATAGCCTCTGGACTGATCTCGGAGGAGGACTACAAGGTGATCGAGCAGTACACGCAGACACTCTTTGAGGAGGGGACACGCATAGCTCGTGAGCGGGGACTGATCCTCGTGGACACGAAGTATGAGTTTGGTAAGAAGGATGGCAAGGTGATCCTGATCGATGAGATCCACACGCCAGACTCCTCTCGCTACTTCTACCTCGAGGGTTACGAGGAGCGCCAAGCTAAGGGTGAGCCTCAGCGACAGCTCTCGAAGGAGTTCGTCCGTCAGTGGCTCATAGAGCAGGGCTTCCAGGGTAAGGCTGGGCAGAAGATGCCTACCATCACGCCTGAGTATGCAGCCTCTGTGAGTGATCGCTACATAGAGCTCTACGAGCATATCACGGGCAAGACCTTCGTCAAGGAGCAGACCCAAGATGTGGCTAAGCGTATCGAGAACAATCTGCTAGCTTTCCTGAAGAAGTAACAACAACCTGATTACATATATGGACCAGCGACTAGGGGGCTGTGTACAACCTCCCTAGTCGCTGGTTCTAATCTCTATATTACTATGTCTGTATCTCTAGATGGTAAGTCTCGCTACGTGCGACAGATGTTTGACCGCATCGCTGGGCACTATGACTCGATGAATCGCCTCATGACGGGCGGTATGGATCTGGCTTGGCGCTGGCAGGTCATAGAGCATCTGGCGGACTATGCGCCTCGTCAGGTGGCTGATCTGGCCTGCGGTACGGGAGATATGATCCTGATGCTCTCGCGATACTTGCCGTCGGTACGTGAGATAGTTGGCGTGGACCTCTCGGAGGGTATGCTGGCGGTGGCTGCTGAGCGTGTCAAGCGGGCTGCACAGGCAGTGCCTGTAACGCTACTGGCGGAGAACTGTCAGGAGCTCTCTCTAGCCACGCAGTCGGTCGATGCGGTGACCTGCACACTGGGGATTAGAAACTTCTCGGACCCACTACAAGGCTTGCGAGAGATGCACCGCATCCTAAGACCTGGGGGTGCTCTCGCTATACTGGAGCTGAGCGAGCCTCGTGCAGGGTTACTGCGGCAGGGATATAACATCTACGCCAAGCGGTTGATCCCGTGGATTGGACAGCTATGCGCTCACGATCGCTCTGCTTACAGCTATCTCCCAGCGTCTATTACAGCCATGCCCCAGAGAGAGGAGATGACGGCACTGATCCGTAGGGCAGGCTTTAGTGAGGTACAATATAAAGAAATGCCCCTAGGGATCTGCGTCTTATACACGGCAGAAGCTTAGAGGCATAAATGAATAAGAGTATGCAACGTATTTACGCACTGATAGGTAAGCCCTTGGGGCATTCGCTCTCGGCTGACTACTTCAACGATCTTTTTGAATCTCAGGGGATTGATGCGCGCTACATATTACAAGAGCTAGATGATCTCTCGGCACTGAGACCTTGGCTGGAGTCTAACCCCGCCATCGTGGGGCTTAATGTGACGAGCCCCTACAAGGTGGAGGTGTGCAACTATCTGGATGAGATAGACACTGAGGCTAAGTATGTGGGAGCCGTCAATACGATCGTCGTGGATCGCACGGGAGGACGGATGCGTCTCTTGGGCTACAATACGGATGTGCAGGGTGTCGTGGAGAGTCTGCAGCCGCTACTCACGCCCGAACGACAGCATGCACTCGTCCTCGGCACGGGTGGTGCAGCCCAAGCGGTAGCACAGGCTCTCAAGCGTCTCGGTCGTGACTGTACGCTGGTCAGTAGAGATCCGCAAGCTCCGCATATCTTGTCTTACGATGCGCTGACACCTGAGCTGATAGCAGACAAGTGGATCATCATCAACGCTACCCCCGTCGGTATGGGATCGCTTATTATGGAGCGTCCGCAGATACCCTATGAGGGGATCACGCCGGAGCATGTCTGTATGGATCTGATCTACAACCCAGAGGAGACACGCTTCCTCAAGGCTTGCCGTGAGCAAGGTGCGACGACGATCAATGGACTGAAGATGCTCCTCGTGCAGGCTCGCTACGCGTGGCACATTTGGAACAAGCAGGCGTAGAGACTACGCCATACTATCTACCTCGTCAGAGGAGGAGGGTAGAGGACTCCCTTCGATTGTAGAGCTGTTCGCAGCAACCGCTTCGGCGGCAGCTGCCTCCTCCTGAGCTTCGCGCTCTTTCTTTAATTGCTGATGGTACTCTTCCTCGCGGATCTGCCGTGTGATCGCTATGCAGACCCCGATGGCTATGGAGGTGGCCAGGAGCGAAGAACCTCCACGACTGATGAGCGGTAGCGTCTGACCCGTATTGGGTGAGATGCCCGTGACGACACACATGTGTATGATCGCCTGTGTGGTGTACATGATGCCCACGCCGAGGAGGAAGATGCGCTGCCAGTTACGCTGCGATCGTGTCGCCCAGCGAGAGAGCTTGAAGAAGAGAAGGATATAGAGTAGCGGCACCCAGATCATACCGATGAAACCAGTCTCCTCGATGATGATCGCATAGATAAAGTCGGAGTAAGCCTCGGGGAGGATGTCTCGCTCCACACTATTGCCTGGGAAGACGCCCGTACCATTGCTCCGTGCTATGGCTATGCGTGCGTGCTGCTCCTGAAAGTTGTCCTCGTCGATGACAAACTTACTGGAGTCAGACTTAGAGGTAAAGTCTTCGATACGTCCCTTCCAGCGCGCTGTGCTACTGTTTTTCATGACGATGCTATCGGGCAGCAGTAAGAGACTAGCCACGAGTAGTGCGATGATACCAAGTCCAACGCCACCAACGAGGAAGAGACTCTTGGAGAAGCCCGTCTGTACGATACCTATACCGAGAACGAACAAGGTAATGATGATACCCATCGAGAGACTCTCCTTGGCAACACAGATGAGTCCGATGGCGGTGAGCCCGCAGAAGAGGTAGAAGCGCTGGTTGTTAGTCAGCTCGCGTATAGAGAGGATGGCAGAGGCGAGGAAGATGACCCCTACCTTATAGAACTCAGAGGGTTGTATGCCTAGTAGCGTACGCTTCGCGTCATTGGTCTCTGTACCTATGAAGAGGGTTAAGATGACGAGTGCGAAAGATCCGATGAAAATAAGGATCCCTACGGAGCGTGTCAAAGTACGGTTCATCCGTGAGAAGCCCCACGCCGCAATCACCGATATGATGATGTGCTTGAGATGACCCGTAAAGGGTGCGTACAGGCTCTCCCCACGGTAAGCTAGCGTGCTGGTAGCACTATAGATGAAGAGTAGTGACGTGGCCAAGAAGGCAAAGTAGAGGAACCACAGCGAGCGGTCGCCTGTAATGCGTGGCTTGCGTGGTTTCGTCTCTACCTCGGCAGTGCCCTGAGTGCTCTCTTCGTCTAGATCTACGCTCTCATTATCGGTCGGAGCCGTCTCCTCACGGGGAGAGAGGTCGAAGATGTCCGAAGGGGTCGTAGTATCTTGGCTAGTATTGTGTTCGTCTTGTGGTATCATAGAGAGTGGATAGGCTAGAGCGATCTATCGGTGTCACGTTGCTGCTGAGCGATGGCGAGCACCTCTGCTCTGAACTGGTCGCCACGATCTTCATAGCAGGTAAAGAGGTCAAAGCTGGCGCAGGCTGGCGACAGCAATACGGTGTCTCCCGCCTTGGCCATCTGGCGAGCTGCAGCGATAGCGTCACGCATGGAGGTAACCTCCTCGTGGCGGGGTATGACACTGTCGAAGCTGCGGTGGAGCTTGGCAGAGTCGGTCGTCAGGTAGATCAGTCCGACGACCTTTTCCTTAACTAGATCCATCAGATCGTTGTAGTCATTGCCTTTGTCAGTGCCTCCTAGTATGAGGATCGTCGGCTTGCGCATACTCTCGAGGGCATACCACGTGCTGTTGATGTTGGTCGCCTTGGAGTCGTTGATGTAGTCTACGCCATCGATGCTGGCGATATACTCTAGGCGGTGTGGCACATTGGTAAAGGTCTCTAGAGAGGCTCGTATGATCTCGGGCTTGACGCCTAAAGCTTGCGCAGCGCAACCGACAGCTAGGGCGTTCTGCACGTTGTGCTTGCCCGAAAGAGCTAGGGCCGTCTCAGGCAACTCAACGACTGGCTCCTGAAGGGCAAAGCGTAGCTGTCCGTTGTGACTAAAAGCCACGACCGCATCGTCTGAAGAGGCTTCGGTAGAGAAGAAGATCCGGCGCCCCGCTCCCATGCCTGGCTCCTTGAGTAGTCGCTGTGTCCAGTCGTCTTCGATCCAAGAGATGAAGTAGTCGGTGGGCTCTTGGTTTTGCGTGATACGCATCTTAGCTCGTGCGTATAGCTCCATCTGGTGATCGTAACGATCTAGATGGTCGGGCGTGATATTAAGCAGGATCGCTATGTGTGCTCTAAACTGGTACATGTGATCCAGCTGGAAGCTACTCAGCTCGATCACATAGTAAGCATGTGGAGCGAGCGCCACTTGACGAGCTAGACTGGTCCCCACATTGCCTGCCATAGAGACATCTAGTCCCGCATTGTGGAGCGTGTGGTAGAGCCAGTTGGTCGTAGTGGTCTTGCCGTTGCTCCCTGTGATAGCGATCATCATACTGTTGCCAGCGTAGCGATAGGCGAACTCGATCTCACTGATGATCGGCGTCTGCTGCTCCGCCAGCTGTCGTATGAGCGGTGCGCTGTCAGGGATACCAGGGCTCTTGATCACCTCCTGGGCAGATAAAATACGTGAGAAGGTGTGTCCGCCCTCCTCGTAGGGGATACTGTACTGCTCCAGCTCTGCTTTGTACTGAGGCTTGATCTGTCCCGAGTCAGAGACGAAGACAGGGAGCCCTTGCTGCTGAGCGAGGATGGCAGCTCCGACGCCACTCTCTCCAGCTCCTAGGATGATATATTCGTTGCGTTGCATATCTGTGAGATCGTTGTAAGTCTATTATTTATCGCATCTTAAGCGTGATGACTGTTAGTACAGCCAGCAGGATAGCTATAAGCCAAAAGCGGACGGTGATCTTAGCCTCTCGGATAGGTGCCAGAGGTCTCTGAATCAGGGCGTCGATACCGCTATTGCCCGCTTTCTGAAAGTGGTGGTGTAGGGGTGACATCTTGA
Source organism: uncultured Porphyromonas sp. (assembly GCF_902489635.1). Lineage (GTDB taxonomy): Bacteria > Bacteroidota > Bacteroidia > Bacteroidales > Porphyromonadaceae > Porphyromonas. Next base: position 40,592 of record NZ_CABUAN010000008.1, on the reverse strand, counting down.
AGACCCGTCGGCCCGTGCCCGTGCGTCGCTTGGTAATCTTAAAGTATGCTTGCTGTATCAGCGAGGATAGTCCCTCGATGATAAAGAGGAAGCAGAGGATAGGTAGGAGTAGCTCCTTGCGAATGAGGATAGCCATCACGGCGATGATACTGCCGATGGCGAGACTTCCCGTATCGCCCATGAAGACCTGTGCTGGGTAAGCGTTGTACCAAAGGAAGCCAAAGGTAGCTCCCACGAAAGCTGCGCCAAAGATCACCAGCTCCTCAGCACCTGGGATAAACATGATACTAAAGTAGCTAGCGAGTGCTATGTGTGAGGAGACATAGGCGAGCACCGCCAGCGCCACACCCGCAGGGGCGGCCGTCCCCGCAGCTAGTCCGTCCAATCCATCTGTCAGGTTGACACAGTTCGAGATAAAGGTCACAATGAGGATGATGATGATCGAGAAGAGGATCCAGCCGACCAACTCGCGATTTGGCGTAGAGGCGGGGACTAGCGATAGGTAGTCGAAGTTATTGTTCTTGACAAAGGGAATGGTTGTCTGCGTATTCTTCGCCTCTTGACTAGAGAAGGTCACCTGCTCGATGCGTCCGTTGTTGATCACCTCTTGATTCTCACGAATGATAATGTCTGGACTCAAGTAGAAGGTGAGAGCCACGACAACGCCTAGGAGTACCTGCCCGATGATTTTGTAACGCCCGTGGAGTCCCGCCTTGTTTTTCTTAAAGACCTTGATGTAGTCATCGATAAAGCCCAAGGCACCCATCGTAAGGGTCGTGAAGAGCATCAGCTGTATATAGACATTGTCTAGGCGAGCGATGAGGAGTGTCGGGACAATGATCGCTATAATGATGATGATACCGCCCATCGTTGGGGTGCCTGTCTTCATAGCCTCTCCCTCCAGTCCCAGCGTACGAACCACCTCGCCTATCTGCATGCGATGCAACCAGTGGATGATGCGTCGGCCGATGATCGTACTGAAGATCAACGCTAGGATGAAGCTGACACCAGCCCGAAAGGTGACATACTGGGCTAGTCGCCAGCCAGGGATGTCGTTTGCTTGTAGCCAATCGTAGAGGTGATAAAGCATAGTGTGATGGGTAAGTTGATAAGGTTATAAGGTCTCTAAGTAAAAGGTGAGGACAAAAGTACGCTATCTACGCATGCTCCTCTCTTGCGAAGATCTCTTGCGCCACCTCTTTGTCGTCGAAGTGGTGCTTGACACCTTCGATCTCTTGATAGGTCTCATGACCTTTGCCAGCGATGACCACTAGGTCGCCACGCTGTGCAGCTGCGCAAGCGTCTGTGATCGCTTGGCGACGAGATACGTTGGTGTAGACCTCGTCGCGCTCCGCCAGAGGAATGCCCTCGAGCATCTGATCAATGATCGTCTGCGGATCTTCGGAGCGTGGATTATCTGAGGTAAGGTAGAGATGGTCGCACATATTGTAGGCGATACGCCCCATCTCAGGACGCTTGCCCATATCCCGATCACCGCCAGCGCCGACCACGACGTAGACCCGTGTGGCGTTAAGCTCGGAGACCGTCTTGAGGAGATTTTCCAGAGCGTCAGGCGTGTGCGCATAGTCCACTACCACATGATATCCTCTCGGGGAGGCGAGCAGGTCAAAGCGACCATTCACATGCTCTAGACTAGAGATGCCTCGTAGTATCACGCTCTTGTCCAGATCAGGCAGGAGAAGGCGTGCCACACCATAGACGGCCGTCACATTGTAAGCGTTGTAGCTCCCGACGAGCTTGATCTCCACCTCTTCGTTGTCCAGCAGTAGGGTAGAGCCGTCTACATACTGCCCCAGCAATTGAGCCATATAGTCCGCATGGCTACGCATCGCATAGGTGTGTAGGTGTGCAGCGCAGTTTTGTACCATGACACTCCCGTTGCGATCGTCCGCATTGACTAGCGCGTGAGCCTCTGGGGAGAGATTGTCAAAGAGAGACTTCTTTGCCGCAATGTAAGCCTGCATCGTGCCGTGGTAGTCTAGGTGGTCACGCGTCAGATTGGTAAAGAGAGCTAGTGCAAAAGGCAACCCATAGACCCGCTGCTGTACCAAAGCGTGCGAAGAGACCTCCATAAAAAGATAGCGACACCCCGCATCGACCATATCGCGCATCACACGATGCAGCTCGAGAGCGTCGGGCGTCGTATGGGTGGCGGGATACTCCTTGTCGCCGATACGTATGCAGACCGTGCTAAAGAGTGCAGCTCGCATACCGAGCCAGCTCCACAGCTGATAGCATAGCGTAGCGGTGGTCGTCTTGCCATTAGTCCCCGTGACTCCTACGATCGTGAGTTGTCGCTCCGGACGGTCATAGTAGACAGAGGCTAGGACCGCTATCGCCTTCGCCGTGTCGGTCACCGTGAGCCATGCCACCTCGTCAGAGAGGCTTTCGGGTCGTGGATGCTCTGTGACGATGATACGACAGCCCGCTGCAAGCGCCTTTGGAATGTAGTCGGCACCGTCCACATGTACGCCACGTAGTGCTACGAAGATGCATCCCTTGGAGGCACGACGTGAGTCCTGCTCGATAGAGGTCACTTGGCACTGCTCCGTAGAGACGCTACCCGTGTCTGCTTGGCTCAGTAGATGCTCCTCGGTGAGTGCTACTATATAATTATTGAGTGGTTTGAGATTCATATCTATCTATAAAGAGTATTCCACTTTACTGTCTATGATTATTGCCTAGATGTAGGATCACCTTCTGACCTGGGTGGATAGGCGTCCCGACAGGGATGCTCTGCGCTATGACTTGTCCATAGCCGACCAACTGCACCTCCAGCCCCTGCAGACTAATCTGATAGACCGCTTCGCTAGGGGCTAAACCTACAAGTCGAGGCATCACCCCCTTAGAGTAACGAGCCAGAGGATGCAGCTCCACCCCTTCACGTTCATACTGAGGTACGACCAGTTGGTCAGAGGCGACCTTGCTAGAGCCCTCGGATCTAACCTCGGGGATCTTGTAAGCCTTGACAAAGCTCTCGACACGCTTCTTCTCACCGCCAGCTAGCTCCAAGTGCTTTAGCCGCTCACTAGCCGGGTGAGGTGTGATCGTGTCTAGGAGGATAGGATTAGAGAGCGTGTAGATCTCCTCAGCGATACGCTTCACACCACGACCAGCTACGATACCGCCTGAGGCACGACCTACGCCGTGAGGATTGACTACAAAGATGAGGCAACTATACTTAGGATGATCAGAAGGGAAGTATCCGCAAAACGAAGTCATATAGACCTCCCCACTAGCACGATAACCTCCGCCACCATGGTTGCTCATCAGGGCTGTACCCGTCTTGCCACTGATAGAGATCAGCTCAGAGCGTACGGGCCCTTTAGCAGTGCCTTGTAAGACTACATTGTCTAGCATGGAGCGTATCGAGTCAAGCGTAGCCGGCTTGCAGATATTCTCGTGCAGCACCTGTGGTTGAAACTCTTGGATCACCTTGCCCTCTGCATCCTCTACACGATCTACCAGATAGGGACGCATGATACGTCCGCCGTTGGCGATACCATTGTAGAAGTTGAGCGTATTGATCGCCGGCACAGATATACCATAGCCACGGCTGATGCCAGGGATCGTCGAGTTACCGTAGCTCTTGTCCCCAGGTCGTATGATCGTTGGTGTAGCGACACCCTCGAGACCTACGTCCAGTCGCTCCAGCATGCCATAGTTGCTCAGATGCTGATAGATCCCGTCAGGGTGCTCCACATACCCCTTGATCGCAATTTTAGCCAGGACGATATTACTAGAGTACCATAGTCCCTGCGCTACCGAGATACGCCCATAGCCTCCCCGATTGGCATTGTGATCACGTATGTTGTAGCCTCCATACTTAAAGACTCCGTTTCCAGTGTCAATGGTATCGCTTGGCGTACAGACTCCATCATCTAGAGCAGCCATCATAAAGGGCGTCTTCATCGTAGAGCCAGGCTCGTTGAGCGCGCTAAGGGCATAGTTGACCCCCTCATAGTAGCTCTCGCCACCTTTCGTTAGATTGGCCAGTGCCAGGATACGCCCCGTCTCCACCTCCATCAGGATAGCCCCTCCGTAGTCCGCCTCAAACTGTGTCATCTGCTCATAGAGCGCACGGTGCACGATCTGCTGCAGATTCATATCTAGCGTGGTGTACACGTTGTAGCCATCACGAGGCGGCTGTAGCGTGTTCTGTCGGGTAGACCCCGCTAAGTACTGCCTCACAGCCAGTCCAGGCTCACCCCGCAGGAGGGTGTCAAAGCTCTGCTCCAGACCATACTCTCCCTGCGTGAGATCTCCCTTGACCTCCTTGTAGACACTCCCTATCGTACGTCTCGCCAGCTCGCCATAAGGTCTGTCACGTAGTGCACGCTCCTCATGTGTCAGCCCATTTCTGAGCGGACCACGGCGACGCACTATACGTCCCTTGCGCTCTACCGTCATCATCAGTGGATAAGTCTGCTTAAGCCGCTGATACTCCACATGGCTCACCTCGTAGGGGTATATAGATACGTAGCGATAGCCTGGCTGCTTATGCTGCGCCTTGCGATAGCCCTCACGAAGTCGCTTACGTAGAGCCTGGTAGGTAGCTTGCTCACCCTTCTCCCAGAGACTCATCTGGTAGGCTAGCGAGTCTAGCTGCTTGTAGAGCGAGTCGGGTTCCATCTGCTGAATAGCCTCTGAGCCAAAGTCTAGGTAAAGCTTGTACGCAGGCTTGCTAATAGCCACGATGTGTCCGTCTGACGAAATAATGTTGCCACGCAGTGGTGAGATCGTCACCGTGTCTGGGCGATGAAAGTTTTGCGCCATCTTGCGCCAGGTAGGTCCCTCGACGAAGATGATGCCGATCACCTTGATAAAGATCCATAGAGTCATCAAGATGGCCAGGAAGCCTAAAGTGCGGTAGCGAGCTATGATAGGGCTATGTTTCGACATAGAGCGTGTGTACGTTAGAGCGGGTAGAGATTATTTCTTGTCATCACGATAGAGGATGATCGACTGCTGCGAAGGTGCCTCAAGGTCTGACCCCATCGCCTGGAGTTGCTGCTCGAAGTTGCCCCCGATACTACGACGCGTTAGTTCGCTGACGCTCTCCATGTGCTTGTAGGTCAGATCCTTGACTCGTGTCTCTAGCTTGTCTATCTGACGGCGCTTGGCGATGATCTGATAGTTGCTCGTGATATGTATCAGTCCCATCAGGAGGATCGCGATAAAGGCTGGTATATACTTCCTAAAGGCGGGCTGCTCTAGCATATCTCCACCTAGCCAATACCATAGCCCACGCGAAGAGCGCTTGCGAGTAGACTGGTCAGACTCTTCCTCGATATCCTCTTCATCCTCCTCTTCGACAGCTTCCTCCTCTTCTTCCTCCTCAAGCTCTTCAGAAGCATACGGCTCTTCAGAGGCAAACAAAGCCTCAGGAGCCTCGGGCTCCGCTAGGGGAGTAGACTCTAGCGTGGAGGATTCATGGGTCTCCTCATCGTCAGCGGGAGCCATGGCAGCCGGTGTGAAGTCGCTCTGAGTGTCTGTGTCGACAGCTTCAGAAGAGACCTCCTCATCTAGGAGATCACCCAGCAGAGGCCTCGGCTGAGGCTCTGTCGTAGACTCATCAGTAGCTACTGGTGTAGGCTCCTGTAGCTCCTCCTCTAGGTCATCCTCAAAGTATGTGTCGTCTATCTTAACCATCTTCTCAATCTCACTCAAATATCCTCACGACGCTCAGCAACACGTAGCTTAGCACTGCGAGCACGATTATTATCCGCTATCTCATCCGCCGAGGGTGTGATAGCTTTTTTTGTGATCACACGTAGAGGCGCAGGGGGCGATAAAGGCATACCTGCTAGAGCCTCATTTGGCTGCTCGAAGCTCCCTAGACGGAAGAAGTCCTTGACCATGCGATCCTCCAGCGAGTGATAAGAGATGATCGCTATGCGCCCCCCCGGCTTGAGGAGACGCACGGAGTCGCTCAGCAGTTGACGCAGAGCGCCCAGCTCATCATTGACCTCGATGCGCAGCGCCTGGAAGATACGGCTCAGCTTATTGCGCAGCTGAGGCCCTCCCTTAGGTAGGACTGGCGTCAGCACCTCCATCAGCGAGGCGATCGTCGGGTAGCCCACGGCACGATGCGACACCAGCAGAGCTGCGATGCGACGAGCATCATGGAGCTCACCATAATAATATAGTATATCGGCCAGCTGCTCCTCGCTGTAGCTCAGTAGGAGGTCACGAGCTGTGACACCCGACCGGCTATTCATACGCATATCAGGCATGGCCTCCTCATAGCGAAAGCTAAAGCCTCGCTCCTCACTGTCGAAGTGATGTGACGAGACTCCTAGATCTGCCAAGATGCCATCGACCTGCCCTGAGAGTCCCCAGTAGTCAAGCCACTGCCCTAGGTAGCGAAAGTTTGTCGCCACAAAGTGGTAGCGACTATCCGTAGGGGCGTTGACCACCGCATCGGGATCTTGATCGAGGCCGATGCAGCGCCCCTCGGGAGCGAGTCGCTCGAGGAGGGCACGCGAGTGCCCCCCGCCACCCATTGTGACATCTACATAGAGACCAGTGGGTGTCGTGACCAATAAGTCGAGAGAGTCCTCACAGAGGACAGCCGTATGATAGAGCTTAGCAGACAAGGGAGTAAAAAAGGTAACAGTGCGATAAGTGTTTGACAGAGAGTTCCGTGCGCTTCTGGCGAAGGCGTGCCGATCGTCTTACTCACGGAGTTACTGCAAAGGTAATCAAATTAGAGATTAGAAATTGGCTATTGGCTATTGGCTATTAGCTGTTGGCACTAACACTCCGATAGCTCTGATTACTCTGGTAGCTCTAGCCAACAGCAACAACCAAAAAAGAGGGTAGACTCGACGCTGGCTTGTTACAATAATTTAGAGCCGACTACATATCGAAACGACGCTATGTCGGTGAAAACTGATTCCCACGTGGATATTTCAAAATCTCCACGTGGAGAATTTTTATTTCCCAGGTAGGAAATAAAAAATTCCTCGGAGGAATCAAATGAAACTTCGGAGGAAATGAATCACGCCCACGTGGAAAATAAAAAATATCCACGTGGAGATTTGAGATTTTCCACGTGGATATTCGAGAAAGGATGGGATCGGACGAATTTCCCTGTAAAGATATGTAAATAGAAGCTAGAGGTTAGAGATTAGAAGTTAGAGGTTAGAGATTAGAAGGCAGGGATGACACATTATATATAATGAACTCATCGACCTCCCTATGGAGGAAATCGGAAATCCCTCGATAGGGACTTTTCATTCTCCACGGAGGCTCGGAAAAATTCTTCGGACTTATGATTTCATTCTTCCGAAGTTTCATTTCATTCTTCCGAAGTTTTATTTCGGCCCTCCGTGGAGACTTTTTGTTTTCTAGGGAGCTATTGGAGATTTCCTCAGGTGTGTTTTGGCAGAGCGATTAAATAATACGTCAGTCCTGGCCAGAGTGGAGGATTCTTTCGCTAAGTCAGATTTTTGTTGTAACTTGCAGCCCGAATCGTTTTAACCCATACTATACAAACCAAAATATGACAGTTCAACGCTTATCCCTAGTCAGTCGACTCCTAGCAGTAGCTTTCGTCCTGCTGTGTGGTGGTCTCGTGACCTTCGGACAACAATCTTTCGGAGGTAGTCCCCTCATGATGCAGGAGGGTTCGCTACGCTCACTTACTGCCGTTCAAACCGTGAGTCTGGACTTTAACCCAGCAGACTACCTGTCTCAAGAGTCTTGGACGGAGACTGTACAGACGAAGCCTCTATCCGTGGGGCGCATCATAGAGCATCAGGTCGACTTTGCTGAGGATGCTCAGCTAGTAGGCACCGTCGAGGGGCGAAACATCTATCGCCTGCAGATCGAGCTAGAGGGTACGCCTGTAGGGTGTAACCTCTATTACGATGACTTCTACATTCCTGAGGGAGGTAAGCTCTACATCTATTCGCCTGAGGGTAAGCAGGTGCTGGGCGCTTACACACGCGCTACGCACCCCGAGCATGGAGCCTTCGCCACTGAGCCTATCAGTGGCAATACGCTGATCCTAGACTATGAGGCTCCTGTCACAGGCGAGATGCCATCGATCAAGGTACAGGGAGTAGGTTACTTCTACCGCCCAGTACTGATGGCTGATAAGGGTGCTGAGAAGCACATGAGCATCGAAGATAAGTCAGATCCAGGCCTCGTCAAGTACTGTCAGATCAATGCTAACTGCCCCGAGGGTGATCCCTACCAAGATCAGAAGTCTAGCTCTGTAGCTATGCTGATGCCCGGAAGGAATGGGGCACTAGGCATGTGCTCAGGCAACCTTGTAAACAATGTCGCAGGCGACTTCAAGCCATACATTATGTCGGCAGCGCACTGTGCCAGTGCGACTGAGACGTTTGATGTCTCGCCACAACAACTGAGCCAGTGGATCTTTGCCTTCCACTATGAGAAGCCTCGCTGCTCTAGTGGTGACTATGCTACTCTGCAAGAGGTAAGTATAGTAGGAGCTGAGATGAGATCTTTCATCCCTATTGCAAACTACTCGGATGGACTACTCCTTGAGCTCAAAAACGAGATACCTCTAGATTATCGTGTCTACTACGCAGGCTGGGATGCCTCGCCTACGACCTGGCCTAGAGGTGCTAGTATACATCACCCCGCAGGTGATGCTGCCAAGATCTCTACCTTCGATGGAGGGGTCTTCATAGCACAGTGGAGAGGTAAAGATGAAACAGGTGGCGAAGATGATCACTTTGGCTTCAACTTCAAGAGGGGCAATACTGAGGGTGGCTCCTCTGGCTCTCCACTCTTCAATGCAGAAGGCAATCAGATAGGTACACTCTCTGGTGGAGCACCTGGCACTTGTCGCATGGATGCTCTATATGGACGCCTAAACTCACACTTTGACAAGTATAAGTCTAAGGGGGCTACGTGGTACATGGCTAAGTGGCTCGACCCCAAGGGTACTGGCACTACAAAAGTGAAGGGTACCTGGAGAGAGAACTATCAGCCTCTAGCTGTCGTGCCCTCGATCATCGCTAAGATAGAGCCTACGGACGCCTCAAAGATAAAAATCTCTTGGGAGCCAGTACCGCAGCACCCACAGGGCTACCCAGTAAAGTATAACCTCTATCGCAATGGGCGTCGCATGGCTAGCCTAGCAGAGACAACGCGTGAGGATCTAGTCACTAGTGACATGAAGCGCAAGGGGCGTGTAGCATACTCCGTCGAGGCTGTTTATACGATTAATGGTCAGGAGGTCGCAACGCCTGCTGCTTACTATACGCTTTACACCGGACAGCTAGCCTCTAGAGCACCGCTCACAGTATCTACAGGTAAGACTGGCACCAAGCTTAAGTGGCAGATGCCATACAACACGCAGATCGTCTCCAAGATAAAGAATCGCGACAAGGTCTTCCCCCTAAGAGCCGCTAATGGAGTCGACTACATCTTGAAATACTACAATATCTCTAAGGATGCGATAAACAGAATCTACATGTACGACAGCTATCGTCTAGGACAGTCTCCGCTCAACGGACGTAAGCTCTACATACATCAGATCAACTTCATCCCCTCTCAGGACACGCCATACAACTCTAATGGCTCTATTGATGCTAAGAAAAATATCTCCTTCTTCATCAGACAGAAGGTCGATGGTCGCCCCGTACAGTACTACAACCTGGTCGTACCTCAGGGCACTGCAGATAAGAAGGAGTTCTTCTCTATGCAGCTCTCCATGCCTTACGAGATTAGTGATGCCCATCTACTAGATGTAGGCTTTGCCTTCGACCCGTCCAACATTACGGGAGACATCTACCTCGATGCTAACTCTACGGATGAGAAGGTGGCATACGACGGCTGTAAGCTAGCCCTAGACCTTGGCCGTGAGTTCTATGTATGGCAGGAGCCTTATAGCAAGGAGCGCATGGCCTACCAAGCCGTCGAGCTGGTCATCTCTGACAATCCTAAGAGGCAGCCAGGCGTAACCCACGACTACTACACACGTGGTGAGCTGCCAGTGCCTTTCCCCGAGATCAAGAGTTACATCATATATCGCAACGGGCAGAAGGTCAAAGAGCTACCTGCCGGCACCTACGTATACGATGATGCTGATGGTAAGACTACTGACGACTACTACGTAGAGGTCGTCTACGACTATCCAGGCGAGCTACGTCCTAACGAGCCTATCCATGTAGCTGCTGCAGAGGTGAGCCTCTATCCAGCACACTTCACCACACAGCTACAGCTCACAGATGCTACGGATGTACAGGCTGTCGAGCTATACAGCATGGAGGGTATCCAGGTAGCAGCCTTTGCAGGTGCTCAGCTGATGGCTATGGATGTCGCCTCTCTGCCTGCTGGTCAGTACATCGCTACGATCCGTACAGCTGATGGCGTAAAGACTCAGAGACTAGTCAAGTAGAGTCAGACTCTAGCTACTAGTTCAGCTAGACTAAAGAAGTTGCATAGCGGTAGTGCCGAGGAATCCTCAGCACTACCGCTCGCTATATAAGCTCATTGTGATACTCAATGATCGATACTTGTGAGATTTATTGCATCGAGATAGCTCTGTAGATTTGTTTTCCACGCATTTTTGTACTACCTTTGTTTCCGAAAGGTTAAGGTAGACTCCCTTCGGCAATGTTGAAGGCTCTGTGCAGGGTGGTGCCTGCGCGTATGCCACAGTGTGAGAGGAGATTCTATTGGTTGCTATATTAGGTTATGTCAGAGACACACCACCATAGTTGCTAGCGTGACGTGGTGGGTGGGTAAGACTATTCAAACTATCAATGTATAACTAACGCTAAAGAAGAGTTTTATGAAAAGATTGGCTCTATTCTTTCTGATGCTAACGGCCAGCATAGGATGGGCTGTAGCGCAGAATAGGACCATCACAGGTACTGTAACCTCGGGAGAGGGTAAAGAGCCGGTGATGTTTGCGAACGTGGTTGTAGAGGGCAACACCTCTATTGGTACCACGACAGACGTAGATGGTAAGTTTACACTCAGTGTACCTGCCTCTGCAAAGAAGCTGACCTTCTCCTACGTAGGTCTTAAGACTATCTCCGTACCCATCTCCAAGGTGATGAACGTCGTCATGACGACTGACGATCAGACCCTAGATCAGGTCGTCGTAGTAGGTTACGGTTCAGGACAGAAGCTCAGCACGATCTCAGGCTCTATGGCTCGCGTATCTGGTGAGCAGATCGCTGAGAAGCCTGTAGCCAACGTGATGGACGCACTACAAGGTAAGGTCGCTGGTATGAGTGTCTTGACGACCTCTGGAGACCCTAATGCTGTGGCAAACGTACAGATCCACGGAAAAGGTTCACTAACGGCTGGCTCTGCACCTCTCTACATCGTAGATGGTATGCAGACCGACCTAGCTACCGTTATGGCTATGAACTCCAACGATATCGAGAGCTTGACTACCCTTATGGACGCTTCGTCAACATCTATCTACGGTGCGCGAGCAGCTAATGGTGTTATCGTCATCACCACCAAGAAGGGTAAGCGCTCTGAGGAGGGACTAGGACATATCACTGTCAACGCACAGTATGGTATCTCCCAGTTCATCAATAGAAAGCCTTACGACAACATGATGACCGGTGATGAGCTGCTAGACTATCAGGCTGCTCATGGATACCTAAAGGCTAAGACCAAGGCTGAGCTCCTTGCAGCACTCAACAAGAAGGCTCAGAGTGATAATGAGAGAGAGGCATGGTCTTTCAATCCACTCTTTGATGTGGACGACTATAATCCAGCAGACTACAACTTCGACTGGCTCAAGTTCTTCATGGGACGCTTGGCTCCTACGTACAATGCTGACATCTCATTCAGCGGTGGTAGCAACCGTACGCAGTACTACATCTCTATGGGTACCTTCTCACAGGAGGGTCTGACTCGTGGTCGCAACAGCTTCACACGCTACAATGGTCGTGTCAGCGTTGACTCTCGTGTCAAGGATTGGCTCAAGGTAGGTGCAAACCTCTTTGGAGCTTATACGCAGCAGTTCTCTTCTAGCTTTGAGGGTAACTCTTACGTCGACGAGGGCCCGTTTGGTGCTCTTGTACAGCCTCGTTACTTCTCTCCTTATGATGCAAATGGTGAGCTACGTCGCTACTGGTACCTAACACAGGTAGGAGACTTCGGTATCATTAGAGATATCTCTGACAAGTATCGTAAGGAGGTCTCTGACGGTTACCAGGCTAACATCGGTGGTTATGCTGAGCTGACGCCTATCAAGGGTCTTGTCATCAAGACTCAGGCCGGTCTAGACATGTCTCACAGCCTCTCTTCTAATGCATTCCTCCCAGGAGCTTACTGGAGAACCGACAAGCGTGGCTCAAGAAGTGAGCAGCGTAGTCTCTATAGACTCTTCACATGGACCAATACGGCTGAGTATCGCACCTCTTTTGCTGATAAGCACAAGCTCACCTTCCTGCTTGGTCAGGAGTGGGTTCAGAGCCGTGCCGACATCATCGGTGCTTATGCGCGTGGTCTAGAGCACTCTGAGTTTATGCTCCTAGGCTCTGGTAGTACACAGCCTGAGGATCTAGTGCTACCTAGTCAGGCAAAGAGTGGTTATAACTACCTCTCTTTCTTCGGTCGTGTCAACTATTCCTTTGACAACTACCTACACCTAGACCTATCGCTACGTAGCGATGCTTCTTCAAGATTTGGTACTAGCAACCAGACAGCACTCTTCTACTCAGTAGGTGCTACCTATGATATCTATCGTGCACACCTAGATCACGTCAAGTGGCTCAACACGCTACGTCTACGTGCTAGCTGGGGTACGACGGGTAACTCTTCTATCCCCACCTTGGCATTCTTCCCACACTTGGGTCGTGTCAACTATAGTGGTATCTTCGGTCTCTACGCAGCTTCAATCGGTAACCCTGATCTAGGCTGGGAGAAGCAGTCTAACCTCAATGTCGGTGTAGACTTCGATGCCTTCGACAATCGCCTGCACACGGTGACCAACATTTATCACCGTATCACAGACGACATGCTTATGTCAGTACCTCTACCTTACATCTCTGGCTTCGCTTCTCGCTATGAGAACGTAGGCTCGATGACTAACACAGGTATTGACCTGACGGTCAGCTACGACATTGTTCGTACACGTGACTGGAACGTCTATGCTTCTGCAGTACTCAACTACAACCACGAGAAGATCACTAAGCTCTTCTATGGTATGGATGAGTACAAGATGCCTAACTACAGCTTGATATACAAGGTCGGTGAGGCTGAGCAGTTCCTAATGGCTGAGTATGCTGGTGTCAATCCTGAGACTGGTAAGCAGCAGTGGTATATACCCGATGAGAATGGCAACATCTCTAAGGATCGTGTCACAGAAGAGTATGTAGCTGAGAAGCTCCTTCGTGCTTCTGGCAAGAAGCTCCGCGCTCCGTTCAATGGTGGTTTCTCTATGGGTGCTAGCTGGAAGGGCCTCGCACTCGATATCGACTGGGCATTCAACGTAGGTAAGTGGATTATGAATAATGACCGCTACTTCACAGAGAACCTCAGCCAAGAGTTCCTAGACTCCAACAAGAGCCGCAAGGTCCTCGACGCTTGGACTCCAGAGAATACGAATACTGATGTACCTAAGTTCGGCGAGCAGATCGCTTTCGACTCTCGTCTCTTGGAGAACGCATCATTCCTTCGCTTGAAGAACGTACGTCTCTCATACGCACTGCCTAGCGCATGGTTTGAGAAGATCGGCGTCATCTCTGGTGTACGTGTCTACGTGACTGGACGTAACCTACTCACCTTTACGAAGTTTAGTGGGTTTGACCCAGAGGCTGGTTACAACATGGCTATGAATAGCTATCCTAATACCCGCCAGTATGTAGGAGGTCTTCAGATCACATTCTAAGCAAGGACTATTTAATCACCTTATAATAGAAAATATAGTATGAAACAACATATCAAGACCCTAGGTCTCTTGCTTGTATCGCTACTTGCTCTCGCTGCTTGTAAAGTAGAGTATATTCCCGAGGGCAACAAGGCACAGACCGAGTTCAAGACGATGCAAGACGTCAAGTGGACACGCGAGGCCATGTTTGAAACAGTCCGTGGGGCTGAGTCTCCTGCGAATCTAGTCCTCGGCGACTATCAGGCTGATCTCTACAATGTCGTCAACGCCCGTGACAATGGAGCCAATGGTAAGTTCTATGACTGGGATGAGCAGCTTCTTAGTGATGCTGATGAGATCGCTTCTTATTACGGATCTTACTGCTCACTCATCAAGGATGCCAACTACTTCATCATGCGTACTGAAGAGTTTATGGCAAACGAGGAGCTCACGAAGGATCTATCAGATGCCGATAAGCTAAGCATTGAGACTTATATAGCAGAGGCACGTACACTACGTGCACTAGCCCATTATCGTCTGATGCTACGCTTCTCTAAGCGCTACAATGACGCTAACGATGGTGGTGACCTAGGTATCGTCATGATGAAGCACTTCGACCCCCTCTTTAAGGAAACGCCTAAGGCGCGCTCCACACAAAAGGAGGTCTACGAGTGGTGCCTCGATGAACTCGCTGAGGCTGCTAAGAAGCTACCTACCAAGGCTGCCTATAATGACCTGCAGATGGATGGTATCCCCTGCTATCTCGTTGATGACTATGCTTACGCTATTCGCGCTCGCATACTCCTTGAGATGCATAAATATCAGGATGCTATCGCAGAGGTTGATAAGTTCATTGATAACTATCCTCTCGCTACAAAGGGTGCGCCCTCTGAGCAGGAAGATCAGAAAGACAAGACTGCTCTCCTAAACATCTGGAAGTACGAGACCTCTACCGAGATCATGATCAAGACCTATGCTAATAAGAAGGTAGGTCGTGTCGGTGGCGTCCTACATGGTATCCGCTACCTCAAGGGGGCTCTTAGCGACGGTAGTGATGTAGAGCTTGTAGTGCCTGTATGGCTACCTTCTCAGTATCTCCTAGATCTGTACAATAAGCCTATCGATACAGAGACCTCTCAGGAGGGTAAGGATTGGCGCTATACAAACTGGTTCGAGGATGGCTCTCAGAAACCCAACGGTGTACGGGTATTGGTGTATGATGCTGATGGTGCTACATTTGTCTCCAAGTTTAGAGGCAATCCAGACCTAGATCAGAATCGTGAAAAGCAGCTCTATAGTTATGCACATACGACACACCTCTTTGACATCGCAGAGGCTTGGCTTATCAAGGCTGAGGCTCAGGCGTGGAGTGGTGATGTAGCTAGTGCTAAGGCTACTCTAGAGGAGTTCCGTATGGCTCGTGGTCTAGGTGATCAGCTCAAGGCTACGACACAGGATCAGATCAAGCAGGCAGTCATGCATGAGCGTACACGCGAGATGCTCGGTATGGGTACACGTATGACCGATCTCAAGCGCTGGCAGGTGGATCTAGATCGTAGTGACAAGCCCGCACAGCCTGCTCTAGCCGCTTCTGGTGCACTCCATGAGAAGAGCCTGGATATGCACAAGTCTCACACGGACAAGATGTTCATCTGGGAGTTCCCACTCCAGGATCGCTTCGCAAATAAGGAGCTTATACGTAACTGGTAAGCTATAAGTAGCAAACTCGGTGATACGCTTTCTACTGCTAGTGTATGACTAGCTGACAGAGTAGCGTGTCGCAAGAGATCCTAACAATAAAGATAGCCTCCGAGATATCTCCACACAGGTGGATTATCTCGGGGGCTTCTTGTTTTTCATTGTAGCCACGGAGAAAATCGACAATCCTCACCTGGCTCTTCTTAACCCTCCACGCGGGGGCAAATCATTTCTTCGGACTTGTCATTTGATTCCTCCGAAGTTTCATTTCATTCCTCCGAAGTTTTATCCCTTTCCTCTGTGGGGATTTGGAAATTTCCACGTGTAGATCGCCTCTGTGAGGAGACTGTTGCAAAAGTCAACAGTCTCATGGGACGAAAAGGAGCGTCTCGTGGTGTAGCCGATGTTGACGATAAGAGGTCAGCCAGAAGTTTTTCTACCTAAAGTGAGCTAGTCCCAAATAAAATGAGTACTTTTGCACCAATTGTTGGATTCTAAAGAGAGATCGTCATGGCAAGAACGATAACTATCAAGCGAGGCTTGGATCTCAAACTAAATGGGACTGCGCCCCGTACCCTCCTGACCACACCTTCTGGCGGAGCATCGTCCACCTATGCATGGGTGCCCGATGATGTACCTGGGCTGACGCCCAAGATGAAGGTGCATGTGGGAGATCACGTAGAGGCTGGCGACCCGATTGTCTACGATAAGCAGTACCCAGAGATATGGGTCACAGCACCCGTCAGTGGTGAGCTAGTCGCGATCAATAGAGGTGCTAAGCGTAAAATAATGAGCGTAGAGATACGCCCAGATGAGAGTCAGGCACAGCGCACCTTTGCCGTAGAGGGACTACTTGACGGTGAAGCGAGCAAGCTACAGGCCCTGCTGCTAGAGTCTGGCCTATGGACGCTCATACGTCAGAGACCTTACGATCGCATTGCTAACCCTACGATCGCACCACGAGATATATTTGTCACAGCGCATCTGACCGCTCCGCTAGCTCCTGAGATCGACTATCTGCTAGAGGGACGTGAGGAGGAGCTACGCCTAGGACTACGCGCCTTGGCTCGTCTTACAGCTGGCAAGGTCTACGTAGGCGTCGCACACGATTGCCCTCTGACGCTGCCCGCAGAGGTGGAGAGCGTAGAGGTAAGAGGGCCACATCCTGCTGGTAATGTGGGAGTGCTGATCAACCACGTAGCTCCTATCAACAAGGGCGAGACGGTCTGGACACTTCGTGCTACAGATGTAGTACTCATCGGTCGTCTCCTGATGACGGGGCATGTGGATTACAGCCGTCGCATAGCCATCACCGGTAGTCACGCTGCCGAGCATGGCTATATGGACCTACTGCCTGGCTGTCGTATAGAGAGTCTGGGCAAGCTGGCTCAGGATGGATGCAAGACGCGTATCATCGCAGGCGATGTGCTGACAGGTACACAGCTCACGGAGGAGCGTCCTTTCTTCCCGATGAGCTGCGATCAGATCACGGTGATCCCTGATGGGGCTGATCGCGATGAACTACTCGGATGGGCTATGCCCCGTTTTGGAGAGTTTAGCCAGAGCCGTACTTACCTCAGCTGGCTGATGCCTCGCAAGCACTATACGCTGGATGCCCGCCTCAAGGGTGGCGAGCGTGCGATGATCATGAGTCATGAGTTGCAGAGCGTCTTCCCGCTAGATATCTATGCGGAGTATCTGCTGAAGGCGATTATAGCTTTTGACATTGACAAGATGGAGGAGCTAGGCATCTACGAGGTGGCTCCCGAGGACTTCGCCCTGTGCGAGTTCGTCGACACCTCCAAGATGGAGCTGCAGCACATCGTGCGTCAAGGTTTAGACCTACTATATAAGGAGATGAACTAAAAAAAGTAGCCTCCCGTGGGAGCAACGCTCCGTCACCGTAAGGCTATGGACTATGACTACTATATTATATGTCACTAAAAGATAGATTCAATAAGCGACGCTCGCAGTTTGAACCTGGGGGTAAGCTGCATGCGTTTCACTCGCTCTTTGACGGGTTTGAGACCTTCCTCTATGTGCCGCATACGACAGCGGCTCCACAAGGAGGTGTGCATGTACATGATGCGATAGATAGCAAGCGTGTCATGAGTACCGTGGTGCTAGCACTAGTGCCTGCGCTACTCTTTGGTATGTACAATGTGGGACTCCAGCACTTCATCGCGATCGGTCAGACGGCTGGCTTCTGGTCGATGTTTTGGTTCGGCTTCCTAGCAGTACTGCCTAAGATCGTAGTCTCGTACGTAGTGGGACTAGGTATCGAGTTTACCGTAGCTCAGTGGAAGCATGAGGAGATACAAGAGGGATACCTTGTGACAGGTATGCTGGTTCCGATGATCGTCCCCGTAGGCACGCCACTCTGGATGATTGCTGTGGCTGTCGCCATGTCGGTGATCTTCGCCAAGGAGGTCTTCGGTGGTACGGGCTACAACGTCTTCAACGTGGCTCTGGTGACCCGTGCGATCCTCTTCTTCGCCTATCCAGCAGCGATGACTGGTGACAAGGTGTTCGTCCGCACGGAGCCTATCTTTGGCTTCGGTGGTGGTGGCGATATGGCTACGGCTGCTGTCGACGGCTTCTCAGGGGCTACCCCCTTGGGTCAGGTGGCTACGGCTGGTGATACGCTCCCCACGATCGTGAATACACTCGGTGAGCCTTCATCACTATGGGACGCTTTCTGGGGCTTTATACCTGGTAGTATCGGCGAGGTTTCGACCTTTGCGATCCTACTCGGTGCTATCCTACTGATCTGGACGGGCGTGGCAAGCTACAAGATCATCGTGAGTGGTGTAGTAGGTGCGGCTCTGATGACACTCCTCTTCAACGCTATCGGTACGACCGCTGCCATGCAGCTTGACATCACGCATCACCTACTCTATGGTGGCTTTGCCTTCGGTCTTGTCTTTATGGCGACCGACCCTGTTACTTCGGCACGTACCGAGACGGGCAAGTGGATCTATGGTCTCCTCGTGGGTGTCATGTGCGTCTTCATACGTGTTCTCAACCCTGGTTATCCTGAGGGTATGATGCTCGCCATCTTGCTGATGAACGTCTTCGCACCGCTCATCGACTATGTGGTAGTAAACAAAAACGTCGCTAAGCGCAAGAAGCGCTGGGCAACGGCAGCTAAACATTGATCCTACTTACGACTATGAATAGAGATAGTAATACCTACACGATCCTCTACGCAGCCATTATGGTGGTCGTAGTCGCAATAGCTCTAGCACTGACCGCTGTGGCTCTACGCAAGCCACAGCAGGAGAATGAGCGCATCGACAAGATGCAGCAGATACTACGTGCCGTACATCTAGAGCCTACCAAAGATCAAGTCATCCCCACCTATACGAAGGTGATCAAGCAAGAGCTCCTGGTCAATGGTCAGGGCGAGGTGATCGCTACCTTTGAGGGTGATCAGATTGCTCAGAATGAGGCTTTCCAGATGAATACGGCCAATCAGTTTAAGCTCCGCCAGCAAGACCCTTCACTCGGACTCCCTGTCTACGTGGCAGAGGTCGAGGGACAGCAGCTCTACATCTTCCCGATGGATGGTGCTGGCCTATGGGGTGCTATCTGGGGCTTTCTAGCTGTGCAGGCAGACGGGTCGACCGTCTATGGTACCGACTTCTCGCACGCTGGTGAGACTCCAGGACTGGGTGCAGAGATCGCGACGAAGCACTTCTCAAAGGAGTTTGTCGGCAAGCAGCTCTATCATGACGGGCAGTTTAAGTCTATCGCAGTAGTCAAGCATGGCCGGACACTTGCCGACCAAGACTACGTGGATGGTATCTCCGGCGGTACGCTCACGAGCAATGGTGTCAACAACATGCTCTGGAGCTCTATCCACGAGTACCTTCCCTACATCGAGCAGATACGTGGTACTCAAGCAGTAGCAGCAGAATAATCAGAAGAGAGAGTAATCTAAGCTATGAGTAAGATAAGTAATAAAGAGGTATTCCTAGGGCCTCTCAATAAGAATAACCCTGTCACCGTACAGGTGCTCGGTATATGCTCGGCACTGGCGGTCACAGCTCAGCTCAAGCCCGCTCTGGTGATGGCTCTATCGGTGACGGTGGTCGTCGCCTTTGCGAACGTAATCATATCGCTACTGCGTAACACGATACCTAATCGTATCCGTATCATCGTGCAGCTGGTGGTGGTCGCTGCGCTTGTGACGATCGTCAATGAGGTGCTCAAGGCCTATGTCTACGATGTCTCTAAGGAGCTGTCGGTCTACATTGGTCTGATCATTACGAACTGTATCTTGATGGGTCGCCTAGAGGCTTTTGCCCTAGCAAATGGTCCTAAGGCCTCCTTCCTCGATGGTATCGGTAATGGACTGGGCTATGGACTCGTCTTGGTGATCATCGGCTTCGTCCGTGAGCTGCTTGGTAGAGGATCACTACTCGGATATCAGATTATCCCGCAGTCCTTCTACGATATGGGCTACGTCAATCACGGCTTGATGATCATGCCTCCTATGGCGCTCATCGTCCTCGCTTGTATCGTATGGATACAGCGCAGTAAAAACAAGGATCTGCAGGAGCAGTAAGCTCTCCAATCCATATAATACATTGGTCACACACAGATTAAAGTCTAAGCAATGGATTATCTAAGTCTATTTTTCAAGTCGATCTTTGTCGACAATATGATCTTTGCCTACTACCTAGGTATGTGTTCTTACCTAGCCGTATCCAAAGACGTCAAGACCTCACTGGGATTGGGGCTGGCAGTAACTTTTATCCTTACCTGTACACTACCGATCAACTACCTCCTGGAGACCTACGTCTTTAAGGCAGGAGCACTGAGCTGGCTCGGGACGGAGTTCGCTTCAGTCGATCTGAGCTTCCTATCGCTTATCGTCTTCATCGCCGTCATCGCCTCCTTTACACAGCTGGTAGAGATGGTCGTGGAGCGTTACAGCCCTTCGCTATACAACTCGCTCGGTATCTTCCTACCGCTCATCGCTGTGAACTGTGCGATCCTCGGTGGCTCGCTCTTTATGCAGCAGCGTGACTTCATCAATACAGGTATGGCAACTGTCTATGGCCTTGGATCTGGCATCGGTTGGATGCTCGCTATCGTCGGCCTGGCAGCTATCCGTGAGCGTCTAGCTTATAGTAACATACCGAAGCCTCTGAGAGGATTTGGTATCACGCTCATCGTCACTGGTCTGATGGGTATCGCATTCCTCAGCTTCTCAGGTGTCAAACTCTAATCGCCTACAGATATGGATCAAATGACCTTAATAATAGTCTCGAGTGTAGCGGTCTTCCTGCTGGTTGTACTGCTCCTCGTCGTGGTACTCCTAGTAGCTAAGAGTAAGCTCATTCCCTCTGGCAATGTACATATCAATGTCAATGATGTCAAGGATCTAGAGGTGCCGATGGGCGGTACGCTCCTCAGTACGCTACAGAACGAAGGCATCTTCCTCTCTAGTGCCTGTGGCGGTAGCGGTAGCTGTGGACAGTGTCGCTGTCGTGTCGTAGAGGGTGGGGGAGAGATCCTCGCCACAGAGAAGGGCTTCTTCTCTCGCAAAGAGCAGATGGCACACTGGCGTCTCGGCTGTCAGACCAAAGTCAAGGAGGATCTGAAGGTGATCGTCCCTGAGAGTGTCTTTGGTGTCAAGGAGTGGGAGTGCGAAGTCATCTCCAATAAGAACGTTGCTACCTTTATCAAAGAGTTTGTCGTCAAGCTCCCCGAGGGCGAGCACATGGACTTCAAGAGCGGTAGCTACGCCCAGATCAAGATCCCTAAGTACGAGGTCAAGTACAGCGACTACGCAGTCGAGGATCAGTTCCGTGGAGACTGGGACAAGTTCAATATGTGGAGCCTTACGGCAAAGAATACTGAGGAGACCGTCCGCGCCTACTCTATGGCAAACTATCCTGCCGAGGGTAATATCATCACGCTCAACGTGCGTATCGCCACGCCTCCGATGGATCGTGTGACTCACACCTGGCAGAAGGTACCCGCAGGTATTGCATCCTCTTACATCTTCAGCCTCAAGCCTGGCGACAAGGTGACCATGAGCGGTCCTTACGGAGACTTCCACATCCACGAGGACTCTGATGCCGAGATGCTCTACATCGGTGGAGGTGCAGGTATGGCTCCGCTACGTGCGCAGCTCTTACACCTATTCCTCACGGAGCATACGACTCGCAAGGTCTCCTTCTGGTATGGTGCACGCTCACGCAGCGAGATCTTCTACGAGGAGGACTTCCGCGCCATCGAGCGTGAGTTCCCGAACTTCTCCTTCCACATTGCGCTTTCGGCACCACTGCCTGAGGACAATTGGACAGGTCTGACGGGCTTCATCCACCAAGCCATCTATGACAACTACCTCAAGGATCATGAGGCTCCTGAGGATATCGAGTACTACATGTGCGGTCCTGGTCCTATGTCGGCAGCAGCCATTAAGATGCTGGACAACCTAGGCGTACCGCCCGAGCAGATCAACTACGACAACTTCGGCTAAGATATTCTTGAGTCGACCAGTTGGTCCATGAGAGTAAAGATACAAGGCGACGGTGTGTTATCCCGATGATCGGGGTTGTACGCTGTCGCCTTCTTCATGCTAACTCTTATATCTCTGACGCGTCTGAAAAGAGCATTAATACCGATAAAGTCAAAAGAAATACCGATTTTGCCAAGTTCTTTTCCCTAACAATTCGGCTTGTTTGAGCTAAAACTCGTATCTTTGTCCCATAGAAATAGTTGAAAAATGTAGCTAAACCACCCTACTATGATACGAAAGATAGTGATTACCATCGGCCTCGTTCTCACCATTGGATTCGCGGCCACGGCACAGCAAGTTGCTCTCAAGCACAACTTCGCTTATGATGCCCTCCTTACGCCCAACCTCTCACTCGAGTTCGCTATGGGCAAGAAGTTTACCCTAGACACCCAGTTCGGTTGGAACTCGTTCGTCTTCAACCTGGATGCGGGCAAGCCCAACTACAGTGAGACCAAATGGGCACACTGGATGGCTCAACCAGAGCTTCGCTACTGGTTCTGCGATGTTTTCAATGGATGGTTCCTTGGTCTACATGGACATGTAGGTCAGATGAACGTAGGCGGGGTCAACATCCCCTATCCCCTCATCTTGGAAAACAAAGAGTCTGTCATGAAGGATCACCGCTACGAAGGGTGGTTCTACGGAGGTGGTCTCAGCGTAGGCTACCAGTGGGTACTCTCGACGCGCTCTTCGCTCGAGTTCTCTCTCGGTGCAGGTTATGCTCGTATACTATATGACAAGTACCCCTGCCAGCGCTGTGGTACTAAGGTCGATGAGGGCAAAGCCAACTATGTCGGACCTACGAAGGCTACGATCTCGTACGTCTTCTTCTTTAAGTAATCGTCAGTAGCACATCTAATAATACAGACACAAAGACTATGAATATCAAGATATCCCGCTTACTCATACTCCTCTCGACGCTACTATTTACCGTCGGAGGGACACTATGTGCTCAGCAATATTCCAAGGCGGAGGAGACTCAGACGATTGCTTTATCAGCAGAGCACTGCACTATCACACGTGACATAGAGCGCAATGTACTATGCATCAATCTAGATGCGGCTCCCTATGCCAATGTACGCTCACAGCAGCTCGTACGCATTACTCCTGTTTACGTCTCTGCAGACAGAAGTAAGTCCCTAAGACTACCCAACATCTATGTAGCTGGCAATGCTCGCTACAAGATCATCAAGCGTCAGCACAACCTCTACAACAGTGATTCACTAGTTAAGGAGATATACTCACGCCCCGAGGGTTCTGTCTATGCACGAGGCATCAAGGATCTACCACACATGGTCTACGAGCGTCCCTTCGAGAGCTGGATGGCTAACGGACACATGGAGCTAGAGATCGATACTTATAGCTGTGGTAACTGCCCTAAGGGTACACTCTTAGCACAAGGCGATCCACAGTCTATCCCAGCCTTTGGTCCTGAATACTATAAGTACAACTACATAGAGCCTGCTGCTACAGCCTTCAAGGAGTACGCCGAGAGCTTTGATGCGAATGTTCAGTTCGTCGTCGCCAAGCACGACCTTCGCAAGGACTTCAAGAACAATGCTGCTGAGCTAGCACGTCTCGATGAGTTCGTAAAGAAGGCAACCAAGATCGAGGGCGCTGAGCTACACACCGTATACATCTATGGTTATGCATCTCCTGAGGCACCCTTTGACTACAACCTAGCACTCTCTGATCGTCGTACCAAGACCCTCTATAACTATGTCAAGGGAGCTCACAAGGCACTCTTCAATAAGGTCGAGGTCGTTGCTGAGGGCAAGGGCGAGGACTGGGATGGTCTACGCAAGCTCGTAGATGCTAGCAGTATGCCTGAGCGTCAGACGATACTAGACATTATCGATAAGTACGATACAGACACACCGCGTGAGGCAGACATCAAGGCTCTCGATGGTGGCAAGGTTTATCGCGACCTTCTCGACAACTACTATCCTAAGCTTCGTCGCACAACCTTTACGATGAGCTATCGGGTACGTCCCTTTGAGGTCTCTGAGCTGGCACGCATCTACTCAACCAATTCTAAGCTGCTAAGCCTCAGTGAGCTCTATACGCTAGCTAATCAGAAGGTGGCAAAGGGCGAGAACCCTGTAGCTATCTATCGCACGGCTTATGAGCAAAACGCTAAGGACCCTGTTGCTAAGCTCAACTATGCCAATGCGCTCCTTCAGTACGACAAGAATGCTAAGGAAGCTTACCGAGTACTCTCTACCATTCAGTCTGACAGTCGTGCTAAGCTACCCACAGCTATCGCACTCGATATGATGGGTCGCAAGGCTGAGGCTGAGAAGCTTTACTTCAACTAATAGTTGACAGTCGATACTTGTCACTGAGCTGATAAGTATCATTCAGATAAGGCACCTCCGTTAGGACGACTTCGCTCATCCTGACGGAGGTGCTTCTTTTGTTTTACGAGATCAATACCTTTGGATAGCTCTAAGGAGACTGTTGACTTTTGCAACAGTCTCCGGATGTCACAGGGTGCTTGTAGAGGTGTGGGGTGCCTTATTTGTGGGTTGCCTCCCCGACAGAGGGCGGTAGGGTCATGGCACCATAGCTCTGTAGGAGCGTACGCCCTACGGGACACAGCCAGCAGCGACGCGGCTCGCAGTAGCTCCCGTAGAGCTGCAGCAGTGCCTGCGAGTCGTAAGCACTGCGGGGGCGCAGCCCCTCATGGACGAAGCGACGCACGACGCTGTTGCGCTCCGCGGGGAGGTCGTGTGCACTCATCAGCGAGTCGCTCGCTAGGGAGAGCCCGAGCAGGTCACGCTCCTGTGTGAGGTAGTACTGGAGCGGTATGACCACATTGATTGCAATGCTCTCGATGGTCGCTCGCCCTATGGTGCCAAGCTGAGCATCCGTCTCGCTCCCCCAGTGGTAGTGTCGCTGCCAGTAGTCGGTGGGCGTGACGGTGAGTAGCTGCTCGAGATGAGCCAGAGAGGATGTGCGGAGTAGCTCTCCCGGCAGATTGTCACTACGGTAGTATAGTGCTGCAAGGTAGGCAAGCCGACGATGCGGGAAGGCACTCGGGCGCAGCCGTAGCATACGGATGGTGCCTGGCGGTAGGGGAAACAGGTGGTACTTATGTGCTAGGAAGGTAAACTCTTCACGCAGTTGCTCCCTATACTGGTCTACCTCTGGGGATATCGGGTCACTCTCTAGCAGTCCGCCCATACCTAGTAGTAGAGCCTCGAGGGCTAGCGTCGAAGTCTTGTGCTTGAGCAGGATCGACGGAGAGAGCTGGCGAGCGATCTGCTCGAAAGCGTCATTATTCACCTTCCCCCCTAGGTAGCGCATTAGGAAGAGATGGGTCACCGCTGCTATATCTCCCTTGAAAAAGCTCATCGCCGCCTCTATCTGCTCGCACTTCTTGTCCAGTCGTTCGCGTGTAAGTTGTGCAAACCAGTCGGCCTGCACCTCCTCGGGTAGCTGGTTACAAGCCTCCCCACAGCGAGGTATCTGCGGAGCCTCGGTGAGTTGCTGCGCTATGGCCAGCAAGTCAGGGTTGATCTGCATACGGCAGGTGATAGGTGGCGTGCCAGCCTGCAGAGAGATGGGGCCATCGTCCTGCAGTACGATATGTAACAATACATTATTGTAGGCCGGGTCTAGCTGGTGCCCATGGCGTAGCCAGTCTGTCGCATGACAATGTATCTCGCCATTCCCCGCCCAGGTCAGGGAGCCTATACGCAGCTTGAGATTGCTAAAGTCGGGCCCGCCATTGGTATTGTATCGCCCTGGGTCGATGACGATCGGCGTCACCCCCTCGGGGATGCAGGGGTGTGGCTCGAAGGTGAGCGACTCGTAGAGCCTATTGCCCCATATCTGGTGTAGCCACGTCTCCTGCATCGTCTATTTGGTCAGATCAGATGTAGTCCTGTCCAGACTCTATCTCCACATCGGTGACATAGTTCTTGATACTCTGCTCCGCCTCACGCTTGCAGATGAGCAGCACGTTGCCATGCTTAGCGATGATACAGTCGTCGACGCCCTGCACGACTGCTAGCAGGTCTGGGTCATCGATGTAGAGGATATTATTCATTGACTCGTAAAATCGGGTCTTCTCGTGATTTGTCACATTGCCCGTCTGATCCTTGGAGCTCTGGTCATAGAGCGCGCCCCAGGTGCCTAGGTCAGCCCAGCCAAAGGTAGCGGGCGTGACCAGCACGTTGTCCGCTTTTTCCAAAACCCCGTAGTCGATCGATATACTGGGGCAGTAGGGGTAGATCTCCTCGATCGCCTCCCGCTCACGGTCAGTGCCGAAGTCGCTAGCCCGCTCGGTAAAGAGTCTGCTCACCTCGGGCATATACTTGGCAAAAGCATCTAGGATCGTCTTGACATGCCAGACGAACATACCGCTGTTCCAGAGGAACTCGCCACAGGAAACAAATATCTCGGCCATCTCACGATTGGGCTTTTCGGTAAAGACCTTGACCTTGTGATATTGCCCGTCGAGAGGCTTTTCACTAGAATCCACCTGTATGTATCCGTATCCCGTCTCGGGAGCCGTGGGCTTGATGCCTAGCGTCAGGAGGTAAGGATGTAGTGACGAAAAGTGAAGTGCCTGGCTGACCGTCTGGACGAAGTTGTCCTCGTTCATAATGACATGGTCCGAAGCCGCTACTACGATCGACGCCTTCGGGTCTCGCTGCTGGATATGGTAGCATGCGTAGGCGATACATGGAGCTGTGTTGCGTCGTAGAGGCTCGGTGAGGATCTGGTCACGCTTGAGCTCTGGGAGCTGCTCGAGAGTTAGGTCGACATAGTCGGCATGGGTGACGATGTAGATGTGATCCTTAGGGACGATCCGCAGGAACCGCTTGTAAGTATCCTGTAGGAGTGAACTCCCCGTACCGAAGAAGTCTAGAAATTGCTTGGGTCGTGACTGACGTGAGATAGGCCAAAAGCGACTTCCCACCCCGCCACTCATGATGACACAATAGTAATGCTCCATGAGAGTTGAGTTGTCTTGAGTTTGTTGTTACAAAGCTACTAATAAAAAGGGTGCCACGCAATGAAAGAGGCTTCCTCGGCTTATTCTGCGTCCGTTGTGTCACAGGTTACAGCATTGAGAGGTTAACGGAGATGGACACCCTCCGACTCTCGATACTGGTGTGCGTTTCGACCGCGGGTTGCGTGGGCTTGGCAAACCTTTATAATAGGGCGAATAGCTCGGAATGGTCGTCCCATACTGATGGGACAAAATATCCCACCTGCGTTCGAACGAAAAAATCCCAAGGGAGGGGCGAAACGATCCCGACGTGGGAAATAAAGATTCTCCACGTAGGGACGAAATAAAACTTCGGAAGAATGAAATGAAACTTCGGAGGAATCAAATGAAACTTCGGAGGAATTTTTTCTCGCCTACGTGGAGAATAAAAAATAGCCACGTGGAACTTGAGGTTCCCCACGTGGCTATTCGTATGCTGGGTCTTTCGGCGGGTGAAGTTTTTGGAGAAGGGGGGAGGTGTGGCTACCGCTTACCCGAAGCGTCGATCTTGAGGAAGATGGCGAGCATGAGCGAGAAGCCCCAAAGCGAGGAGCCCCCATAGCTAAAGAAGGGGAGCGGGATGCCGATGACGGGTACCAGCCCCAGCACCATCCCTACATTGACCATGAGGTGAAAGATCAAAACGCACGCTAGGCAGTAGCCATAGACTCGACCGAAGGTGGAGGGGTGTCGCTCCGCTCGCCACATGATGCGTAGGATCATAGCGAGGAAGAGGAGGAGCAGACCGACGGAGCCCGCAAAGCCTTGCTCCTCACCGATGGTACAGAAGATGAAGTCGGTGTCTTGCTCGGGAACATACTTGAGCTTTGTCTGAGTGCCCTGGAGGAACCCTTTGCCCGTAAGTCCGCCTGAGCCGATGGCGATCTTGGCTTGATCCACATTGTACCCAGCACCGCGTGGGTCCTGCTCGATGCCTAGAGAAACCGCTATACGCATCTGCTGGTGCGGTGCGAGGATGTCGTTGTAGACGTACTCGACGGAGAGCGAGAAGGCGAGCAAGCCTAAGCTGGCTAAGCCGACCAAGAGGTAGGAGCGGGAGTAGTGCAGCAGGGCGCGAACGAAGCAGAAGAGGATGATGCAGCTCATCAGTATCAGCGCGACATAGCTGTAGTCGATCTGCAGCCAGCGCAGAGAGATGTACATGCCGACGAAGTAGATGGTGGTGACGATCCATAAGATGCGTCGCTCACGCTGCTTCCACCGTACGATGCTACTGAGGTAGAGGATCGTAGCTACTGAGATGATGCTACAGATGAGGAGGCGACTAGCGTCAGTAGCACCCCAGCTCACGTCGGCCAGCATGAGTGCCACCACAAAGAGCATCACCGCTAGCGAGGCGAGTAGGAGGAAGGCACCTGAGAGGCCTTCACGATAGAGTGCTAGGAAGAAGGCGCAGAAGACGAGTGCCGACCCTGTCTCGCTCTGTAGGATGATGATCGCCATGGGCAAGAGTATGATCGCAAAGACCTCTAGATAGCCCCGCAGGGTGGTGAGCTTGAATTCGGGGCGATTGAGCCAGTAGGCGAGCATCAGAGCGGTACCAAGCTTGGCAAACTCAGCGGGCTGCACCCTGACAGGCCCTATGACGAGCCACGAGCGGGAGCCTTTGATATCAGGTGCTACGATGGCAGTCACGATGAGCAGGAGTATAAAGAAGATGTATAAGTAGGGCGCTCCAGACTCAAAAAGATCTTCGTCGATGAGGAGCACGACGCCGCCTAGTACCAGTGCTAGAGAGATCCATATAAGCTGCTGCATCGGTCGGCCTCCCATCTCTAGGAGATGCCCCGGTGTGAAGTCGTACGTAGCACCACAGATTGCCAGCCACCCCCCAGCCACCATCAGGAGATAGAGGATGATGAGCGGCCAGTCGAGGCGCATCAGGAGGTTGCTACGTCGTTGCTTGCTAAGGTATGGCATGCTGCTTGTTGATTCTTAGGTGTCGTGTGTGTAGAGGATCTTTTGTCGGCTGATCTGCTCCACGATAGCTTGGGAGGCTCCCGAGAGTTCGCCATCGCGTAGGTAATACTCCATCATGACGCGCCCGATGGGTACGCCGTAGGTGGCTCCGAAGCCTCCGTTCTCAACATAGACGCTGATGGCCACTTTGGGGTCTTCGAGGGGAGCGAAGCCGATGAAGGCGGAGTGGTCTTTGCCAAAGCGGTTTTCGGCGGTGCCGGTCTTACCGCATACGTTGATTTCGCCTGGGGCAAAGTTTGCCCGACGGCAGGTACCCGCTAGGACGGCACCATGCATCCCCTGTGCGATCTCCTCCCAGTAACCTGGCGACACGACCGTATGGTGGGGAGTCCTATAGACGGAGTCTAGTGGGGTGTGCTCGATCTTGCGGACGACGTGGGGCTTGTAGTAGTAGCCTCTATTGGCGATGATGGCCGCGAGGTTTGCCATCTGTAGCGGAGTGAGGAGCACCTCGCCCTGACCGATGGAGAGGGAGATGATGGTGGAGGAGTTCCAGCGGCTATATACGCGGTCGTAGACGGAGCTATTGGGTATGAAGCCACGGTTCTCGCCTGCGATGTCGATGCCGAGCTTGTATCCGAAGCCAAAGTCTACCATATAGTCGCGCCACTTATTGAGCGCATCCTGCACGCTGGGGTAGCGCTTGCGGTCGTCTAGTAGGAAGTGCAGTCCCCAGCAGAAGTAAGCGTTGCAGGAGGTGGTCAGGGCACTGCGCAGATTGAGCGGAGAGGCGTGTCCGTGGCAGGCGGGTCGTCCACGCATACGAGGATAGCCCCGAGCGCAGGAAAGGAGCGTGGAGGGAGTGACGAGACGCTCCTGAAGCATCAAGGCACCCATGGCGGGCTTGAAGGTAGAGCCCGGGGGGTAGGTACCCATGATGGCACGGTTGAAGAGCGGCTTGCCCTCCTGTAGTACGAGCTGCTGATGCGCCTTGCCTAAGCCCTTGCCTTGCAGCATTCGCACGTCGTAAGTGGGCGATGAGACGAGGCAGAGCACTTCGCCACTCTTGGGCTCGATCATGACGATGGCACCACGCTTGCCCTGCAGGAGCTTTTCGCCTAGGCTCTGCAGCCCTATATCGATGCTGAGGGTTAGGTCTTCGCCTGGAATTGCCTCTATGTCGTCGGCTCCGTCGTTGTAGCTTCCTTGGATCCTACCACGGGCATCTCGAAGTAAGAGGTTGACACCATTGCGTCCCCGCAAGGTTTTGTCGTAGGTGCGCTCTACGCCGCTCTTGCCGACGTACTGACCGAGCGCGAGGGTGCTGTCGGTTTTGAGCTCCTCAGGACTAGACTCGCCTAGGTAACCGAGTAGCAGGGCGGCATTGGGCTGGTCGGAGCGACGCACAGCGCGGGGGCGGAGTGTGAAGCCTGGTAGACGGAAGAGCTGCTCCTGTATGAATCCCGCCTCCTCACTGGTGAGCTGTGACCAGAAGAGCTGTGGCGTAAAGGGCGAGTAACCGGGATTGATGGAGCGGTCTCGTAGTGCCGCCATGCGCTCCTGTAGTTCTGTCTCGGAGGTGTGCAGGAGGTTGGCGAGCAGAGGCGTGTCGAGAGTGTCGGCTAGCTCTTTGGTAGTGACGAGGAGGTCGTAGGCTGGTTCGTTGTAGACGAGTAGTGTCCCTTTGCGGTCATAGATGACACCTCGATCGGGGAAGATGACCTCTTCATATAGAGCATTGCGCATGGCGCGCTCCTTGTACTCAGAGCTGACGAGCTGCAGGTAGCCGAGCCGTATGACGTATAGCACGACGATGCCTATGGCGATCATCGGGAGGACGGCGATGCGTAGTCGATGGCGTGGACGCTCCATAGTTGATCCGCTAGCTCTGATGCCGTGGTAGGTGCTCTAGGAAGAGCATCTGCAGGATCATCACGATGAGATAGGTCAGGAGCATACTGCTACCCATCCGCAGAGCGTAGTACTCCCAGTCGAAGCCGCCTAGAGAGTCTAGCGTGAAGAGGACAAACTGATGGATCGCGACCATCTCTAGGATGACGAGCCAGATGCCCAAGCCATGTATGCGCATGGAGGGTGCGCGGTGTAGGTTGCTCTCGATGTCTACGACGGGAGCTAGGAGGTAGTTGCGCAGGAAGCCGACGAGTGTCAAGGCGGCCATGTGCAGTCCGGGGGTGCCACTGAGGAGGTCGACGGAGAGACCGACGAGAGCTCCGATGAGTGTGAGCCACTCTCTCGGCGTATCTACGCTAAAGAGTAGCAGCGCAAAGAGATAGACCGATGGGGTCGCATAGCGAAAGAGCTGTATGTAGTTAAAGACCTCCACCTGTAGCAGTACCAGCAGCACGATGCCTAGGGTGGTCCATATCATTTGTAGTCTCATAGCTCCTCTTTACGCTCTTGCTCTTCTAGATTGATCGCATCGCCACCCGTTATCACATAGACGTGGTGTAGCTGCCCGAAGTCTGTCGCTAGGAGCACTGGTAGCTCCTTACGATAGGTCAGGGGCGTGCCCTCGGCGCCTTCGCCCTCTAGTCTGCCGATCATCATGCCTGGGGGAAAGATGGCGGAGTAGCCACTCGTCACGAGCGTATCACCGACGGCTAGATGCGCATGCTTAGGCAAGCCCCGCACGATGCCCTCCGTGGGGGAGAGCTTTT
This sequence comes from uncultured Porphyromonas sp., assembly GCF_902489635.1. Classification (GTDB taxonomy): domain Bacteria; phylum Bacteroidota; class Bacteroidia; order Bacteroidales; family Porphyromonadaceae; genus Porphyromonas. The sequence continues at coordinate 8,895 of NZ_CABUAN010000008.1, read as the reverse complement.
GTCGCCACGAGAGATCTCCTACATGCCCCTCGCGGAGGGTCATGCAGCTGAGGGTTAGGCTCTCGTTGATGAGCGGTACGACCGTAGCGTAGCGAGGCCCCACCTGAGCGACGATGCCTACGACACCGCTCTGCGAGACAACGCCCATATTAGGCTTGATGCCGTCACGAGCGCCACGATCTATGGTCATCATATTGTTTGCCTTGAGATAGGTCAAGCTGACGACCTGTGCTGTCACAAAGGTAAAGCTTGGATCCTCCCGAACGAGGGTGTCTAAGGAGTCTAAAGGCGTCAGCACCTGCGGTACCACGGTGTCTGCGAGGAGGTACTCGAACTGCCTCTGTAGGGAGAGGTAGCGCCCTTCGAGTGTCGCCAGCTGTGCCGTGAGCTGCTGGTTCTCCTGCTGTAGCGAGAGGTAGGAGCGCCAGCGGGCGCCCTCGGTGTGAATCCTCCCCACGACAGACGAACTGGCAGCCGCTCCCACGAATGAGTGGTAGAGACTGCCATGAAAGAGTAGGAGCAAGGCGATCGCCTCACACACCACTAGGAGCACCCAGTGCAGGTTAGCACGAAGGAGTTCGAGGAGACGACGCATTGCTGTCTTTTATTACTACTATAGCGCCACGGACGACCCTTTAGTGAATGAGAAAGTTGTAACTATCTACATTCTTGAGTGCCTTGTCGGTACCCATAGCCACAGCGCGTAGTGGGTCCTCGGGGACGTTGAACTGTATCGCGAAGCGACGTGTCAGTCTCTCCGCCAGACCGCGTAGTAGTGCGCCACCGCCTGTTAGGGAGATGCCGTTTTGCGTCACATCGGAGTAGAGCTCAGGAGGCGTACTCTCGAGCGTCTTGAGGATAGCACTCTCGATCTTGACGATAGACTTGTCGAGACACTGAGCGATCTCCTGATAGGATACATTGATCTGTCGTGGCAGTGAGTCCATCAGGTCGGCACTGGTGACGACAAAGTCCTCGGGAGCGTTGTCTAGCTCAGCCAGAGCGCTACCTACCTCGATCTTGATCTGCTCTGCGGTACGCTCGCCGACACGTACATTGTGCTTCTGGCGCATGTACTCCATGATGTCGTGGGTGAACTCGTCGCCAGCTACACGTATCGACTGCTTTGAGGAGATACCACCGAGCGAGATGACTGCTATCTCGGTCGTACCACCGCCTATGTCGACTACCATGTTGCCCTCAGGGGCGAGGACGTCTATGCCGATGCCAATAGCGGCAGCCATCGACTCATAGAGCATGTAGACGTCACGACCGCCAGCGTGCTCGCTAGAGTCCTTGACGGCGCGTATCTCTACTTCCGTACTACCCGAAGGCACGCTGACCACCATACGTAGCGAGGGGGAGAAGAGCGAGTGCGACTTCTTATTGATCTGCTTGACCATGCCTCGGATCATCTTCTCAGCTGCGTCAAAGTCCGCTATGACACCATCTCTGAGAGGACGCACGGAGCGAATGTACTCGTGACCCTTCTCATAGATCTCTCGCGCCTTCGTACCCACGGCGATCACCTCGTCGTTGCGCCGATCGAAGGCGATGACACTGGGCTCGTCGAAGACGATCTTCCCATCCTTCATTATAATCGTATTAGCTGTACCGAGGTCAATAGCTAATTCTTGTCGTAGTTTGAATAGTCCCATATATCGTTTGGTTGTGACTAATGATTAATGTCTAAAGTGGCGAATACCTGTCGTCACCATGGCGATGCCCTGCTCGTTGCATGCGTCAATGCTCTCCTGGTCTCGTATCGATCCGCCAGGCTGTACGATAGCCGTAATACCCGCTGCGGCTGCTAGATCCACACAATCACGGAAGGGGAAGAAAGCGTCGCTCGCCAGGACAGCCCCCTTGAGGTCAAAGCCAAAGGTGTGCGCCTTCTGGATTGCTTGTCTCAGTGCTGAGACACGAGAAGTCTGACCGATGCCTGTCGCTAGTAGTTGGCTGTCACGGACGATAGCCAGTGCATTGCTCTTGCAGTACTTGACGATGCTCTCGGCCATACGTATGTCGGCCATCTCATCTTCGGTGGGCGTAGCCTCCGTAACAGAGGTGTAGACGACTGGCTCGGAGAGGACGTCAGGCGTCTGCACCAGATAGCCACCCGCAGCTGTGCGGATGCTGTCTAGGTCTGGTAGGGGAGCTTTCTGTAGGAGGAGGATGCGCTTCGACTTCTCACCCAATATCTGCAAAGCTTCGGTGTCAAAGTCTGGCGCGATGAGTACCTCAAAGAAGATGTGTGAGATCTGCTCTGCCGTCTCCTTGTCGATCGCTCTATTTGCCACCAGGATGCCGCCAAAGGCTGACTCCGTGTCCGCCTCATAAGCTGCTTGCCAAGCCTCCGAGATCGTCTCTCGTGAAGCTATACCGCACGGGTTCGTATGCTTAAGCACGGCAAATGTCGGAGCTTCGAACTCCTGTATGAGATGCACGGCAGCGTCTAGATCCTGCAGGTTGTTGTAGGATAGCTCTTTGCCCTGTAGTTTGTCAAAGTAGTGGTCTAAGTCCCCAAAGTAGAAGCCCATCTGGTGAGGGTTCTCGCCATAGCGTAGGACCCGTGGGTTGCGCCCCGAGATATGTAGTGCCGTATGAGCACCCGCATCGAAGTAGTTGAAGATATCGCTGTCGTAGGTTGCCGTCACCTCAAAGGCACGCAGCGCATAGCTCCTCCGCTCGGGGAGCGTCGTGGTACATCCGTCACGCTCCAGCAGATCGATGAGCCCATCGTACTGATCACGATGCGAGCAGATGAGCACGTCGTGGTAGTTCTTTGCCGCAGCACGTATGAGGGAGATGCCGCCTATGTCAATCTTCTCGATGATCTCTTCCTCGCTGGCACCACTAGCGACCGTCTCAGCAAAGGGGTATAGGTCCACAATGACAAGGTCTATCAGGGGAAGGGCGTACTGCGCCACCTGCTCCTCGTCATGCGCATTGTCTCGCCGTGCGAGGATACCGCCGAAGATCATCGGGTGGAGTGTCTTGACACGTCCTCCTAGGATAGAGGGTAGAGCGGTCAGCGACTCAACGGGAGTACAGGGTATACCGAGCGACTCGATATACTCTTGCGTGCCTCCTGTGGAGACGATCTCTACCTCGGCAGCATGTAGTATACGTGCGATGCGATCGATGCCCTCCTTGTGGTAGACTGATATGAGGGCTCGCCGGATAGGTCTTATGGTCATAGTGCTTGTGGCGTGTGGTATAGGGTGAATAGCAGCTCTCCTAGGTAGCCCCTAAGCAGAGCCAGATGTTGGTCATAGCTACAGTAGCTACAAAGGTAGTAAAAAGAGCGGATAAAGAGAGCTTTTTGCTAGCTGTTCTTTAGAAAAAAGCGATCACGTGAAGGCTGAATGTCTTCACGTGACCGCTAATTATGTGTCTCCACCCCTGTAACGGGAGGAGTACGGCTGCCTTACCAGACAGACGATACGAGATCCTATAGGTTAGGGTTGACCTTATGCCACTCAGCTACGGGAGGTATGACACCCATCTCGATGATCTGCTCGCGCATACCCTCTAGATGCTTGTAGCTCTTGTCTAGAGCAGCCTCCTCTTCGGGTAGACCCTCTACCTCCTTGTAGGTTACGCCCTCACGAGTTATGGTCGTCTCGCGCGCCATCATCACATTCTTGTAGCGATGGTCATTGACGAAGCACCCTGCGGGCCAGCGGAAGGGCTCACCGCCCATAGCTGCGCGAATCATCTCGATGGAGACGTAAGCGGGGCTCTGGAAGCTGGAGCGACCACGTAGTGCGATAATGTTTGCACCGCCCTTGATGACACGCTGCTGGAGTGCAGCCCACTGGTCATGCGTGAGGCGATCGGTGCCGATGAGCTCCGTCAGGGGTTTGCCGTCGATGCGGGCTGTGCTGGCGAAGACGGCCATCTGCTCTCCGTGACCACCATAGGTGCGAGTGTTCGTCACCTGACTCTGCTGGAGACCGAAGTGCTTAGCTAGCTCGCTCTGCAGACGTGTGCTGTCGAGCGCAGCAAGGGTGGTCACCTGTGAAGGCTTAAGGCCTGAGTGTATCAGCGTGACTAGACCCGTGATGTCTGCGGGGTTGAAGATGATGACCACATGGTTTACGTCGGGGCAATACTTCTTGATGTTGCGTCCCAGCTCGGCGGCTATCTCGGAGTTCCCCTTGAGGAGGTCTTCGCGGGTCATACCCTCCTTACGAGGTGCGCCACCAGAAGATACGATATACTTAGCTCCTCGCAGAGCCTCAGCGATGTCAGAGGTAAAGGTTAGATTGATTCCATCGAAGCCACAGTGACGCATCTCCTCCCAGACTCCCTCGAGCCCCTTAGCGTAGGGGTCGTATAGGCAGATGTTTGGGGTGAGGCGCATCATGGCAGCCGTCTGTGCCATGTTTGATCCGATCATGCCGGCAGCGCCGACGATGACCAGCTTGTCTTGTGATACGAAACTCATAGTGTTTTTATACTTGTTGAAATGATTGATACGCGATCTCCTGTCTAGTCTAGAAAAGGAAAAGATCGAGAGCCGGTCATCAGACCTGCAAGGGTCGTACGCACTAGCTCCCGATCTCTCCACTAGAGTGTTATCTTACTAAGCCTCGTAGCGACGAGCGACCTCCTTCCAGTTGATGATAGACCAGAGATCCTTGACGTGGTCGGCACGGCGGTTCTGATAAGTTAGGTAGTAAGCGTGCTCCCATACGTCGAAGCACATCAGAGGCTTGAGTCCCTTGCGTAGTGGGTTGCCAGCGTTTGGCTCCTTCTCTATCGAGAGCTTGCCCTGGTTGTCACTAGCTAGCCAAGCCCAGCCTGAGCCAAAGAGTGAGGTGCAGGCATCGTTGAAGGCCTTCTGAAACTCCTCGAAGCTACCGAAGTCACGCTTGATGGCCTCAGCGAGCTTACCCTCGGGCTGACCGCCAGCCTTAGGCGCAAACTGTAGGAAGTACATGTTGTGGTTCATCACCTGGCCAGCCTGATTGTACAGCTTGCCCTCAGCCTTGCGGACGATGTCCTCTAGAGAGGCATCCTTCAGGTCAGAGTCGGGAAGGAGCTTATTGAGTGTGTCTACGTAGCCCTTGAGGTGCTTACCGTGGTGATACTGGATCGTCTCAGCGCTGATTACTGGCTCAAGTGCATCGTTTGCATAGGGGAGCTTTATTAGTTCGTGTGTCATGTTGCTTTATCTGTTTATGTTAAGTATTACAAATGCTTCTCTAGTCTCGCAGCTCATACATCTAGAGCTACTATCTTAGACAGTATCACAAAGGTATATAAAAAGAGTCACAACTGCAAGTCCCCCCCCCAGGGAGATCTTCTGCAAATCGTCACACGCTTCTAACCTCTAATCAATACTATATAATAATAGAGAGCCTACAATCCTTGGACTGTAGGCTCTCTTTGCTAGACACTTGAATGTCTTCTTCTTTTACTCAACTTCTCAAGAAGTACTGCTAGGGACTCCTCAAGTGTGAGGCCGGACGCACTGAGGCGTTACTCAGCGTCCTTGTGCTCCTCGGAGTGCTCGCTGCTCTCCTCCTCGGTCTCGCCCGGCTCGGCCTCAGCAGCATCCTTGCCACGAGCGGCACGTGTCTGCTTGACACCGCAGACGACAGCCTGTGGAGCGTCTACAAGCTCAAGCCCCTCGAAGGATAGCTCGTGCACCTGGATCGTCTTGCCGAGCTTGAGGTCAGTTACGTCGATAACTAGATTCTCGGGGATCTTGTCGTAGGTGGCACGTACGCGTAGATTGCGCTTCTCACGTACCAGCTTACCACCGGCTCTAACACCGACTGCGTGACCATCGAGTACGACAGGTACGTTCATGACGATAGGCTTATCCTCGCTCACCTCGTAGAGGTCTGCGTGAAGAGTCTTGTCACTTACTGGGTGAAACTGTACATCCTTGAGTACAGCCTTGATCTGCTTGCCCTCGACGTCTAGCTCGATGAGATAGATGTCTGGCGTGTAGATCAGCTTGTTGATGTCGTCGCTCTTGACGACGAGGTGCTGTGTCTCGCCACCTCCGTAGAGGACTACAGGTACGAGCCCCTCACGACGGAGCCCCTTGGTGGCTTTCTTGCCGAGCTGGTCGGCCTTGCGCACGGTGGCGCTGAGCTTAAAATGCTTCATTAGTACAAATAGTTAGTGTTACTCAAAATTAGTCTCGCTAATCTCCCATTACACTGTGGTGCACTACTCAGAGCCTCTGTGACAGATGTCAGACAGTAACGTCAGACGCCTCGTCGGCTCCGCTAGAGACCAAAGATCCCCATCACGCAAGAGGGGGTGTACAATTGGATTCATAGGAAAACCGTCCGCAAAGGTACGAATATTCTACCAATCAACGGCAAAGAATTTCAGATCGTCGATCGCGCAACTAGAGACTGTTGCAAAAGTCAACAGTCTCACAATCTTGCTAGCAAGATTGTCCTGACTTTGCAGAAAGGATGAAGCGCAAGGCGCTGAGGGTGAGGTCTGAAGGGAGCATACATCCGTATGTGACCGAAGCCGAATCCCGAAAGCAACACAGCGATTCGCCTTTATGCAACGTCTCAACTGGTTATTAGATAAGATTTTTGTACCTTTGCGCCATTGTACAGAGTAACTATACATACAGTTTTACCTATTAAATCACCACAACTTACTAAATGAGTAACAATCCAACGGATCGTATCCAGCCACTCACAGACTTCGACTGGTCTGGCTACGCACAGGACACTGACATCTCTCCGGAGATGCGCAAAGAGCGCGAGGCGATTTATGACAAGACTCTGACGACAATCAAAGAAAACGAGGTCGTCATGGGTAAGGTCATGTCTATCAGCAAGCGCGAGGTACTAGTCAACATTGGCTACAAGAGTGCAGGTATCATCTCTGCCAACGAGTTTAACTACAACAAGGATCTCAAGGTCGGCGACGAGGTTGAGGTACTTGTCGAGAGCAAGGAGGACCGCTTCGGTCAGCTACAACTCTCTCACCGCAAGGCTCGTGCAGCTCGTGCTTGGGAGAAGATCGCAGCTGCTCAGGAGAACGACGAGGTCATCCTGGGCTACATCAAGAGCCGTGTCAACGGCGGTATGATCGTCGACATCTTTGGCATCGAGGCATTCCTACCAGGCTCACAGATCGACGTACGTCCTATCAAGGACTACGATGCTTTTGTCGACAAGACGATGGAGTTCAAGATCGTCAAGGTCAACCCCGAGTATCGCAACGTAGTCGTATCGCACAAGGTCCTCATCGAGGCAGAGCTCGAGCAGCAGAAGAAGGAGATCATCTCCAAGCTCGAGAAGGGTCAAGTCCTCGAGGGTGTCGTCAAGGGTATCACCTCTTATGGTGCCTTCGTCGACCTCGGTGGCGTAGACGGTCTGATCCATATTACCGACCTCTCTTGGGGTCGTATCGGAGATCCCTCTGAGGTGGTCTCTATCGATGAGAAGATCAACGTGGTCATCCTCGACTTTGATGAGGAGAAGACACGTATCGCTCTCGGTCTCAAGCAGCTTATGCCACATCCATGGGATGCCCTCGATCCTAACCTTAAGGAGGGTGATATCATCCATGGTCGTGTCGTCGTCATCACGGACTACGGCGCATTTGTAGAGGTGATCCCAGGTGTCGAGGGGCTGATCCATGTCAGCGAGATGTCCTGGACGCAGCACCTACGTAGTGCTCAGGAGTTCCTCACCGTAGGTCAGGAGGTAGACGCTGTCGTCCTCATGCTCGACCGCGAGGATCGCAAGATGAGCCTCGGTCTCAAGCAGCTCAAGCCCGATCCATGGGAGACCATCGAGCAGCGCTTCCCCGTTGGGTCTAACCACGAGGCTCGCGTACGCAACTTCACCAACTACGGTGTCTTCGTTGAGCTCGATGAGGGTATCGATGGCCTGATCCACATCAGCGACCTATCTTGGACTCGCAAGGTCAAGCACCCCAATGAGTTTGTCAAGGTTGGTCAGATGATCGAGGTACAGGTACTGGAGATCGACAAGGAGAATCGTCGTCTCAGCCTGGGTCACAAGCAGGTTACGGAGAATCCTTGGGATGAGTTCGCTAAGGAGTTCACCATCGGCTCTATCCACGAGGGTACAGTCGTTCGTATGAACGAGAAGGGTGCCACCATCGCACTACCTTACGGTGTTGAGGCTTTTGCTACGCCTAAGCACCTCATCAAGGAGGACGGTTCTAGCGTCGCAGTAGACGAGAAGCTCCCCTTCAAGATCCTCGACTTCAACCCCGAGATGCAGCGCATCATCGTCTCTCACAGTCGCATCCACGAGGATGCTGAGCGTGCAGAGCGTCGTCAGGCTGCTACCGAAGAGCGTAACCAGCAGGTACGTGACGCTGCCGCTGTCGCTGCTACACAGCAGAGCGTAGAGCGTGCTACCCTAGGAGACCTTGACGAGCTAGCTGCTCTCAAGGAGCGTCTAGAGAGCGCTGAGTAATAGATAGTGGAGATCTAGAGCGGTGCTTAGCACCCTCTGAGCCGATCCATAATAAATAACGAAGAGAGGTGATGACCCGTCGGGACGTCACCTCTCTTCTTATCTAGTAGGTACCGATCTAAGGAAGAGACTATTGCATAAAGGCGAATCGCTGTGTTGCTTTCGGGATTCGGCTTCGGTCACATACGGAGGTATGCTCCCTTCAGACCTCACCCTCAGCGCCTTGCGCTTCATCCTTTCTGCAAAGTCAGGACAATCTTGCAAGCAAGATTGTGAGACTGTTGACTGTTGCAACAGTCTCAGGAAGTCTGACGCCGTCGGCTCGTTACAATAATTTATGCTCGTCTACATATCGATACGGTGCCGTGTCGGGGAAAAGTGATTTCCACGTGGATATTTCAAAATCTCCACGTGGGGAATTTTTATTTCCCAGGTAGGAAATAAAAAATTC
>NZ_CABUAN010000007.1 GCF_902489635.1 uncultured Porphyromonas sp. | reverse complement strand
GTGGGCGTCATTCATTTCCTCCGAAGTTTCATTTGATTCCTCCGAAGAATTTTTTCTTCCCCACGTGGAAAATAAAAATTCTCCACGTGGATATTTCAAAATATCCAGGTGGAAATCAGTTTTTCCCGACACTGCGCAGTATCGATATGTAGTCGGCTCTAAATTATTGTAACACGCCAAGGTTGAATTTCACCAGACAGGGGTGACGCATCATAGTCGCTCTATCAGGAGCTACACATGACGACAAATGAGAAATAGGGAGGTAGATGAGCTCATAGTATATAAGGCGTCGGCCCTGCCACGAAATTTTATTTCGTCCCTCCCAAGGGATTTGGAAATTCCTACGTGGAAATTTGAGGATATCCACGTGGGGAGTAGATTGGATCGCAGAGATGGGGGAGTGCTGCTTTCAACGAATGGGGAAAGGAGGAGTGCGTCACGTTAGAAGCGTCCGTTCTCTTTCGAAGCTTCTGATCTTCGCCGATGTCTGCTAGCTTTTTGAGGGGGTGTTACTCCGCTCTAGATTGACACTTTAGCGCGCTGAAATAGTGAATTGTGGCGTGGTATAGCCTTTGTATGACTAAAAAAGAGTACATTTGCAGAGCGGAGGGGTCTATCCGTATGGAGCGAGCGAGCTCTGTGTGGTGTAGCTATCCCCTCGTGCTTAATACACTAACTATGAACATAATCTTAAACAACAAAGTTATGAAACGCATTGCAATCCTTACAACGATCCTTCTACTCTGTGCTACGCTAGCTGGAGCTCAGAATAAGCAGACCACAAGCAAGCAGTCTGGTGCTCAGATCACAGCTACGGAGACGGAGTTTGACTTTGGCTCTATCAAGGAGGTAGACGGCCCTGTGAGCCATACCTTCACGATCAAGAATACTGGTAATGCTCCGCTTGTCCTCACTCGTGTCGTAGCCTCTTGTGGCTGCACGAAGCCTGAGTTTGAGACAGCACCTATCGCTCCAGGTAAGACTACAACCATCAAGGTGACCTACAATCCTGCAGGACGCCCTGGACAATTTGTCAAGACCATCTCTATCTATAGCAATGGTAAGGATGGTAGCTACATACTACGCATCAAGGGCGTTGTCGAGTAGGCGTACTACCGAGAGAAGTCTTATAGTCACTTGAGGCGACATACGCTACAGCCCCACAGCCTTCATCACGAAGACGATGGGGTGGAGGAGCGTGCCTCAAGTAAACTAAGATAGATAGTTATGGCTACAACAAGAAGAGTGCTGGCTCTCCTGCTTTGCCTCACGGCTACTCTAGGGGTAGTGCGTGCGCAGCAACCTGCGGAGATGATTGACTCGCTCTCGGCGATACACAACTTCGGTACGATTGCTGAGGAGCGGGGTACGGTGTCGCACAGCTTCACCCTGCACAACGTGTCTGACCAGCAGATGGTCATACTGCGTGTCAATACAGATTGTGGCTGTACGACGCCTACTTACGACCGTACGGCAGTAGCTCCTGGTGATTCGATACCTATCTTGATCACCTACAATCCGCTAAATCGTCCAGGTTCTTTCGTTAAGTATACGCGTGTCTACACCTCTGTAGATCCGAGTAAGCCTATCAAGCTGACGATCAAGGGGAATGTAGCTACACTAGGCAGACCGACCCCGACGAATGCACGCTATCAGCAAGAGATAGGTGCGCTACAGGTGAGCAACCTCTTTCTAGACTTCCCACTGCAGCCAGCAGGCGAGGAGAACACGATCCGTCTGATGCTCAATAATCCGACGGGTCAGCCTCTAGAGGTGTCGCTGGATACGCTACCCAGCTTCCTATCTAGCAGTATAAGCCAAGCCACACTGGCTGCTTATGAGCCTGAGGAGATCTTTCTGACAGCGCATACTGATGGATCGGTAGCACCAGGCATTCACAAAGGGTGGATAGGCATCACTGTAAGAACGCAGGATGGTGAGCCTGACATCTCAGGTGGCGTGATGGTACGTCTTGTGATGCCCCCGCACTTTGACAAGGGGGCAGCAGCACCGCTTGCAGACTTAAAGACCTATCAGCGTCTTACGGACTTAGCCCCAGAAGAGACACTGTATGAGAGAGCAGTCGCTCTAAAGAATGATGGCAAGGCTCCGATGCATGTCTACTCTGCAGAGAGTAATACAGCTTTCCTGACCATCTTAGACTATCCCAAGACGATTGCTCCTGGTGAGCGTGGCGAGATACGTTATCGCTTGAATCTAGAGGGAGTTGATCGCTCTCGTGGGGCACTTAAGGCAAATTTTGACTTGCTGCTGAATGATCCGAACGCTCCGCTACGCAATGTCTTGATCGTCATACCTAAGCGGTAGCTGTTGGCCGTTAGCCGTTAGCTTTTGGCTGTTAGCTAAAGTTACTACTAACCTCTGACCTCTAATTTCTGATCTCTAACCTCTAACCTCTAATTTCTAACCTCTAACCTCTAACCTCTAATCTCCCCGATATGCTCACGAATGATCATCCTGAAAATGACCCTCAGTATGCGGGTCTCAAGGTGAATAAAGGTGTCTCTGCACAGCCTATGGTCAATCCTTATCTGCGCCAACAACGGGTGCAGCGTGAGGACTACTCGGCTGAGCGTTATATCAAGGAGATCTTGGCGGGCAATCGCACTTTCCTGGCTCGTGCCGTGACGCTCGTCGAGAGTACACGTCATGACCACCAGCTCAAGGCGCAGCAGATACTGGAGGGGTGCCTACCTTACAGTGGGCAGTCGATGCGTGTCGGTATCACTGGCGTGCCTGGAGCGGGTAAGAGTACATCGATCGATGCTTTTGGCATGCATCTCATTAAGCAGGGACACAAGCTGGCTGTGCTAGCGATAGACCCCAGTAGTGAGATCTCTAAGGGGAGTATACTAGGCGACAAGACCCGTATGGAGCGGCTCTCTCGTGAGGAGCGTGCCTTCATCCGTCCGAGTGCTACTAGTTCTTCGCTAGGTGGTGTGGCGCGCAAGACGCGTGAGACCATTATCCTCTGTGAGGCTGCTGGCTTCGATACGGTCTTCGTTGAGACGGTGGGCGTAGGGCAGAGTGAGACGGCTGTCCACTCGATGGTCGACTTCTTCCTCCTGATCCAGCTAGCTGGTACTGGCGATGAGCTACAAGGCATCAAGCGTGGTATCATGGAGATGGCTGACGGGATTATCATCAACAAGGCTGATGGTGACAATGTAGACAAGGCTCGTCTTGCAGCGCAGCACTTTCGCAATGCGCTCCAGCTCTTTCCCGCTACCGAGTCGGGCTGGGAGCCAAAGGTTATGACCTACTCAGGTCTGAAGGGGATAGGTATCAAGGAGATCTTTGATATGATCGATGAGTATCGCCAGACGAGTAAGGAGAGTGGCTACTTTGACTATAATCGTCGCCGCCAGGAGAAGTGGTGGATGTATGAGACGGTTAACGAGGAGCTACGTCGCTCCTTCTACGACAATGAGCAGGTTAAGCAGCTTCAAGAGACGATAGAGCACGAGGTTTTGGAGAATCGTATCACACCTTTTGTGGGGGCGGGACGACTCTTAGAGGCTTTCTACAAGTCGCTGAAGTGATGTGAACCCAGTTGCAGACTTATAACTTATACAATATATAGTATCATGGCAGACATAGACTTTGAGCAGCTCGATCGCAATGCGATCCAGTATCTGCGCAACCATCTAGATCCCTCCTTTGTCAAGGAGTATGATGATGACGAGATCTTTCTCTACGTCATGGATCTCTGTGACGAGTACTCCGAGGGGGTAGATGACGAGGAGGGCTATCTCGATATAGATGAGATGGCCAACTTTGTCTCTGGTCGTCTGAGCGAGGATATGGGTGTCAAGATGCACGAGGATGATGCGTATGACCTGATCTCCACGCTCTACGACTACTATGCCAAGGAGGGGCTAGTCGACGTAATCGATACTGACGAGGAGTAGACGTAATCGATGCTGAGGTACGCCTATGGCTAGACGTAAGCTGGAGAAATTTGCCGACCTGCATAGCTATCCCAATGTGTATGAGTATGGCTATGCAGAGCTTTCCTCCCCAGAGGTGGCAGGACAAATAGCTGGAGGGTGGAGCGAGCGAGCCTTTGATGAGGATCGCCCGCTCATCTTAGAGTTGGGCTGCGGGCGAGGCGAGTACACGGTCGCACTGGCTCAGCAAGATGTCACCCACAACTATATCGGAGTGGATCGTAAGGGGGCGCGTATGTGGCATGGTGCCACGGAGGCGTTGGACAAAGGGCTCTCCAACGCTGCGTTCCTACGTACCGATATCAATCTGCTGCCACTGGCCTTTGCTCCAGGGGAGGTGAGTGAACTGTGGATCACCTTTCCCGATCCGCAGATGAAGCGGACTCGTGCTAGACTTCTCTCTTCGGCTTTTTTGGCTAGTTACAATCGCTATCTCAAGCCTGACGGAGTGGTGCATCTTAAGACGGATAGCACCTTCCTCTATGAGTACACGCTGAGTCTGCTGGAGGTGAATGGCATCCAGCCCTTAGTGGCACTGCCTGACCTCTACCAAGAGGAGCAGCTGCTGACACAGTATGGCATACCGCGCGTTCTGACTCACTACGAGAAGCAGTGGCTGGGCAGAGGTAAGATGATCAAGTATATCCGCTTCGCTCTACCTATGCGCGAGCAATGGCTAGAGCCCGAGTGTGAGCCGGAGCATGATGACTATACCAGTTGGTCGCAAGTACCAGGTGGACTCTTGCACCAAGTGGAGCAAGCCTTTGCTCAGGAGGAATAAAAGCTTAGACCCAAAAACAGAAACAAGATATGAATAGCTATACAACCGAGCAGGTACTAGATGCGCTACGCAATGTGCGTTATCCAGGTACGGGTACGGACATTGTCTCTTCCGGCATCGTGACTGACGACATACAGATAGAGGGCCGACAGATCTCTCTGACGCTACACTTTCCCCGTGTGCGAGACCCCTTTGCACGCTCCGTGGTCAAAGCAGCTGAGACCGCCATCCTCACCTTCCTCGATGCAGAGGCAGATGTGGCGGGACGTATCAAGGCAACTTTTAGAGAGGAGCCTGAGCAGCCTGAGGTAGAGAATCCACTCCCGATGGTCTCCAATACGATCGCCATCTTCAGTGGCAAGGGAGGTGTCGGCAAGAGTACCGTCACGAGCAACTTAGCGGTAGCTTTGGCTCGCCAAGGGTACAAAGTAGGGCTCCTCGATGCCGACATCTATGGGCCGTCGATGCCGAAGATGTTTCACTGTGAGGATGCCCGTCCTGTTGCTGAGGAGGTAGACGGCAAGGATCGTATCGCTCCCATTGTTGTGACAGAGGGGATCAAGATGCTCTCGATCGGCTTCTTCGTACGTCCTGACCAAGCGCTCCTATGGCGCGGTACGATGGCCTCGAATGCGCTCAAGCAGCTCCTCACAGAGGGACACTGGGGAGAGCTGGACTACTTACTCATTGATATGCCTCCTGGGACGGGAGATATAGCTCTGACGCTAGTCCAGACGCTACCGCTCACGGGTGCTATCGTTGTGACCACACCGCAAGAGGTGGCTCTCGTCGATGCGATGAAGGGGATCAACCTCTTCCAGACCGACCCGGTCAATGTGCCTATCCTCGGCTTGGTGGAGAATATGTCTTGGTTTACGCCAGCCGAGCTGCCCGACAATAAGTACTACATCTTCGGTCGTGACGGTGGTAAGCGGTTGGCTGAGCAATTTAACATACCGCTCCTCGGACAGCTGCCACTCGTGCAGAGTGTCTGCGAGGCTGGCGATGCTGGAGAGCCGATAGCTGCGCAGAGTGACCAGGTGATGAGCCACTACTTCGCTGAGCTAGCCACGGCTGTGACGGAGCGCGTGCAGGAGAGACTGACGATGGCTCCCGCCACCAAGCGGGTGCATGTGTCGCACTAGACTTTAGAAGTTAGAGGTTAGAAATTAGAGATTAGAAGTTAGAGATTAGAAGTTAGAGATTAGAGGATAGAAGTTAGACCTCTTCTCGTATCCTTTGGCGTGTAGTCTCTCTAACTTCTAAAGTCTAACCTCTAATTTCGTGGGAAGTAGTATCTTTGTCTTCATATCAAGTATTCTATATGATTCGCACTATACAATCACTCCATAGATACCTACTCCTCGCTGTAGCTTTGCTACCACTGATCAGCTTGCCTAGCTGCCAGCGCAAGTCGATTGTCGAGGATGTTCGGATAGAGAGCGTACTGATCTCAGAACTCAAGATGAGTGACAAGTCTGTCCCTGAACTGGAGAAGACGATCTTCTCCATAGATCACCGTAAAGGACTGATATACAACGCTCGCCCTCTACCTAAGGGAACTAAAATCGGAACGGTCAAGCTACAGATTGTAGCCTCGCCCGATGCACTCCCTAAGGTGTACATAGGAGGTGTCGAGCAGTCCTCTAAGTCTGGCCTAGATACGGTCAATATGTCCAAGTATGCTGAGGGAGTACGCATCGTCATGCAGCATCGTAAGAACGCTGCTTTGACTAAGGAGTATCAGCTCAAGATAAACATCTACGATCGTGATCCTTACACCCACACTTGGACGAAGTCTGCACACCCAGCACCAGCCTCTGCTACGAGTGAGGACATCGTGCTGAGCCGTCTCGTGGACAATGGCGAGGCTTACTACTACTTCACACGTACTACCAGCGAGAGGCATC
Organism: uncultured Porphyromonas sp.; assembly: GCF_902489635.1. Taxonomy (GTDB): domain Bacteria; phylum Bacteroidota; class Bacteroidia; order Bacteroidales; family Porphyromonadaceae; genus Porphyromonas. The sequence continues at coordinate 69,676 of NZ_CABUAN010000007.1, read as the reverse complement.
TATGGCGTGCCTCACATAAGGAGCCAGAGCTATGGCAAGAGGTGACAATACCTAAGGCACTCGACGCACCCATCGTAGACATCGTGGAGCAGGGCGGCCGTGATGCAATCCTCTGTCTACAGGAGACTGGTCAGCATGCTTGCTACGATCATGCGAATGGGGGAGACTGGGCGCAGAGCAATGCTTTGCCAGGTAGAGCATCCTATCTCTTGGGCAATCTATACCATAGAGGGGAGAATAAGCCCCTCGTAGCTGTGAAGTCGGCTGATGGGATACATTTCAATAGTGAGGGAGGCATACGAGTCCCAGCAGCTTTTCCTCTGGAGCAAAATGCACGTCTCTCGTTTATCGTAGAGCATCATCCAGTAGCACTTCTAGTCGGAGGCTCTGTCGCTGATACGACGGCACTTGTCTACAGCACCTCCAACGGACTCGACTGGCTCACACCGCACGATGCTGGTGTCGTGAGCAAGATCTGGCCCAGCAACCTGCCTGGAGCGATGATCTACGAGCCACAAGACCAAACCATACTACTTGTCAAGCCTGCGGCTCGTCCTAAGCAAGCGGAGCAACCAGCTATGCGTGCCTACGTATCTCTCAACTACGGCGCCATGTGGCAGCAGCTGACGGAAGAGTCTATACTTCCATCGCTCTACTATGAGAAGGGGCAGAAGCATCAACAAGGCTTAGCACTCTACCGTGGCGATGATGGACGCATTTACCTCTTCGGAGGGATCAAGGGCGGTACGCCTACGCTTTGGATCGGACAGCCTATACGATTTCAGTAAGTATACCTTCGCAGACTTATGTCGACCCGCTCCTGCCTTCTGGCCCCTCTCCTCTTGATGCTCTGTGCTGTCTCGCTGACGGCACAGGAGTATCGTTATGAGATGGGCGGATCTGTAGGTGCGGCGTCTTATCTAGGAGATGCCAATAGACGTATTCCTTTTGTGCCGATAGGAGGAACGGGAGGGGTAGTCTTTCGCTACAATCACAACTTCAGACTAGCCTTTTCGGGCGAACTCGGCTACAGCTTCCTCCCTTTCGACTGTCGCTATGCGCAGACAGACTATCCGCAGGCTAGAGTGGCTGACCAAGCTACCCGTGGAGCCTCTCATCTGTTAGCACTGAATGGCTGGGTGGAGTACAACTTTGCTCATTATAGCGACAAGTTTCGCTATCTGCAGACCCGCTCTCTGGTACCTTATATAGGTGCTGGGCTTAGTGTCGGCACGACCCTGGCGGCGCATAAGATGGCTTTCCTGCCAGGTGCAGGCATCAAGACAGGCATCAAGTACAAGCTCCGCAATCGACTTAACCTGATCGCCGCACTGCAGGGCACCTATTACATTAGTTCTCATTTGGACACACCCACAGAGCAGACGGGTTGGCTCAACAACCCCTACGGGATGCCGGTGGACTGGATCAAGGGGGGCGATGCCACGATAGGCCTCGTTGTGAGTATCACCTATGAATTTGGCAAACGTAGCGAACCCTGTCACGGATCGGATAATTACCCTAACTGGCAGACACCAAAATGATGAAAGGACAGACACCGCAGCATATAGCCATCATCATGGATGGTAATGGACGCTGGGCGCAGCGCAAAGGCTTGTCTCGCAGTTACGGTCACAAGCAGGGTACCGATGTGCTGGAGCGGACTCTCTCAGCCGTAGCAGACAGAGGCATCCCGTATCTGACAGTTTACGCCTTCAGTACAGAAAACTGGAATCGTCCAGAGCCCGAGGTGAGCTATATCATGCAGCTCCTCGCAGAGGGACTCCACGAGTACACGCCACGCTTCATCAAGGAGGGCGTGCGACTACGAGCTATTGGAGATATAGACCAGTTGCCCGCCGAGACAGCTGCGCAGCTTAGAGACTCTATGGAGCAGACGAAGGATGGTCAGCGTATCACCCTATGCATCGCGCTCAGCTACTCCTCCTACACAGAGGTTAGCCATGCGATACGACATATCGTTGCGGATGTGCAGTCCGGACGACTCAGTAGCGACGATCTGGCTCGTCCCGAGCTGATCAATGACTACCTATACACCAGTGGCATGCCGATGCCCGACCTGCTCATTCGTACAGGTGGAGAGCAGAGACTCTCGAACTTCCTTCTATTACAATCTGCTTACACAGAGCTTTACTTCACAGATACACTATGGCCAGACTTTGATGAGGCAGAGCTCGACAAGGCATTGGCAGACTATGCTTCACGCCAGCGACGCTTTGGCAAGGTGCTTCAGTAAAAACACAGACCCATATATCACAGACCCCATCTGATCTCTTAATGATGACAATGCAACGATACCACAACATACTCTTCGCACTTATAGCGCTCTTCGCAGTCACCTCTGTGAGCGCACAAGTTGCTACTACTCCTGCCGATACAGTCTATGCGCCCCCGATCGACTACGCTCGTCCCGTCACCAAGACCATTGCGGGTGTGACCATAACGGGTGCACAGGGATATGATCAGGAGGTCTTGCTAGGCTATACAGGCCTCAAAGTAGGGGAGCGCATAGAGATACCAGGAGCTGCTACAACGGCTGTGGTGCAGCAGTTCACACGCAATGGCACCTTTGCCAATGCACGTGTGCTGGTGACTAAGTATGTGGGAGACAAGGTCTGGCTAGAGGTGCAGCTGGAGCAGCATCCTCGTATCGCTTCGGTGACCTTCCACAACATCAAGAAGTCGGAGCAGGAAGACCTGCAGACCAAGACAGGTCTACGAGAGAGTATGCAGCTCTCGCCCAATGTGCTAGATCGCACGGAGCAGCTGATACAGAAGTACTACAATGAGAAGGGGTATAGCGAGATGGAGGTCACCTTCGATCAGCAGCCTGACCTATCTCGTGAGGGGTATGTCAAGCTCGGCATCACGGTCGATAAGAAGTACAAGACGAAGATCGCTAACATCTACTTCTCAGGCAATAAAGCACTCTCTGATACAGATCTGCGCAAGGCGATGAAGAAGACGAACGAGACCTTCCGACTCAATCGTGGCAACCTGTGGAACTCCTTCCTGGAGCTCTTCCAGAGCAAGAAGTTCATCCAAGATGTCTATCGTGAGGATCTGCACAACATCCTAAACGCTTATCACAAAGCGGGCTATCGTGATGCTGAGATTCTGTCAGACTCTATCGCTCGAAATCCGAAAAACGAGAAGCAGATCGACATCTTCATCAACATCTCGGAGGGTCACCGCTACTACATCAAGGATATCAACTTCGTGGGCAATACGAAGTTCCCCACGCCGCTCCTAGAGGCTATGCTCGGCATGCGGCGCGGTGATGTGTATGATCAGGATCGCCTTACGAAGCGTCTCTACGTCGAGGACGATGCTGTCACCAACCTCTACTACAACAATGGATATATCTTCTCAGGCATAGATCCCGTAGAGACCTATGTCGAGGGCGACTCCGTGTCGCTTGACCTACGCATTGTCGAGGGGCCGCAGGCTACTATCGACAAGGTGATCATACGTGGTAACCATGACATCTACGAGGAGGTAATTCGCCGTGAGCTCTTTACGAAGCCTGGTAAGCTCTTTAGCAAGGAGGATATGATGAACTCCTGGATGACGCTCAATCAGCTCGGACACTTTGATCCAGAAAAGAGCTTCCCCACGCCAATCCCCAACCCGCAGGAGGGTACCGTAGATATAGAGTACTCGCTGCAGCGCAGAAACAATGACAAGTTTGAGCTCTCTTTCGGTTGGTCTCAGGCTGGTATCATTGGGCGTGCTGGTATCAACTTTACCAACTTCTCGATCTACAACCTCTTCCACCCGAAGGCGTATCGTGGTCTCATCCCGCAGGGCGATGGCCAGACCCTCTCCCTCAATGCGATGAGTAATGGTCGCTACTATCACTCGTTTAGCTTACAATTCTCCGATCCCTGGTTTGGAGGCAAGCGTCCGAACTTCTTTACGGCATCGCTCTTCTACTCCATGCAGACCGCTATCGATACCCGCTACTATAATAATCGTACGCAGGGTATGGGCTACTACCCAGGCTACTATGGCGGGTACGGTGGGTACGGCGGCTATGGTGGTTACGGCTATGGCGGTTATGGTGGTTATGGTGGCTATGGATACGATGGTGGCTATAGGCAGTCACTGATGGAAAACTCCTACAACCCCAACCAGTCGATGCACATCTTCGGAGCCACGGTCGGCTTCGGTAAGCGACTCAACTGGCCTGACAACTGGTTTAACGTCAATGCTACGCTCAACTATACTCACTACTACCTCCGTGATTGGGTCTACGAGACCTTCCAGGGTTTCCACAATGGGCATGCTAACGACATAAGCCTCACGCTGGCACTCTCGCGTAACTCGATCGACAACCCGATCTACACCCGTCGTGGATCATCCTTTACGCTCTCCGTCAGTGCTACACCTCCATACTCACTCTGGGACGGTATCGACTACTCCAACATCAACCTCAAGTCAGAGGATCGATACCGCTTTGTGGAGTACCACAAGTGGAAGTTCTCGGGCAAGGTCTTTACCCCACTCATGAACCCCCTCACGGTGAAGTATACGCCAGTCCTTATGACACGTCTAGACGCAGGCTTCATCGGGCACTACACACCGTTCAAGCGTTCTCCCTTTGGTACTTACTACATGGGTGGAGACAACATGAGTGGCTACGTAGGCAACTTCCTCAACGAGACCATCCCGCTACGTGGATATAGCAACGGATCGATCGCTGGTGGCAACTATGACTACGCCTATGCCTATATGCGTATGATGGCTGAGCTACGTGTGCCCATTCTCTTTGAGGGACAGTACAACGTATGGGGCGTCGCCTTCCTCGAGGCCGGTAATGCGTGGCGAGACATCAGCAGCTTTAATGCCTTCAATCTCAAGCGCTCGGCTGGTGTCGGTTTCCGTATCACGCTACCTTTCCTAGGTATGCTCGGACTCGACTGGGGCTATGGCTTTGACAAGCCTGACGGCTCCTCACAGCGTGGCGGTAGCAACATACATATCATCATGGGTCAAGAGTTTTAGTTCCCTTAGCGTATGAGTACGAGGCTTGCTCCACTTAAACAAATAAGTACCCAAGCCATCTATACACACTAGTACAGACCTTCTAAACATCTATATTATGAGAAAGCATCTATATCTCCTCACACTCCTCCTAGCTCTGACGCTGGGAGCATCAGCACAGAAGTTTGCGCTTGTGGATATGCAGTATATCCTCAAGAACATCCCCAACTATGAGATGATGAATGAGCAGCTCGAGACCGTCTCTAAGCGTTGGCAGCAGGAAGTCAAGACACTTCAAGACAAGGCTGAGACGCTCTATAAGAAGTATCAGAGCGACCTCGTCTTCCTCACAGCCGAGCAAAAGCGTCAGCGCGAGGAGGAGATCGTCAAGACCGAGCAGCAGGCCACCGAGCTACAGGGCAAGTACTTCGGCCCCGAGGGTGAGCTCTTTGAGCGTCGCTCTAAGATGGTCAAGCCGCTACAAGACGAGATATGGCAAGCGATCAAGGAGATCGCCTCGCAGAGCGGATTTCAGCTAGTCCTCGACCGCTCTACGGCAGGCATCGTCTTTGCCAATCCATCTATCGACATCAGCGATCAGGTCTTAGAGAAGCTAGGCTACGGTCGCATGCACTAACGACATACATACGCATAATCAACAACTTAAATACTGAACAATGAAGACAAAGAATCTGTTTCTAACCCTACTCCTACTCTTGCTACCTGTCGTAGCTACGGCTCAGCAGAAGATAGCAGTCGTCAACTCACAGGAGCTCCTCACCGCTATGCCTGATATGAAGGTCGCTCAGGATCGTCTCCAAGAGCTAGACAAAAAGTACACGGCAGAGATGCAGACGATGAATGACGAGTATCAGAAGAAGCTCGAGCTCTATATGAAGGACAAGGAGGGGCTCTCTGATGCACTCCTCAAGAGTCGTGAGCAGGAGCTAACTGATCTGCAAAACCGCATCCAGCGCTCTTATCAAGCTATGCAGCAAGATATGGAGAAGCAGCAAGGCACACTCATGGCACCTATCCAGCAGAAGATTGTAGAGGCAATCAAGAAGGTAGGCGACGCAGGTGGCTACACCTATGTCATGGAGGCCTCGATGATGCTCTATATGGCTCCCTCAGCTGTTGATATCACGGCACAGGTCAAGAAGCAGCTAGGCCTCTAGCATACAAGCCGACCAGCTTAGAGAGACTACAAACTAAGTCATAGTCTCGTCAAGCTGTAACTATCAGAAGCCCCACGCTCTGCTCGTCAGACGTGGGGCTTTTTTCGTCTTCACGCTAGTTGTGATGTTGCAAAAGTCAACAGTCGCTACTTGTGATCGCCTTCACTTCGTCACTCTGATCGCGAGCCGGTTCAACCTGCCGACGTGTAGCGACTCCTGTCTTACCCTGAAAAAAAGTTGACTCGTAAGTAATTTAACTATGAGTACAATGAAACAGACAAAAGACACAAAGTCTAAGCCCGCACAGGGATCAACAAATCGTCCAACCAAGGGACACGCCACAACGGCCGAACGGCTGGAGGCACTCAAGCGCTATTACGTAAATGGCTACTCGGTCAAGCTTCTAGCGAGCCAGTATCAGGTAACATCATGTACGATTCGCAATTGGATTCGTATCTTTGAGCAAGAAAACCCTGAAGTGGCTAAAGCTATGCATAAAAAGAGAATACCCCCACAAGGCACCTCCACAGAGGAACTCCGCAAGGACGACTATGTCGCCCTGAAAGTACGTATCATGGAGCTCGAAAAAGCTCTTGACCAAGCACGCTTAGAGCGAGACGTCTTCAAGACTTGTCTAGAGGTGTACGGCGTTGATGAGCAAAAAAAAAGTGGCCACTAGTCGTGACAACCGTGCGAGATCAATATAAATATCAAATCAAGAAGGTCTGCAAGGTGCTAGATAAGAGTCCACAAGCCTATTACAAGTACCTCAAGTCCGACACGTCCTTGAGAGAATCTGAGCTCGAGTTTATAGTGATAAGCTATATTATGGAAGCACGGAAAAGCAATCCAGGCATCGGAGGCGTATCGCTTTGGATGCAGTATTGCAGGGAGTGGGGTACCCGTTATCCCGTTGGCAGAGACAAGTTTGTGAGCTACATACGCAAGCACAAGCTTTACGTCCGCATACCGAGGCGCTACAAAGCTCCACGCACCACGGACTCTGGCCACGACCTGCCCACCTACCCCAACCTCGTTCGGGAGCTTATCCCCGATCAACCCAATCAGGTGTGGAGCAGCGACATCACCTACATCCCCTTGGAGCGAGGGGACAACAGCGTTGAGTTCTGCTTCTTATCCCTGATTTTGGATAACTATACGAAGGAGATTGTGGGCTATAGTCTAGGGGACAGTCTCGCCTCAGAATACCCCTGCGAGGCACTAAAGCAAGCCCTCAAGCGGCTCCCCAAAAAGGACGCTTCCGACCTCATCCACCACTCCGACAGAGGCACTCAGTATGCCAGTCAAAGATTTAAGAAGCTTGTATATTTCAGATAATCAATAGAGTAGTGAAGGTTTTAGGGTAAAAGGGGTACGAGTTGGAAACGAGCAGGGTTCTTTTCCTATCATCATTCTGCAGTGCTTCAAAGAACTCTCTATTCAATATCTGCAAGGATATAAAATCTACTCAAGATGGTATGCTAGATTTCCTGGTAGATTCAAATTTCACTGCATAAAAAGGGAAAACTATGAACGTCAAGTGCGATTCTCAGTAGTAAGCGCAAAACGAGGCGTACAAAAGCGCCCTCTCTTGGAGGTAGTTCCAGAGGTGGGGCGAAAGATTTAACTGAAATGAGCTAACTCCCTATGAAGTTTTTTCTATATTTGCTACAGTGTTGCACTTGACACTGGCATGTGCGTATCGAGATACTTGTGAGATTTGCAAATAATTCGACGTGCCATCTCGAATCTATCTATCAATGATAGGCAAAGAACGAGAAAAGAATATACATTTATATCTTAGATATGGAATACACAATCAATCAAGTCTTCGACGTAAAAAAGGAGCAAATATACCAAGCCGACGAATTTTTGAGTAAGCCGGAACATGAACTGATGCACTGGAGACGAGCATTAGAAGAGTCTATTTTAATGGGAAAGCCACGTTTGGTTTGTCCCTACTGTCATCAGATGCTCAAGCTCTGCGGACGAAAGTGCCAGCGTGGCGTTGTTTCATATTTTTCGCATCTGTATGATAGCGAAGATTGCCCCATCAAAACCACAACGCAGCTCACTAAGGAGGAAATTGAAATCAAAAAGTATGGAAAGGTGAAGGAGAGCAAGCGTCATCAAAAATTGAAACACTTGATAGCCGATGTGCTACAAGGCGAGAAAAGCAGGGAAATGGGTATCGATGGGGTACAGATAGAGAAACGGATCAACAGCCGATTGCCTTATATGAACTGGCGTAAACCAGACGTGCAAGCGCAATATAAGGGAATGAATCTAGTGTTCGAACTACAGCTGTCTACCACGTTTTTGAGCGTGGTAGTAGATCGTGACATATTCTACCGTCTGAATAGATACTTCATCATATGGGTGTTCAATTTTGACGATAACAAGGAATATGTAAACCTGCACAACATGATGTGCAAGGACATTTATTACGCCAACAAGCGAAATGTTTTCATCTTGGACAAAAAAGCCCAGGCACTGTCGAGTGAACGCGGAGAACTAGTGTTGTGTTGTCAATGGCTGGATGCCGACGGTAAATTCTCGGAAGCAGAATACATTTCGCTTGAGCAACTGAAATATGACACAAAGGACTTCAAACCTTACTATGTAGATGCCGACGAGATTTACTATAAGGCAAATCCACCCGTGAAACTTCGTCTCGAGGAACTGGAATGCTCGCGCGCAGAGCTGTTGCAAGGTCTAATGGACCGACAGCAACGGGAATTGGAACTGCAACAAGCTGAGTGTGTGCGCATAGAAAGAATAAAGCAGGAAATCATTGAGAATCATGAACGTGCGAGTGTGTATGAGAAGAATGGTTCATGGGGATTTATGTATCATTCGCAAATGTTGACGGCACCTATATATTCGGAAATAGAATGGAATATGCAGCTCGGGATGTTCGACGTGAAGAAAGCTCGCCGATGGGGACTGGTCAATCGTGCTGGAGGTCTCGTCATCCCTTGCGTTTGCAGCTTCATCAAGCACTTGGCTGATGACATCTATCTTATTGCCTCTAAAAGGGAATGGCGGATATGGGGTTCAAACTCTATCCTAAAAACGGTGTCTACAACAGATGAGTATCAGCTTGAGAGTCTGCGATGGGGATTTTATCTGCTCACGTTTCATTTCAAGAAAAGAGGCTATTGTAATAGACAATGTATGAAGTTCTTGGTATTCCCAAACCGACAAACCGTAGAGATAGAACAAGTAGATATTGCAGCTGGGACTATTACCATAAAGGGCCGAGCCTATATGCTGCATCAAGATGGATACATATATAGTAAGATGGACAGTGAGGTGAATCTCGTGATGCAGGGAGACAAACTTTTAGGACTGCACAAATCGGGTGTTGAAATGCTTGCTCCACAATATAGTGAAATAGAATATATATCAGAGGACTGCATTCTCGTAAGATGCGAAGGTGGTATGGGAGTAATGACACTTCAAGGCAAGATTGTCGTCCCCTTGGCATTTGACAATGTGATACCTGCAGATTATGGTTTCTATAAAACGCAATCAACGGAAGAGAGATTCGCGTATGCGAATTATATTTCCAAGTGCATTGTGTTCGGACTATTCGACAATGAGGGGCATGAAGTGCTTACTCCGCAGTTTGATTCCATCGTATCTGTCTCAACCGATTACGTAATTACCCGAAAAGAACAGCGGTACAGCTTGTATAATTTGCATGACATTACCCCTCACTTATCAGATTATAAATACTTGGCAGCTGGGGCTAAAGGTGAACTGATTGCTGCATCTAAGGAACCATATAAGGATGAATACAAATGTATTATCGACTATAGCGGAAACATCGTATTGAACACAGAGCATCAATTCAAGACCATATATCACTTTAACGGAACGTATTTTTGTTGTGAACATTTGCAGCAGGAAATAATAGCGCACAAGTGGGTGGAGAATTGGACTTTGATAAAGGATAGTAAGATGCTGCCGGTGAAGATTATAGCCAACAACATAGATGCGGCTTTCGATAACTTCATTATAGTATCTCCTGATGGGTATGGTATGCAATGCGTGGCATACGACAACAGACCGCTGACTCCTGTTTCATACAAAATGCGCACGACTCGAGACGAGGATTATCCAGTGGAGTTTGAACTGGACGGAAAGGTGGGGCGCGTAGATGCCGAAGGCGTACTTCACTATGAAGGCGGTACAACGTTCAATTCCAATAGCATAACCGAAGAATGTGCTTTGATGGACAATCTCTTCGTGGGGCTGCATGCTTACAAATCCAATACTAATCAGCTAAAAGGAGTATACAGAAAAACTTCTGTCGGTAGCATAGATGTGGTAGTACCCTTTGAGTTTCACGAGATTCATGCAGAGGGGAAATATATCGTTTGTGAAAAGAATAAAGAAAACAGTGCTACCAAAGAGATTAGCTATTTCACCTTATACAATATTGAAGGGCGGGAGTTGATCCCTCTATTTTGGAACGTAACATACATCAATATTCGGCAAGACGGAATCATAGAACTTATAGTAGAACAAGAAAAATATAACTATTGCAATCATCACGTGTGGCTGAATCCGGATTTCTCACTGTTTCTACCTTGGTTCAACGATGTCAGTGAGATAGGTATCTTCTCTGAAGACGGTGTGGCTGAAGCGAAAGAATACAACCGTTCGGGGAAAGTAGACATTAACGGAAACAGCGTAAAGGAAGTGACGAATGAGTATGCCAACAAGCTAAAAAAAACATTATCTTTTAGTTTGTATGGCATAGACGCAGCAGATGGAACAGAACTCATTCCATGCAAATACGAATCTTTGGAGCACTTGCCCAATGGGGTCTTTATCGGAAACGGGCACGACATTATTTCAGCGGAAGGAGCATTCATCAAAACCGTAAAAGGAGAAGTTTCGTACTTCAACGACTACTTATTGTTATCGAAAGAACATAATCTCGTAAATGAGAACAAAATTCTTTTATATGACTTGTCAGGAAAGGGAAAAACGAATTATCTCTCTGCCGCTTACGTGAAAGATGGGTATGTGTTTGTTGAACGCATAGAGGAATACGAACGTGACTGGGACACACTAACGCTCACATTGCAAGGTCTTTACACACTCGATGGAGAGTGTGTGCTCTACCCGAAATTTAATTATATAAACATGGTATTCGAGAACATTGTTCTATATCGTTACAAAAAAGTGAGCCATTGTGAAAACATACCTTTGAAAAAAACGTATGGAGCTACAAGCATACGCAAAGTGGCACAACTTGATGACGAGGTGTATTATTGTTTACATTCGTATGGTTGTAAATTGCTTGTTGATAGCTCTTTTCGTAAAATAGGAACATTTGCCCATATCCATTACAATAAGGAAAGCTGCATAATCGAAGGAAAGACTAAAGAAGGAAAAATCCTTAATGCTCTGACGGGTGAAGTGATACAAGCCCCCCCAAAGATTGAAATAGGAGGTATCTACGATGGTGTAGTTACAAACATAAAGCCGTTTGGTCTATTTGTGAAATTCTTATCCGACCACATAGGTTTGGTTCACAAATCGGTTTTGAAGAAGAAAGGAGTGCAGATCTACGATTTTAAACATAAACAGCGTATACAAGTAAAAGTCAAGGACATTAAGGATGACGGTAAAATTAATTTGGAGGTCATTTAGCTGTTAAAATAGAATGTATTAGAACTTAGTTTTTTGATCACCTTGGCGTTATGGTGACACAATGACGAAATAAGGAAAAAGTGTTCTTGATCTGAGAGTTTATTGCACATATTATTTATTTTGGATCATCCGAGATTTTGTGTGATAACCTAATTGCAGGATAAGAAAGAAGCTGGCTCGCAGAGGTTATAGGAGTACACCCTAGCACCATCTGTAGAGAAATCAAGAGGAACTTGACACCCGCTGGCAACTATAGCCCTACTCAGGCTCATATGTTTGCCAAAGAGCGACAAGACTGGAAGAACAAAGCAAGAGCTAAATTGACGAACGCTATGAAAGCTGACATTGTCCAATGCATTGTAGAGCGTAAATGGTCTCCAGAGCAAATTGCTGGAAGGCGAAAGCTGGAGGGTAAGCCGATGGTCGGTAAGACCTCCATTTACAAGTTCCTGCATCAAGACAAGAAAGCTGGAGGCAAGCTTTACAAACACACAAGGCATGGGCTAGCTTATCGCAAGCGACGCCTTGCCGTCCCAATAAAAACAGACTGGCCTAAGCGAAAGTCCATAGAGACTCGTCCTAAGTGCATTAACGAGAAAGCACGAGTAGGAGATTTTGAGATGGATACCATTATAGGCAAAGAGCAGAAGGGGGCAATCCTGACGCTTGTAGAGCGTGTTACAGGCTTTACTATCATACGACTTCTGGAGCATGGCAAGGATGCCAAAGCTCTTGCCAGAGAGGTAAATAAAGCTCTGAGGTACTACAAGAAGATGGGACTGCTACACTCGATCACAACCGACAATGGAAGTGAGTTTGCCAAGTTTAAGACCATAGAGAGGTCTCTCAAAACGCCCGTCTACTTTGCCCACCCCTATCAATCCTGGGATAAGCCTCATATTGAGTACCTAAACAAACTGCTACGCCAGTTTATCCCTAAGTCCTCTACTTTCGAGGACTTAACTGACGCAGACCTTAGACGTTTCCAGAACCTACTAAACAATAGACCTCGTAAAAACCTAAACTATAAGACACCCAATGAAGTCATCAAAAACATCATTCTTGAGAAATTGCATTAGCGGGTGGAATGTACGATACCACGAAAAAACTACCCCAATTGCCAGAGTCAACTAAAATCAGTATCTTTGAAAGGTCAAGACAACTCATTCTAGTTTGACGACAAAAACGATGTCAACCGACATCCGTTTCAACAAAAAATAAGTCAACCATTTTCAGGGAACGACATCAACGGAGAGGCTCTCCCACAAGTTTCCAAAAACTTTCCAGCGTTGGAAATTTAATTTTTCACCGTTGGAAATCTTGAGCTCCTACCTGGGAACCGAAAAGTTCCTCCGTTGGAACTCGAAAGTTCCTCCGTTGGAACTAAAAAGTTCCAAGAGGGGAGCCGTTTTTGGAACTCGTATGTATAATGTACTCAGCACGATACGATCGTCGCAGACGAGGCGACTACTTGATGGAGACTCACAGAGATAGATTAGCGGGAGGGTGGCAGTTGTGGCAAGACAAGACGAATAACGATGCGACCTGTAGCGACTTGCGGCATTGAGGATAGGGGAGTAATGAGCCGCTATCCACGAATTGTTGTATTTTTGTCCAAACACTAAAATGTAACCTCTCAACGTATGAAGATAGCAGTCGCAGGCATGGGCTATGTGGGACTCTCGGTGGCGGTGCTTCTGGCACAGCACCACGAGGTCGTTGGCGTGGACGTCCTGCCCGAGCGGGTAGACCTGATCAATCAGCGTAAGTCACCGATACAGGACGATTACCTCGAGGAGTACCTGGCGACACGACAGCTCCAGCTACGCACTACGCTAGATGCCGAGAAGGCCTATCGTGGGGCGGACTTTGTCGTGGTGGCCACGCCGACCAACTATGACTCGGTGCAGAACTTCTTCAACACCTCTGCCGTCGAGGCGGTGGTCACTGCCGTACGTGCCTGCAACCCCTCTGCGACGATTGTGATTAAGTCGACGGTGCCTGTGGGCTATACGGCTCACCTGCGCGAGTTGATGGGCTACGACGATATCCTCTTTGCGCCAGAGTTCCTTCGTGAGAGCAAGGCGCTTTACGACAACCTTTACCCTTCGCGCATTATCGTGGGGTATGACAAGCAGAGCGCGCATCAGCGGGAGCATGCAGAGTGCTTCGCAGAGTTGATACGTGAGGGAGCCATTCGCCAAGATATGCCTGTGCTGCTGATGGGTACGACGGAGGCTGAGGCGGTCAAGCTTTTTGCCAATACCTATCTGGCACTGCGTGTCTCTTACTTCAACGAGCTGGACACCTATGCGGAGCTTAAGGATCTCGATAGCAAGAGCATCATCGAGGGCGTTTGCCTAGATCCCCGCATTGGCGATCACTACAACAATCCCTCCTTTGGCTATGGAGGCTACTGCCTGCCTAAGGATACGAAGCAGCTCCTCGCCAACTACGATGCTGTGCCGCAAAACATCATCGGCGCTATCGTGGCGAGCAATCGTACGCGCAAGGACTTCATCGCTGATCAGGTCCTCAAGATGGCGGGTTACTATAGTTATATGGAGGAGAATCAGTACGACCCGACGCAAGAGCGTGAGTGCGTCATCGGCATCTACCGCCTGACGATGAAGAGCCACAGTGACAACTTCCGCCACTCTTCAATCCAGGGGGTGATGAAGCGCATCAAGGCTAAGGGGGCCAAGGTGATTATCTACGAGCCTACGCTGGCGCATCATACGACCTTCTTCGGGAGCCTTGTGGAGAACGACTTAGCGACCTTTAAGGCTCGCTCTCAGGCGATCATTACGAACCGCTACCATGCGGATCTCGACGATGTCGCTGAGCGGGTCTACACACGAGATATCTTCCGCCGTGACTAGAGCGGGGGGTATACACGCTTTCTTAACAGAACCTCAACATACAAGTGGTACATTTGCCCAAATACCATTGTATCGCAACTTATGGGCAAAACAACAAAACGCAAAGTGAACAAATTCCCTTACATAGATCGAGATGTAAGCTGGATGTCCTTCAATCGGCGCATCCTCCTAGAGAGTGCCCGAGAGGATGTCCCGCTGATGGAGCGCCTGAACTTCTTGGGCATCTACTCAAACAACCTGGACGAGTTCTTTCGTGTGCGTGTGGCTTCGCTACGGCGTATCGCAGAGGACGAGGAGCTGTCAGCACCGCAGCGTAAAGAAGCGGAGCGGACGCTGCGCAAGATTTACAAGCTCAATAAGGAGTATGCTGAGACCTTTGAAGAGAACTTTCAGCAGGCACTGGATGATCTCGCTAAGGAGGGCATACGAGTGGTCAACGAGCGGGAGCTGACGCCTCGACAGGAGGAGCAGGTCTTTGACTTCTATATTAGGCAGCTGGGTGCAAGTACTAATCCGCTCTCGCTGCGCAAGATGGACTTTTCGGCAGATCAGATAGAGGAGTCGATCTACCTAGCGGTGCAGATGAAAGAGCTGGAGCCGGGCAGCGACAAACCACTGCGTCAGAGCGTCGGCATCATCAAGGCTCCGGTAGAGAAGTTCGGCCGATTTATCCGCATAGCTGACGACGAGGAGGGAAGGGTCTGCATCATGTTTCTCGATGATGTGATCCGCTTCAACCTTAAGTATATCTTTGCGGGCTTGCGGTGCAATGACTTTGAGGCTTACACCTTCAAGTTTACCAAGGATGCGGAGATGGACATTCGCGAGGAGGATGTCGATGTGGGTGTGGTACAGCGTGTCTCTAAGGGTCTGCGTCGCCGTCGCAAGGGTGAGATGCTCCGTGTGGTCTACGATGCCGATATGCCTGGCTCGCTGCGCAATAAGATCTTTCGCAAGGCAGGACTAGACAGCAACGATGCCAAGGTGGCGGGCGGGCGTTACCACAACCTGCGTGATCTGATGGACTTCCCTAAGTGCGGTCGCCAAGACTTGTGCAATGAGCCACAGATGCCGATCCTAGGTGATGGCATTGACTTTACGGAGAGTATGATCGATCAGGTGCTGCATCGAGACCGGCACTTGCACTTCCCCTATCACAGCTTCAACCGCTTCCTGCGTCTCCTGCGTGAGGCAGCTATTAGCGATGAGGTGCGTGGGATTAAGTGTACGCTCTATCGTGTTGCCAAGGACTCGAACGTGATCAACGCCCTGATCGCTGCGGCTAAGAATGGCAAGAAAGTGACGGTCGTCGTGGAGCTGCTGGCGCGCTTTGATGAGGAGAGCAACATAGCCTGGGCTAAAGAGATGATCGAGGCGGGCATCAATGTGCTCTTTGGTCCTGAGACGCTGAAGATACATAGCAAGCTGGTCCATATCACGACCCGACATGGCGATATAGCCTGCATCGGTACGGGCAATATGCACGAGGGTACAGCCCGCGTCTACACCGATGTGATGCTGATGACGGCTAATAAGAATGTGGCGAGGGAGGTGGCAGATGTCTTTAAGTACATCGAGAAGCCTTACCTAGACACCCACTTTAAGGAGCTACTGGTTTCGCCAAATGATATGCGTCGTCGCTTTACCGCTCTGATCAATCGGGAGATCAAAAACAAGCTCGCTGGCAAGCCTGCCTACATAATGGTCAAGGTGAATCACATCGTTGACCCAGCTCTCATCAAGCGTCTCTACGCAGCCTCTCAGGCGGGTGTGGACGTTGACCTCTTGGTGCGTGGTAACTGTTCGCTGGTGCCAGGTGTCAAGGGGGTAAGCGAGAACATTCGCGTCTACGGCATCATAGACCGCTATCTGGAGCATTCGCGCATATTTATCTTTTGCAATAATGACGATCCGCTCTACTTCATCGGCTCAGCGGACTGGATGCAGCGCAACTTGGATCGTCGTATCGAGGTGGTGGCTCCTGTCTACGATAAGGAGATACAGCGAGACCTGCATCACATCGTGGCGTGCGGACTGCAAGATGTATCGCAGGGACACTACGTCAACAGTCACGACGGACGTCCTCGGCGTGAGGAGGCTCCGACGCCATGGTACCGCTCGCAGACCGACCTCTACGCTTATTACCTACAGCAAGATATAGACACTGATACGAAGATATGAGAAAGCTCAACCTCGCCGCCATCGACATCGGCTCGAATGCCGTGCGGCTCCTCATCAAGTGCGTCAATAGCGATCTCTCCGAGCAACCGCTCAGCAAGGTGCAGCTCCTACGTGTGCCACTCCGACTGGGCGAAGACGCCTTTATCTCTGGACAAATATCTAAGAGGAAGCAGCGTGATATACTCTCTCTTATGAAGGTCTACAAGCATCTGATGAAGATCTACGACGTGGCTCACTACCGCGCCTGCGCTACCTCAGCGATGCGCGAGGCGAGCAATGCTAATGAGATTGTGGACAAGGTGCTACGTAAGACGGGTATACAGATAGAGGTGATCTCAGGAGAGGAGGAGGCGGCTCTCGTGGCGCAGAGCAAGATACATCGTATCGTCACGACAGATCGTAACTACCTCTTTATGGATGTGGGCGGAGGTAGCACGGAGTTGAACCTCTATGTAGGAGGAGAGCCTGTCGCCACACGCTCCTTTGACATCGGCACGGTGCGTATGCTGAGTGGGGTAGTGCGAGATGCGACATTCGAGGCTTTTGACCAGTATCTCTCGGAGCTGTATAGTCAGTATGGAGCAGCGACCATCGTTGGTACGGGTGGCAACATCAATCGGCTCGCACGTATCAACGGCACGACAGACCCCTCCATGCCGGATACCCGCTTCATCTCTGCTGAGGCGCTGCAAGAGATCTACGAGACGCTGGCGGCACTGACGGATGAACAGCGTATGACCCGCTTTAATCTAAAGCCCGACCGCTCCGATGTGATTGTCCCAGCGGGTGAGCTTTTCACCAGAGTCGTCGCGGCCCTACATGCGGATCAGGTGATCGTACCAACGATTGGTGTCGCAGATGGCATCATCGACCAGCTTTACCTGAAGATAATGGACTAAACTCGTATCTTTGCTCTTGGCAAGGCTACGAAGCCTATCTTCTAATTCACACTTTAATCTACCAAGAAGCATGATACAACCCTTCACATACTACAATCCCACGAAGCTTGTCTTCGGCGAGGGACGCATTGCTGAGCTTCCTCGGCTCATTGATCCACACTATCGTATCCTCCTCGTGATGGGCGGTGGTAGTATACGACGCAATGGCGTTTACGACGCTGTGTGCCAAGCACTGGAGGGCCGCTCGGTGACCGAGTTTTGGGGCATCGAGTCCAATCCTACGGTCGAGACGATTCGTAAGGCTGTCCAGCTGGGGCGTCAGGAGCATTGCGACTTTGTCCTAGCCGTAGGCGGTGGCTCAGTCATCGACGCAAGTAAGCTAATCATCGCTGCGATGTGCAGTGACCAAGACCCCTGGGATATAGTCCGTGCTGGCAAGCATCGGGGCGAGCATCTACCGCTTGGTGTCGTGCTCACGATCCCCGCTACGGGATCGGAGATGAATAGTGGTGGAGTCATCTCTTGTCGTGAGACGCAGGAGAAGTATTCGTTCTCAAGCAAGCACCCACAATTCTCCATCCTCGATCCTCGTGTACCGACCTCTCTACCGCCTTATCAGGTAGCGTGTGGTATAGCCGATACCTTCGTCCATGTTATGGAGCAGTACATGACGACGATGCGCAGTCCGCTCCTGATGGATCGTATGGCCGAGGGAGTGCTACACACGCTCATTGAGATCGCCCCAGGGCTGACGCACAACCATCAGGATGTCGACCTGATGGGTGAGTTCATGCTCTGCGCTACTGTCGGGCTCAATGGCTACCTCTCGTGGGGCGTGGACCAAGACTGGAGTACGCACTATATAGGTCATGAGGTGACCGCCCTGACGGGACTGACGCACGGACACACGCTCGCGATCATTCTCCCCGCCACGCTACAGGTGATGCGCCATCTGGGCAAGCAGGACAAGCTCCTGCAGTATGCGGCTCGGATCTGGGGCTTGACCCCTCAGGCGTGCCAAGGCGAGGAGCACGCTGTCACGGCAGCTATCGAAGCGACGAAGCAGTTCTTTGCCAAGCTCGGCCTCTCGGTTACGCTGCGCGATGCGGAGGTGCCTCACGAGGTGATCGATGAGGTGGTGCGTCGCTTTACGGAGCGTGGCACCGTGCTCGGTGAGCATCAGAATATGACACCTGAGATCGTACGACAGATCCTGGAGCTGGCTTACGAGTAAGTCGCTTCCTTAATAATGTGTATCTTTGTATCCGATAAAGTTTGATGCGCTCCTCGCTCTAAGTTCAAGATGAGCGGGGCTGCGCCTCCAAGGGTTAAGTATATACATCATTTCAAATAACAGATAAGCAAGGCACACTATGCAAAAGAATCAGGACTGGAAGTCCTATTATCAATCTCACCTGACCACCCCCCTAGCGGCACTCAAGAAGGAGCTCACAGAGGGGTGTAACATTGTCATAGGTCATGCGGCTGCTGCCCCAGATACAATCCTCAAGAGTATGATGGAGCATGTCGCTGAGCTACCCACAGGTAATATCTTTCACGTCCTGTATTATGGTGCTGGGTACCAGTTTACGCCAGAGATAGCACATCACTTCAACCTCAAGATCAACTTCCTCGAGGCCAATGCTCGCAAGGCGTGCCGTGCGGGGTTGGTAGACTTCTTCCCCTGCCACTTCCATGAGGTGCCAGGGCTCTTTACTGATGGCTTCTACCCTGTAGACGTAGCTATCGTTCAGTTGACCAGACCTAATGAAGAGGGCTACTGCTCCTTCAGTCTCTCGTGCGACTACACCAAGCCAGCTGCAGAGGCTGCTCGTGTCGTGATCGCAGAGGTCAATGATCAGCTTCCCTTCATCGGTGGCGACAACCTGATCCATGTGACGAAACTGGATCATATCATCGAGGTGAACACAGCTGTACCTGAGGTACCCCCCGCTGTGCCTGGTGAGATCGAGCGCAAGATCGGTGAGATCTGTGCTTCGATGATCAAGGATGGCGATACGCTCCAGCTCGGTATCGGCGCTATTCCCGATGCAGTCCTAAGCAACCTCGCCGATCGCAAGGATCTAGGCATCCACTCGGAGATGATCACCGATGGTGTTATGAAGCTGATGCGTCAAGGGGTCATTACAGGCAAGCGTAAGACGCGCAACCCCAACAAGGTGGTCACAGCCTTTGCGATGGGTACGAAGGAGCTGTACGACTTCTTCGATCACAATGAGGAGGTCGAGATGTATCCTGTGAGCTATACGAATGATCCTTTTGTCGTGGCTAGCATCGACAACATGGTCTCGATCAATTCTTGTCTAGAGATCGATCTGCTCGGTCAGGTCAATGCTGAGAGCATCGGATACAGCATGCTGAGTGGCTCTGGCGGTCAGGTGGACTTCATGCGTGGTGCCAGACGCTCCAAGGGCGGTCGCAGTATCCTTGCCTTCGCCTCTACTGCCAAGGGCGGCGAGATCAGCCGTATCGTGCCGATCCTAGCCGAGGGCGCAGCCATCACGACTGGACGCAACGACGTGGACTATGTCGTCACGGAGTATGGTGTAGCGCGTCTGCGTGGTAAGACGGCTCGTGAGCGCGCTGAGGCACTCATCGGCATCGCACATCCTAAGTTTAGAGAGATGCTTCAGGAGGCTGTCATCAAGCGCTGGGGCAAGTAGTCGTAGCTTACCAATCATTATATGCGAGTCTTCTCTAGTAGCGACACCAGTATCGTTGCTCAGAGGAGGCTCGCTTAGCTTTTTGATAAAACTATTAAGCCGTATCGTATGAATGTCCGCATAGAGCCTAGCTGGCATCGGGTGCTGGAGGAGGAGTTCGAGAAGTTTTACTTTGAGACCTTGACCTCTTTTGTGCGTTCGGAGTACCAGACGAAGAGGATCTACCCACCTGGGGGACAGATCTTTCGAGCTTTTGACCTTTGTCCCTTCGAAGATGTGCGAGTCGTCATTCTCGGGCAAGATCCTTACCACGGAGTGGGGCAGGCCGAGGGGCTAGCCTTCTCTGTGCCAGAGGGTGTCGAGGTGCCACCCAGCCTGCGCAACATACTGACCGAGATTGCCTCCGACTTAGGGCATCCGTCGCAGATCGTCGGCGGGCATCTGACGCCCTGGTGCAGTCAGGGAGTCCTCTTGCTCAATGCTACGCTCACGGTCGTGGCACACGAAGCTGGCTCGCATCAGGGACGCGGGTGGGAGACCTTCACCGATGAGGTCATCTCGCTCTTGAGTAGCCAGAGAGAGCACCTCGTCTTCATGCTGTGGGGCAACTATGCGCGCTGTAAGCGGGCACTGATAGACCGCCAGAAGCACCTCATCCTCGAGGCGCCTCATCCTAGTCCTCTGTCAGCTCATCGAGGCTTCTTCGGCTGCCGGCATTTTTCTAAGGCCAATGCCTATCTACAGCGATACGGCTACGAGCCGATCCGCTGGTGATAAGACCGTAGACATAAGATAGAAAGAGGGTCGCTATTCGTATGAGTAGCGACCCTCTCTAATGAAAAGGCAAACAAATAAGGTATAAGCTATAGCCTAGCTGACACGCATACGTGTGTAGCTAGGCTATTGTGCTGTATATCTGTTTAGCAGACGCCCTGACCAACCATTGCCTTAGCGACCTTCATGAAGCCGGCAATGTTAGCACCCTTGACGTAGTTGATGTAGCCGTCTGGCTCCTTACCATACTCTACGCACTGAGTGTGGATGTCCTTCATGATCTGGTGTAGACGCTCGTCTACCTCAGCCTCAGACCAGTAGATGTGAGCTGCGTTCTGTGACATCTCTAGGCAAGAGCAGGAGACACCACCGCAGTTGACAGCCTTACCAGGAGCGAAGATGAGACGCTTCTCTACGAAGTACTCAGCAGCCTCTGCTGTACAACCCATGTTAGAAACCTCAGCAACGATGGTTACGCCGTTTGCGACAAGCTTCTTAGCGTCCTCGAGGTTGAGCTCATTCTGGATAGCGCAGGGGAGAGCGATGTCTACCTTGTGCTCCCAGGGCTTCTTGCCTGCGAAGAACTGTGCGCCAAACTTCTTAGCGTATGGCTCTACGACGTCGTTACCACTGTTGCGGAGCTCGCACATGTAGTCAAACTTCTCCTGTGTGCTGACACCGTTCTCATCGTAGATGTAACCATCAGGACCAGAGATGCAGACAACCTTAGCACCTAGCTCAGTAGCCTTCATGGTAGCACCCCAAGCAACGTTGCCGAAGCCTGATACAGCAACCGTCTTGCCCTTGAAGTCGATGTTGTGCTGCTTGCAGATATCATTGACCATATAGATAGCACCGTAGCCAGTAGACTCAGGACGGAGGCGTGAACCACCGAACTCATGACCCTTACCTGTGAAGGTACCAGTGCACTCACGGGTGAGCTTCTTGTACATACCGTACATAAAGCCTACCTCACGACCACCTACACCTACGTCGCCTGCAGGGATGTCCATGTCCGGGCCAATGTACTTGTAGAGCTCTGTGACATAAGCCTGGCAGAAGCGCATGATCTCGCGCTCGCTCTTACCCTTTGGAGAGAAGTCAGAGCCACCCTTACCACCACCCATAGGAAGTGTAGAGAGGGCGTTCTTGAAGGTTTGCTCGAAGCCGAGGAACTTCAGGGTAGAGAGGTTCACCGTGTGGTGAAAACGCGTACCACCCTTGTACGGGCCAATGGCGTTGTTGAACTGTACGCGGTAACCGAGGTTGATCTGAACCTCACCCTTGTCGTCCACCCAGGGGATACGGAAGGTGAAGATACGGTCAGGCTCGACGAGGCGCTCGACGATCTTGTTCTTCTCAAACTCTGGATGCTGGTTGTAAATGTCCTCGATAGAAAGGAGGACCTCACGGACAGCCTGGATGAACTCCGGCTCGCCGGGATGCTTTGCCTCTAGCTGGGCAATGATCTCACTTGTCTTCATTTGATTTAATGATTAGGATTATCGGATATGTACCACAAAGTTACGCCTAATTTCCCAATGAAGCAAGCCCTCAGCACACCAAAATCTAAAAAGCTGAGTCAAGTCCCTCCATTCCTACTTGGGGTGCTGGAAAGAAGCCATCTGGAGCTGACACATTGTAGCGACAACTTCGGGGGCATACGAACTATTTGCCAACTAACTCACCAGGAAATCTCAAATCTCTACCGAGAAAAGCCGAAATAGATCGGAAGAATGAAATGAAACTTCGGAAGAATGAAATGAAAGTTCCGAGGAATTTGCCGATTGCTCCCTGGAGAACTTCAATTTCCTCGTGAGAAACCAGTCTCTGAGCGCATCTATCTACCTATAGTATTCAGAATTTAACCAGTCGAAGGAAGGAGACAGTACAAGCTTCGAACGATAGATGCTGAACGTTCACATCGTTTTGATATACAACAGATTACCGACTATTTGGTATTGCTGTTTTAAGGATTACGCTCTACCTTTGCACGGTGTAAGGGTGTCCATAGGGCGATGCTTTTTCACCTCCTCGCTGAATGCTCTTGCGCATAGGGCCTATTTACGCAAAACGGCTCCAAGTATATAACAACAGATCAATATGAGACAATCAAACAATCAATCCCTAGGCGCATTGGGACGCCTAGGACGCTCCATGGGGAGCAAGCGACCGCTAGCTTATCTAGGGCTGGTCTGCTCTGCTGTGGCGCACGTGGTGGCACTGGTGCCATTCATCTTTATTTGGCTTATCCTGCGGGAGTTGCTCGGTGGCTCTGTGGACTCAGGTGCCATCACGCGATGGGCTTGGTGGGCAGTCGGGGCGGGACTGCTCTATATACTCCTCTATGGGGTGGCGTTGATGCTGACGCATGTGGCAGCCTTTAGGGTAGAGCGGACTCTGCGAGGGGATGCTATGAGGCGTATGTTGGAGATGCCCATGGGCTTCTTTGATCAGCAGGATCTAGGCAAGCTCAAGAACGTCATCGACGACAATGTTGGCCTGACCCACACTTTCTGCGCTCACCAGTTGCCAGACCTCGTTGGGACGCTGGTCTGCTTTGCGACGCTCTGCGTGATGATGTTTGTCCTGGAGTGGCGCATGGCTCTGCTCTGTCTCATACCAATCTTGATACAGCTCCTAGCGATGGGCTCGATGATGACCAACAAAGCGTACCGTGAGAGTATGGGTGCCTATATGAATCACCAGCAAAGGATGAGCAGCGAGGCGGTCGAGTATGTGCGTGGTATGCCCGTGGTGAAAGCTTTTCAGCAGTCGATCTACTCCTTCAATGCTTTTCACCAGACGCTACTGGACTATGCTAAGTGGGCGAAGGTCTATGCCCGTAGTTGTCGGCGTATGTTTAGCATCTACACGGTAGCTTCCTTTGGCTATGCCTTTATCTTGGTACCCTTTGCCTATTATCTCTTGAGCCGAGGCGAAGATATGGTCGGTGTGGTGAGCAGCTTGGTCTTCTTTATCCTTGTGACGCCCTTCATCGGTGAGTGTACGATGCGGCTCATGTATGTGGTCAGTGGTAAGCGTGAGGCTGTGCAGGCTTTGGATAGGCTGGATGCCCTCTGCGATGCCTCTTTGGGGGCAAAGGACAGTACGCCTCTCAAGCTTTCTAGTCATACGATCCAGCTGGAGGGGGTATCCTTTAGATATACTCCAGAGGCTCCTCTGGCAGTGAGTGATGTGACGCTCACAATTCCTGAGGGCGCTTGTGTGGCTCTCGTAGGAGCTAGCGGTAGTGGCAAGACAACGCTGGCTCGTCTCGTGGCTCGCTTTTGGGATGTAGAGACAGGGCGTATTACTATCGGTGGAGAAGATATAAGTCAGGTCGCTGTCGAGGAGGTGCTACGGCACATCTCTTTCGTCTTCCAGAGTGAAAGGCTCTTTAAGAAGTCCATCCGTGACAATGTAGCCTATGGGTCTGCTAAGGCTACGGACGAAGAGATCTATGCGGCTCTCGACAAAGCGCACTGCCTAGAGCTGGTGCGTAGTCTGCCACACGGGTTGGACACGGTCATCGGCTCTAAGGGTATCTACCTCAGTGGGGGAGAGCAGCAGCGGATAGCTCTGGCGAGAGCCTTCCTCAAGGATGCGCCTATACTGCTCCTTGACGAGGCTACCTCCTTTGCCGATCCTGAGAGTGAGCATGCGATCCAGGAGAGCCTGCATCGTCTGATGGCGCACAAGACCGTCCTGATGATAGCGCATCGTCTCTCCTCGGTGGTCAATGCGGATCTTATTGTGGTGATGCAGCAGGGACGCATCGTAGAGCAAGGCTCCCACACGGAGCTACTGGCTCGTACTAATGGACTCTATGCCTCTATGTGGCAAGAGTATCAAGAATCTATCAAATGGACTATATAAGCTATGAAGCATCTAAATCTAATCAACTGGATGGAGCGCAAGATGGCGCTCTCGCCTAGAGGAGCGCACAACTTCCTCTCGGCTTGTCTCTGGACTGGTGTGCAAAACCTCTCCTTCATGCTCCCCGTGATGCTCGTTTACCTCCTAATGATGGAGCTATTTGGCGAGAGCAGAGACCTCACCCTCTGGGCACTGGTAGGGATTGCACTCTTATCTATAATAGGTATGTATGTCATCACTCGCAGACAGTACAACAGCACTTTCCTAGCTGTCTACAGCGAGAGTGCTACGATGCGCATACGACTAGCGGAGAAGATGAGACGACTACCGCTCTCTTTCTTCGACCGCCACGATGCGAGCGATCTGACAAGTCGTGTGATGTCTGATGTCTCATTTCTTGAAAACGCATATTCGCATACTCTGCCACAGATGGTAGCTTCCTTTATCGTCCTCATCTTGGCGGGATGTGGATTAGCTTTCTTAGATTGGCGGTTAGCCTTGGCACTCTTTTGGGCAGCACCCGTGTCGCTTCTGATCCTATGGGGATGTCTGGCTTCGCAAAAGCGCTCCTTCGTCAAGGCATCCAAGTCGCAGCTCTCTGTGAGCGAAAAGGTCGAGGAGGGGCTACAGCTACATCAGACGATCAAGGCATACGGTGGCGAAACGCTCTATATGGCAGAGCTGGATGCCGTCTTGGCGAGTCATGAGCGCACTTGCTTTAACACCGAGTTAGCTAGCTCCGTCGTGGTCAATGGACTACGCTCTTTGCTACAGCTGGCGATACCGACGCTAGTCATCGTGGGGAGCCACCTTTACCTAGCGGGAGGGCTGTCGCTCGGCATTCTCCTCTTCTTCCTGCTCATCTCTGTGTCGGTCTATACACCACTGACTATGCTGATGACGAATGCACTCGTAACGCTCTTTGCCTCTGTGCGGATAGATCGTATGAATGAGATCTACAATATGCCGACGCAGGAGGGGCGGACGGACTTTGCGCCTAAGAGCTTCGACCTAACGTTTGAGGATGTATCCTTTTCCTACAATGAGGGTGCGCAGGTGCTGAGTCATGTCTCCTTTACCGCCAAGCAGGGCCAGGTGACGGCTCTCGTTGGTCCGAGCGGCGGGGGCAAGAGTACCTGTGCACGACTGGCCTCCCGCTTCTGGGACTGTCAGAGTGGGGTCGTATCGCTCGGGGACGAAGACTTAACAGCAGTCGACCCGGAGACACTCCTCAAGTACTACGCCATCGTCTTCCAAGATGTGGTACTCTTTAATAATACGGTGATGGAAAACATTCGCGTCGGACGCAAAGAGGCGACAGATGCCGAGGTCCTCGAGGCAGCTCGGCTGGCACAGTGTGACGACTTTGTAGCGCGGTTGCCCGAGGGGTACCAGACGCAGATAGGGGAGAATGGTAGTCGCCTCTCTGGCGGTGAGCGTCAGCGCATATCGATAGCTCGAGCTATCCTCAAGAATGCTCCGATCATCATTCTCGATGAGGCGACTGCGAGCCAAGATGCGGAGAGCGAGACGCATATACAGCGGGCTCTCTCACAGCTTACGACGGATAAGACGGTGCTGATCATTGCCCACCGTATGCGCACGATACGCAATGCGGACCGCATCGTAGTACTCTCTGGGGGCACGGTCGCTGCCTCTGGCACGCCTGACGAACTGTACGATGTGCCAGGCTACTACCGCACCGCTTGTGACCTGCAGCGGGTAGAGAGCTAGGCAAAGGCAACTTAGCCCTGCAGCTCTTACTGCCCCCCATTGGCGAAAGCTGAGGAGCGGACTTGGGATCTCTTTGTATCGTGCTGGCTGTGTAGTACATACGAGTTCCAAAAATAGTTCCCCTCTTGGAACTTTTTAGTTCCAAGGGAGGAACTTTTCAGTTCCAAGGGAAACTGAGTATCAAAGAGACAAGAAAAAGAGGAGACGACCAACTCGTGTGGCCGTCTCCTCTTACGTTGATGGGGGATGTCGTGTCTAGAAGTGCGGGTAGACTCGATCGACGAGTGTCTGGCAGACCCGCTCGATGAAGTCTTTCTCGCCTAGCTCGGACGACATGATGTAGAGCGGTACGCCCTGCTCCTCACGGTGATACGGGGGCTGTAGGTAGTCCCGCTTGACCACTTGAAAGCCGTTGCGCTCGTAGTAGTTGATGCGTCGCCCAGCTATCTCGGAGAGTGTCTCGGGCTCTACCTCGAAGTAAAGGGGTTCGCGCCCGATGTACTCCTTGACCGTGTGCAGTGTTTGCTCGCCTAGACGATGGTTGCGCAGCTGTGGCAGGATGGCAAAGTGCTCTCCGTAGTAGAAGTCGTCGAAGTGCCACAGCGTGACGAAGCCCACGACCCCTAGCTCGGGATACTCTAAGAGGAAGAAGTGGTAAGCACCTTGCTCCCCGATGAGCTGCTCTAGGTCATTCCAAGGGCGACGCTCACTGCGGGGGAAGGCCTCCTCGTAGAGCTTTCTGAGCGCAGGCAGATGGCTCAGGTGCGTCTCATTGCAGAGATCGCACCGCGTCATGCGGACGAGCGAGACGAGTGGGGTAGCGGAGGAGCCACCCTCTGAACTACTTGCCATAGTTGGGATCGATGGCTACGATACCTGGGAGAGCTTTCCCCTCGATAGCCTCTAGGAGCGCACCTCCACCAGTGGATACGTAAGATACTTCGTCGCCTAGACCGAGCTTGTTGATGCAGGCGACACTATCCCCGCCACCAACGAGCGAGTAGGCACCCTGTCGTGTAGCCTCAGCAACTGCCTGAGCGATAGCCTCGGAGCCACGAGCGAAGTTGTCAAACTCAAAGACTCCCGCAGGTCCATTCCACAGGATCGTCTTGCTAGTCAGGATGACCTCACGATAGTCGGCACAAGCCTGAGCACCGATGTCCATACCCATACGGTCGGCAGGGATCTGGTTGGTCGGGTAGGTCTCGGCAAGGGCATCGTTGGCAAAGTCGCACGTGGCAACCGTATCTACGGGTAGGAGGAGTCGCACGCCCTTAGCCTTAGCGCGCTCCATGATGTCTCGTGCCACGTCAATCTTGTCCTCCTCACAGAGGGAGCGACCGATCTCGCCGCCCTGCGCCTTGACAAAGGTGTAGGCCATACCGCCCCCGATGATGAGGTTGTCCACCTTGTCCATCAAGTTAAGGATGATGTCGATCTTGGAAGAGACCTTAGAGCCTCCTAAGATAGCGGTAAAGGGGTGCTTAGCACCATGTAGGACACGCTGCACAGCCTCAACCTCTTGTAGCATGAGCATGCCAAACATCTTCTTGTCTGCGGCAAAGTACTGAGCAATGAGAGCCGTCGTAGCGTGTGCTCGGTGTGCTGCACCAAAAGCATCGTTGACGTAGACATCTGCTAGCGTAGCCATCTCCTCGGCGTAAGCTTTCTGACGCTCCTTGAGATCAGCCTTAGCAGCTTTGAGGTCCTTCTCGTTGGTGTATTGATCGGGGTTGTTGAGTTTGCCTTGCTCTTCCTCCTCGAAGCGTACGTTTTCCAGAACTAGTATCTCGCCCGGCTGGAGTGCCTGCGCCATCTTCTGTGCCTGTGCACCACGGCTCACGGGGCAGTGGATGACCGGTACGTGGGTGAGCTCCTTGAGATGCGGTACGATGAGTGCGGTAGAGAGCTTGGGATCACGACCCTTGGGGCGACCGAGGTGCGTAGCGATGATGACACTGCCGCCATCGGATAGGATCTTGCGTAGCGTAGGCAGGGCGGCACGCATGCGGGTGTCGTCAGAGATCTGCCCTTTATCGTCAAAGGGGACGTTGAAGTCTACACGAACGAGTGCGCGGAGACCAGAGAAGTCGAACTGATGAATGTTTGTCATGAATAGAAGTATGTAATTGGTCTGTATGAATGAACTTAGAAAGTGTTTACACGCTGATGGAGCCAGGTATGTATTAGCACCAGCAGATGACTCGGCACGCCTAGCTGCATCAGGTCGTACACGCACTCCCCGTAGGCAGAGATAAGTTTCTTCTGTTGCTGTTCGTCAGCCGATGCTAGTAGCTTACCTAGAGCTTGTAGGGTGCCCTGTAGATCTCCACCGATGAGCGTAAGAAGTACCGGTAGTAGGGGCACAAACTCTTTGTAGTGAAGCTCGAGAGAGTCTTTGTCCAGCTGATCGTACGAGGTGACGGGGCGACTGGCGTAAGCCTTTGCCTCCTCCCAGCGCTGTGTCATCATGAGGCACCAAGCGATGAGCGGATAGAGCGTATCGGGGTGCTCATCCTCAAACTCGCACTGTAACAACAGCGGGAGTGCCTTGTCGTAAGTGCGGAGCTTCACATAGAGCACGCCGAGTAGTCGTGAGATAGCGAGCGAAGGCTTCTCAGGCTCTGCCTGCTGGCGCACCTGCTCTAGTAGTGAGATGGCGAGCATCGGCTGCTCCATGCGGTAGAGGATCTGTGCGATAAAGAGGGGACTCGTGTCTCCCGAGAGTAGCTGCTGAGGAATCTGCTGCATGACGAAGTAAGCCTGCATGTACTTCTGCTCCTCGTAGTAGGTCTGTGCGAGGCGGTACATAAGCTGGGCACGAGTCTCAGGATCTGAGGTGCGTCCCAGCTGCACCTGTATCGTCGCTTGCTCGCCAGCATACTCTTTCGTCTGAACGCAGTAAGCGCGCAGTAGGTCAAGATGCTTGTCGCAGAGCTTTTCCGACTGAGCCTGTGCAAAGGGATTAGGCTGACCAAAGAGAATCTTAAAGGGAGTCCTAGCAGCTACCTTTGCCTCAATAGAGGCGAAGATGCGTGCCAGCTGACAGATGTACCCTTGCAGTGCTTTCGTATAGTCGTCCGCCTCTAGCGTTCGTCGCTCTTGTGGGCGGATGTATGGGGTGCGATTGATCACATTCTCCATAGCTAGGACGCCCTGCGAGATGCCTTGTAGCACCTGACCAGGCAGTTGGCTAATCCTAAAGATAGAGCCGTAGAAGTCTATGTCGACCTGCTGGAAGATGGACTCCTGCAGTAGCGTCATGATCTGATCCTCGCCGAGCTGGTACTCATTGCTAAACTGAGCCATCACAGCCGCTAGCGAACTGTGCTGCAGGTCAAACGGGATAAGCCAGTGCGTCTCATCTTCAAAGAAAGGACCCTGCAGGAGCGAGTTAGTCGCAAAGGCGTTGACATCGAAGCCTCGCGCTACAAGACGCTTCAGAGCTTCGTACCCATCCTGTACATCGTCCACGAGGGGTAGTAGCTCCTCCTCATCACCGAAGACACTCTCGAAGGTGGCTGGCTCGGAGCTATCGCCTGTCGAGGAGATAATCTCCTGAAAGCGTTGCTGAAACTCAGGACTGTTAAAGCGTCCGAAGAGCTTCTGCACATACTCCACCACTTGTGGCGTGTACTTCATGCGGAGGCGGTGGCTCCAGATCATATCATACTCCTCGAGGGTGATTGCCTCTCCGATCTGCTGGAGCGTGTAGGGGAGCTGCTCCTCGTAGAGTGCTAGACGGCTATTGTATAGTTCGCCGACGAGTAGCACCCCGACGACGGCACGAATGCGCACCATCGTCTGCTCGCCTCGTGTTTCCATCAGTTTAGCGAGTAGCCAGCAGAGCTTGCCCCAGTGCCACGTGCGTAGCAAAGCTAGGGTGACAGCTGTGAGTGCCGCCTGCTGTATGTAGTCGTCGAGCTGGTTTATCGCAGAGGCTACCTCGTCGCTCCACTCCTGTGTGTAGAGCAGCCCCATCGTGAGGCGCTTGACCAGTTCATCGTAACGTGGACGATCTACTGTGGCCAGATTGGACTGGAGGGTCAGTTGCTCGACAACCATTGCAAGTCCTCCGTTGTCCAGCAGTAGGGAGTAGTAGTTCGCTTGCTTTTCGTACTGGGGCGATTGGGCCAGCCACTCGGTATCTCGTAGCGCATCGGTCACCTCGTAGAGCGTCCGGAGCAGGTAGCTGTAGTTAGTCACCAGCTCTGGGTCTTGTATCGGAGACTCTAGATAGTGTAGCATCGTCTCTAGGATGCGCTTGGCCGAGTGGTAGCGGTCACGCTGCTCCACGGGGATACGCACATGAGACTGCATCTGCTCGCCTAGTAGCTTGACAGCTGCGGCGATCTGATGATCAGAGATGAGCTGGTAGATGTCGTCTGTAACCATATATATAATGTATACCAGCTCTTAGATGCTTAGCTGCTCACGTATTGCCTTGATGCGGTCGCGGAGTAGCTGCTCAGGATGGTCGCAAGCGGGATCGGAGCCACGCTTGTAGGTGACACCGATGTAGTACTTGATCTTAGGCTCCGTGCCTGAGGGACGTATCGAGAGAACTGTTCCATCGGCCGTGTGGTACTGTAGCACATTGCTGGTCGCAGGCATCTTGATCGGGAAGGTCTCGCCACTCTTGAGGCACTTACCCTCGAGCGACTGATAGTCTAGGATCTTCACCACGGGGCTGCCCGCTAGCTCCTTCATCGGGTTGGAGCGGTAGTCGACCATCATCTGGCTAATCTCCTGAGCACCCTTGATGCCCTTGCGCACTACGCTGATGCCCTGCTCGAGGAAGTAGCCATGTTCGTAGTAGATCTTCTCCAGGAGCATATCAATGGTCAAGCCCTTGTCCAGAGCCCACGCCGTCAGCTCTGCAAAGATAGCGCAAGCCGACACCGAACTCTTGTCTCGTACGAAAGTCTCCCAGAGGTAGCCGTAGCTCTCCTCTCCACCACCTATATAGCGACGCTTGCCCTCCTGCTCACGGATCTCGTTGGCGATCCACTTGAAGCCTGTGTAGCAGTCCATATAGTCCACTCCGTAGTCCTTGGCAATGGCGGGGATTAGCTCCGTAGTCACAATCGTTTTGACCACAAAGTCATCGGGACGTAGGTCGCCCAGCTCCTTGCGGCGAGCTATCGTATAGTAGGTCAGGAGGGCGCAGATCTGGTTACCATTGATCAGGTGCATCTCGCCCTGCTCGTTGCGTACAGCGACACCGATGCGGTCACCGTCAGGGTCACTCGCTAGGACTAGGTCAGCGCCCGTTGCTTCGGCACGCTCTATGGCGAGCTTCATAGCTGCCGGCTCCTCGGGATTCGGTGAGACGACCGTTGGGAAGTTGCCATCGATCACATCTTGCTCAGGTACATGGATGATGTTCTTAAAGCCAAAAGCCTCTAGCGCACGAGGTACGATACGCACGCCAGTACCATGAATGGGTGTGTAGACGATCCCCATATCACGATGACGCTCTACCGACTCAGGCGAGAGCGATAGGGTACAGACGTCATGGATGAAGCGGTCGTCTATCTCGGCACCGATCATCTCGACGAGTGCTGGATTGCCCTGCCACTTCACTTGGTCAATGTCCGTGATACTCTTCACCTCATTGACGATTGCCTTGTCGTGCGGAGCGATGATCTGAGCACCGTCGCTCCAGAAGACCTTATAGCCGTTGTACTCCTTGGGGTTGTGCGAGGCGGTCACCATGACGCCACTCTTACAACCCAGCTGACGGATCGCATAGGAGACCATCGGGGTGGGGCGGAGCGCATCGTAGAGGTAGACCTTGATGCCGTTTGCCGTGAGCACGTCGGCCGTCGTCTGCGCGAAGAAGGGGCTGTTGTTGCGCCCGTCGTAGCCGATAGCTACAGAGATCTCTTCGCCAGCGAAGCACTGCAGGAGGTAGTTAGCCAGTCCCTGGGTAGCCATGCCGACGGTGTATTTGTTCATACGATTGGTGCCAGCGCCCATGATGCCACGCAGACCGCCCGTGCCAAACTCTAGTACTTGGTAGAAAGCCTCCACGAGAGGCGTCTTGTCCTCAGCGGAGAGGAGAGCCTCTACTTGCTGACGTGTCTCACTGTCGAAGGCAGGTGCGAGCCACTGCTTGGCACGCTCTTGTGCTTGTTGTATTAGTTCGGGTGATAAAGTTGCCATAGAATATTCTGTTGTTAGATTGGTTCCTATTCGATAGTACAAACTTACCAAATATATTTCAAACCAGCGACATCTTAGGCTCGCATTCTCAGTAAGAGCCCGCCTATCGGCACAAAAGATTCTCTCTCCTAGATGCTGGCCGTTTGAAGCAAAATAGCTAACTTTGGGACGAGCAAGAGATAAACTTGCGAATATGAACTAGAAAAACAGACCAATATGCCAACAGCTCAAAAGAAGACCTCCTCTGCTACTACAGAGCGAAAGAAGACTACCAACAAGAGTCACTCTAAGACGACGCCCCGCTCCAGTGCTAAGGGCAAGGCTACAAGAGTATCGCACAGTAAGAACTTTGTCCTAGACACCAACGTCATCCTGCACGACTATGAGTGCATCGACAAGTTTGAGGACAACGACATCTATCTCCCCATCGTGGTGCTCGAGGAGCTGGACAAGTTTAAGAAAGGCTCCGATCAGATCAACTTCAACGCACGTGCCTTCGTTCGCAGGCTTGATGAGCTGACGGAAGCTGACTTCTTCGAGCATGGTGCTGACCTAGGAGAGGGGAGAGGACGTCTCTACGTCTATCTAGGCAACAAGCCTCATGAGCGTGTGGCGCATGCCTTTGGGGAAAACATCCCAGACCACAAGATCCTGAGTGCCACATTGCACATCGCTGAAGAAAATGAGGGGGAGCAGACGATCCTCGTGAGCAAGGACATCAACCTCCGTATGAAGGCTAAGTCGCTCGGCATCCCTGTCGAGGATTACTTCAACGATAAGGTGCAGACCTTCGACCTCTTTGAGGAGGCTCAGCCAGTCTTCGAGGGGATCGATGCAGAGCTTATCAATCGTCTCTATGACAGTGAGCAGGGAGTAGCACTTGACGAGTTTGAGTTTGGCAGCAAGATACAACCCAATGAGTGCTTCGTCCTCAAGAGTGACCAGAGCAGTGTGCTGGCGCGCTACAATCCCTTTGAGGCGATGGTGCGACGGGTAGATAAGTTCACCCACATGGGCATCACGCCGAGAAATGCGGAGCAAGCTTTTGCCTTTGACGTGCTGATGGACCCCAACGTGCTCCTCGTGGCACTCTCGGGCAAGGCTGGTACAGGTAAGACGCTCCTAGCACTCGCCGCTGCTCTCGATCAGGCAGATCGCTATGGACAGATCATGCTGGCGCGTCCTATCGTGGCGCTCTCCAATAAGGACCTCGGTGCTCTGCCTGGTACGGAGCAGGAGAAGATACGTCCCTATATGCAGCCTCTCTTTGACAACCTGAATGTGATCAAGTCACAGTTTAAGGGCGGTAAGCAGCAGGCGCAGCTGGAGAAGCTACAGCAGGACAATAAGCTCATCATCGAGGCTCTGGCCTATCTGCGTGGTCGCAGTCTGGCGGACGCTATCGTGATCGTCGATGAGGCGCAAAACCTAACTCCGAACGAGGTCAAGACGATCATCACACGTGCTGGTGAGGGGACGAAGATGATCTTCTGCGGTGACGTGGAGCAGATCGATTCGCTCTATCTAGACAGCCAGAGCAATGGTCTCGCCTATATGATTGATAAGATGCGTGGCGAGACGCTCTTCGCACACGTTAACCTGATCAAGGGTGAGCGCAGCGAGCTGAGTGAGCTGGCCTCGCACCTACTCTAATGCTATAGAGACTAGTGCTACTAGAGCTTAGTAGCACTAGTCCAATACCCTAAATTGTAACATGAAAGAAACTACATCTCACTCCACGGCTCGTGACGGAGCTGTCGAGGGGCTATCCCTCCTAGGTAATAAGCGCACCGTCTACGCACAGGACTACGATCCGAGTGTGCTAGAGGCTTTTGAGAATAGGCATCAAGACCGAGACTACCGCGTACGCTTCGAGTGCCCTGAGTTTACAGCGCTCTGTCCTATCACCGGGCAGCCAGACTTCGCCACTATATATATAGAGTATGTCCCAGACATGCGTATGGTCGAGAGCAAGAGCCTCAAGCTCTATCTCTTTAGCTTTCGCTCGCATGGTGCCTTTCATGAGGATTGTGTCAACATCATCATGGATGACCTGATCCGTCTGATGGACCCGAAGTATATCGAGGTGACGGGCGACTTCTCGCCACGAGGCGGCATTAGCATTGTGCCTTTTTGCAATTATGGCCGTCCAGGCACGCCCTACGAGTCGTATGCTCGTGAGCGTATGCTGGCCTTCCACCACTAGAGACTGGTCGTATGCTAAGCTCTCAAAAGAAGTATCTCGTCATCATCAATCCTATCTCTGGCACCTCTAGGAAGACGAGCCTGCCAGAGCTCGCATTTAACATGCTCTCGGACAATGACAGTGAGCTATACTTCGTCTATACCAACAGAGAGGGACATGCCGATCGCATCATCAAGGATATAGCTGGTCAAGGGTTTGACACGGTTATCGCGATCGGTGGAGATGGTACGATCAATGAGGTAGCCGATGCGGTGCGCACGACAGAGATGTCTCTCGGCATCGTCCCGATGGGGTCGGGCAATGGGTTGGCGCGCTCGCTAGACATACCGCTAGACCCCGAAGCAGCCCTAGAGGTTATTCGCCGAGGGTATACCAAGCGTATCGACTGCTGCGAGGCCGATGGGGTTCCCTTTTTCGTGACCTTCGGCGTGGGCTTTGATGCTCAGGTGACCGCGAGCTACGACCAGAAGAGCTTCCGGGGGCCACTCTCCTACGTCCTCTCGACGGTCGATCAGTTTATCAAGCACAAGTCCTCGCTTTATCGCCTTCATCTCAATGGTGAGGTGATCGAGCAGAAAGCCTTCCTCGTGACCTGCGCTAATGCGGATCAGTATGGCAATAATGCGATCATCGCCCCAGAGGCTGAGCTGGACGACGGGCTCTTTGACGTGGTGGTCATCCGCAATATGTCGCTCCTAAAAGCTCCGCAGGTGGCGATCAACCTCTTTACTAAAAACATCAACGAGAGTGCTTCCATCGACATCTATCGCACCGATCACCTCATCATAGAGCGTGAGAAGGAGGACTATGCGCAGGTCGATGGTGAGCTCATCGAGCTGGGGCGTCGCATCGAGATCACGATCCAAAAGCAGCAACTGCCCATCTTAGTCCCGCAGCCCAAAAGCTAGACTAATAGCTAGCCCCAAGCACTATACCTATCTTTCGCTGTCTAGCTGGGGCGTGTAAACGTCTCAACAGAGGTCAGCTCCCTTTCCTCTGTTGGAACGAAACATTTCCACCGTTGGAAAAGAAACTTTCCAGCGTTGGAAATTTATTTTTCCTCCCTTGGAAAGTAAAGTTTCCTCCCTTGGAAAATTATTTTTCCAAGCTTGGAAGCATTTTGGAAAGTTAACAAACGGAGACTGTTGCAAAAGTCAACAGTCTCCCAATCTTGCTGGCAAGATTGTCTAGACTTTGCAGAAAGGATGAAGCGCAAGGCGCTGAGGGTGAGGTCTGAAGGGAGCATACTTACGTATGTGACCGAAGCCGAATCCCGAAAGCAACGCAGCGATTCGCCTTTATGCAACAGTCTCAAACGGAGTGACTGATAGGGGGGGGGGAGTGACTTAGAGAGATGGCAAGATAAAACAAGAGCCTGCCCGCTGATTAGCGAGTAGGCTCTTGCTCTGTTTAGTACGTTGGGCGTGTCGCACAGGGGCGACAGGCTCCTGCTTAGTGACGTAAGTAGCGTGTGTTCAGGCGGATCTGCTTGCCCGCTTTGGGCTTGTACTCATCACCAGGCCAGAAGCTAGCGATGAGGAAGCTGCTATCTTTCATCTTATAGACGTGGAGGGAAACATTGTGCTCAGCGTTGTAGTAAAACCAGTACCAGTACTCAGTACCCGAGGTTCTCTTTTCCGTTCCAGTGTATTGGTAGCCCGCCTTCTCGAGAGCAGCCTTGAGCTCCTTGTCGATGCCCGTCTTAAACTGCCTAGCGTGATTGATGGCTAGTCCACCATTATCATAGACGTGCATCGTAGCCTCGGTGGCATTGTAAGAGGGGTAGTAGTAATAGCCATTGATGGCAGCAGTTCTATCCTTAAAGGGATCTTTGATCATAACCTGAAGGTTGGTCATACTATAGTCTATCTTGCCATCATCGCCTTTTTCAGGAGCGTTGTAGGTGACATTCTCTCCCTTAGCCATCTCACTGGTGTAGATAGAGCCTGCGGGTGTCCCTGGGGTAGGCACGTCAGCGGGGTTAAACTTCTCGCCAAAGTTGTAGGAGGGGAAGATGCTGGTGTCCTCTACGGGATCAGGCGTGGGTGCCTTCTCCTTGGCAGAAAAACTAAAGGCGATACCCTGACCACCCTCCATGATGAGGAGCGTGTAGTAGTCGTTTTCGCTGGTGAAGGTCTTGTCGCTAATGTCTGACTTCTGAGGCTTGCTAAAGCCGTTGCTTACAAACCACTCGGCTACCTCGGCATTGTTCTCTACCATATCTAGGGTGAGTGCATAGCTGAGTGCTAGGATACCAGGCTTGTAGGTGTCACCCTTGGAGGTGTAGCCCTGTGGGTAGTAAGCGACTAGGTCGAAGTTGCCCTTCTTCTTGTCCTTCGTGATGAAGTTGGCACGCTTGGGATCACTCTGCGCCTTCTCCTGTCTGAGTCCTAGAGCGGCCTCATACTTGCGGATCTCATCTAGAGAGGTATCCTCAGCCTTCTTACTAGCGAAGGGGAAGTCCTTGAGACTCTTGTCGAAGTATCCCGTAGGGACCGATCCTGGCATAGGCAGGAAGGAGAGCTGAGCATATCCAGCCTGATCTTTGCTCTGAGAGACCCCTACGATAAGGTTACCCCTGCGGTACATAGGCGTCTTGCTGGAGCTGTCGTCCATCGCCTCAAAGCCATCATTGATGGTCATGATGTCAAACTCTCTTCTGATCTCGCCCTGCTCATTGTAGACAAGCTTCTTGTCCAGGAGTACGGTCGAGATCTGTAGTCTACTCTTGCCAGCATCTCCGATGAGATAGATGCGCAGCGGTTG
Organism: uncultured Porphyromonas sp.; assembly: GCF_902489635.1. Lineage (GTDB taxonomy): Bacteria > Bacteroidota > Bacteroidia > Bacteroidales > Porphyromonadaceae > Porphyromonas. The sequence goes on along the minus strand of NZ_CABUAN010000007.1, from coordinate 31,651 downwards.
CTTGCCACTCTTGTCCTGAGTGTTGAAGACGTAATTCTTGACCTGCTGCCCCTTAAAGTCAGCAACCACCTCTTTCTGTAGCATGGCTCCGTGAGCAGCCTCCCACTTCTTGAGGGGTAGCTCACCCTCCATAAAATCTACGAAGGGGATCGGCAGATGCTTCAGATTGCCATCTGCATCTAGCTCGTAGATAGGGGTGTACTCGCCGATGGGGATGTTTTTTGTGGTATCCTCTCCATTGCCTGGATTAGGTAGGGGGGCAGGCTTATTACAACTAACTATGGCTAAGCTAGTCGCTAGGAGGAGGTATAGTAGCCTCTGGATTTGTTTGATGTTCATTGTTAATTTGTTTAGTCCGTAATTAGTGTGGTGGAGAGCTTAATCTAGTGATCAAGTACCCGATCATTACAAAGGTACATAAATTAGGTGACTAGTCCGTCGGTCAATCAGATCCCCACGTGGGTATCGTCTCTTCATCTCGTTTGACTAAAACACGCCATCCTCCCGAGGACATACAGAGAGAGCGGCCTCAAGTCGTCGTGACCTGAGACCGCTCTTAGAACTTAGTAGGGTAGCGGGGTGCTGTCTGTTACTCCTCCTCGCTCTCCTCTGCGTAGGCCTTCAGGAGTGCCTCCTGTACATCTGACGGTACGAGCTCGTAAGCGTCAAACTTCATGACAAACGAGGCGCGTCCACCCGTCAGCGAACTGAGCGAAGTAGCGTAGTCGCTCATCTCCTTGAGAGGCACCTTGGCAGAGAGCTGCTCGTAGTTGCCATCGCTACTCATACCCATGATCAGTGCACGGCGTCCCTGCAGGTCGCTCATCACATCACCGAGGTAGTCTGCGGGCACGGTCACATTGACGCTGTAGATAGGCTCGAGGATCTTAGGACCAGCATTGCGGAAGGCCTCGCTAAAGGCGTTGCGCCCAGCCAGCATGAACGAGATCTCATTGCTGTCTACGGGGTGCATCTTACCATCGTAAACGATCACACGCACGTCACGAGCATAAGAGCCAGTCAACGGGCCACGCTCCATGCGCTCCATGATACCCTTGAGGATCGCTGGCATGAAGCGGTTGTCGATGGCGCCACCTACGACACTATTGACGAAGACTAGCTTGCCACCCCAGTTTAGTTCGACAGTCTGGGTGTCACGAGCCGTGATCTTGAACTCCTGATTGTTAAAGCGGAAGACGCTCGGTAGCTCCTTGCCCTCCTCGTAAGGCTCGACAATTAGATGCACCTCGCCAAACTGCCCAGCACCGCCCGACTGCTTCTTGTGACGGTAGTCAGCGCGTGCTGCCTTCGTGATGGTCTCACGGTAGGGGATGCGTGGCTCCTCAAAGGTGACGGGGATCTTGTCATTGTTCTCCAGTCGCCACTTGAGCGTACGTAGGTGAAACTCTCCCTGACCGGACACAATCAGCTGGCGTAGCTCCTTGCTCTGCTGAGCGATCCATGTGGGATCCTCCTCCTGCATACGGCTGAGTGACTCGCTCAGTTTCTCAGCATCAGCACCATTGACTGGAGCGATAGCACGACGGTACTTGGGAGCAGGGTACTCGATATCAGGGAACTGGTAGTCCACGCCCTTGTCATTGAGGGTGGCTCCACGACGTACATCCTTGAGCTTTACGGCTGCGCCAAAGTCTCCAGCGACGAGCTGGCTCACTTTCTCCTTTTGCGATCCAGCGACCACATTGATCTGACCGAGGCGCTCCTTAGAGCCGTTCTTAGCATTGGTCAGGTCCATACCCTCCTTGAGTGTACCGCTCATGACCTTGAAGTAAGAGACCTCACCGATATGAGGCTCCACGGTACTCTTGAAGAAGTAGAGACTCACGGGAGCTGTAGCATCAGGTGCTACCTCTACGCCCTCTGTCGTGACGGGTAGCGCAGACTCCGTAACGCGAGGCGCTACATCGCCCAGGAAGGTCATCGTACGACGTACGCCCATATCCTTGAGTGCGCTGACGCAGAAGACGGGGTACATATCGCCAAGGACGATACCCTTGCGCATGCCCTGTACGATCTCCTCCTCGTCGAGCGACCCCTTCTCAAAGAAAGTCTCCATCAGATGCTCCTCATGCTCAGCAGCTGACTCAATGAGTGCTTGGCGTAGCTCCTCAGCGCGTGCTTGCTGATCTGCAGGTATCTCGAGCTCTTCGGGAGCACCGCCCTCGGGCTTCCATTGGTACATCTTCATATTGAGCACATCGACCACCTGGTGGAAGTCAGGGCCCTCCTGTACGGGGTACTGTATGACGACCACCTTGCCACCGTAGCGCGCTTTGAGCCCAGCTACTGTGCTGTCGTAGTCTGCCTTGTCGCTATCCAGCTGATTGATCGTAAAGAGCACAGGCTTATGCAGTTGCTCTATGATACGCATCTGGTTGATCAGGCCGACCTCGACGCCCTCCTTGGCATTGACCACAGCTAGAGCCGAGTCAGTCACATGGAGTGCAGCGACAGTGCCACCTACGAAGTCATCGGAGCCTGCACAGTCGATGAAGTTGAGCTTGCGGTTAGCAAACTCGACACTAAATAGGGTGGAGAAAACGGTATAGCCATACTCCTTCTCTACGGGAAAGTAGTCGCACACAGTGTTTTGTGCCTCGATAGTCCCGCGGCGCTTGATGACGCCACTCTCAAAGAGCATAGCCTCGGCAAGAGTTGTCTTGCCGCTACCCGAGCCGCCGATGACGGCGATGTTTCGAATGTCTGATGTCTGATACAATTGCATAGCCTGTTATATTAGAGTGAATAATTTGTTTGCAACCTCCTAGACGTCGCTACCTAACGCAGCGATCGTCTTTGTAAGCTTAGCGGATATGCTACTCAGATGTGGACGAAAGTAGGGGTTCCTGATGCTTTGTTTCTCCCCTTACTTAGGCTTACTTGACTAGCCTCTCACCAAACTTGTCGCAAGGTAGCAAATAATTCACAATTTTGCAATACCTAAAAGGTGCCTCAGCGTGGAAAAGAGGGAGTCTGGTGACTCTTATGGCTATGCTTTTAGTGAGAGCGGGCAGTCTACAGGCTCGTGGGTTTTTACCGATCCTTCTGAATGGTGACACGGATGGGGCGGCCGTTGTACTCCTCCTCGCTAAGGGCTGCTGCGACGGTCTCGGCCCATTCGCTGGCCACCTCAAAGTAGCTGTAGCTGAGACTGAGGTCTATCTTGCCGATGGTGATCTTATAGGGGAGCGTACGGTTGATCAACTCTAAGAGACGGTTCGGATAGAGCTTGTCGCGCTTGCCGAGGTTGATCCGTAGCGAAGTCATGGGCGGTAGGTCGGTGCGGCTACGCTTTTTGGGTGCTTTGCGATGCTCTTCGTGGGAACCTTTTGTCCTATACTTAGGCTCTTCGGAGGCCAGCTCTTGAGCCGAGAGGTCGGGTGTATTGGCGTAGTAGCGCATGATGCGGTCCGCCTCCAGCGTGAGCACACGACGTATGATCTCCTCAGGAGGAAGCCAGGCGAGCTTCTGCACGATCGCATTGAGCAGCTCATCGTACTGGGTGCCATGCTCGTTGCTGTCGGCATACTCAATCTTGGTCGCTAGGGCGAAGAGTTGCTTCTTGCAAATCTCCTGACCAGAGGGGAGGGGCATCGACTCAATACGAATGCCAGCGTGCTGCTCGATGATGCGTATCTGCTTGCTGTCGCGTAGATGGCAGATGGCTATCGAGAGACCCGTCTTGCCGGCACGAGCGGTGCGTCCGCTGCGGTGTGTGTAGCTGTCGGGATCGGCGGGCAGGCCATAGTGAAGCACATGAGTCACATCGTCGACATCGAGTCCACGTGCTGCCACGTCGGTCGCAACGAGTAGCTGCAGGTTGCGTATGCGGAAGCGGTTCATCACCATATCCCGCTGCGCTTGGCTCAGGTCGCCATGTAGCGCATCGGCATTGTACCCATCTCGTATGAGCCACTCGGCTATCTCCTTGGTCTCGGCACGGGTACGACAGAAGATGATTCCGTAGATATTGGGGTAGTAGTCGACAACACGCTTCAGTGCGGCGTACTTGTGCCGTGCTGGGACCGCCACGTAGAGATGCTTGATGTCCGCATTCGCTTTATTGAGCGCACCTATCTGCACCTCGTTGGCATTGCTGATATAGTTGTCGGCTATCTCCCGCACCTCTCGGCTCATGGTGGCGGAAAAGAGCCAATGCTCCACCTGCTGCGGTACCGCCTGCAGAATCTCCTGCAGATCTCGCTGGAAGCCCATATCAAGCATCACATCGGCTTCGTCGAGGACGACGACCGAGACTTTGCGCAGCTTGAGAGCTTTGCGCCGGAGCAGGTCGCAGAGTCTGCCAGGAGTGGCTACTATAATATGGTATCCCTTGGCGAGCTGACGGATCTGCTCCTCGATGGAGGCACCGCCGTAGAGTGCTAGGATTTGGCGAACGTAGGTGTACTTAGCCAAGGCGACTAAGTCGCTCTGCACCTGTATTGCCAGCTCTCGTGTTGGCGTGAGGATGAGTCCACAGGGTGAGGAGCCTTTTGCCTGGATGATGCGCTCTAAGAGGGGCAGTCCGTAGGCTGCGGTCTTGCCCGAGCCGGTCTTGGAGAGCGCGATCAGATCCCCTCGATGAGTGGATAGGTATGGGATGACCTCCTGCTGTACAGGCATCGGCTCGGAGAAGCCTAGGTCGGTGGTGGCACGAAGGAGTTCGGGCGAAAGGTCTAGTGTGTCAAAGGTCATAGTGAAGGGGATTCGTGCTCATATATATAAAGGTGTCTCGATGACCTCGCAGAGCTTGCGAAGGTCTCGCCAGAAAGTGGGGTAGCTCTTGTCCACCGCCTGCGGAGTCTCGATCTGTAGCTGGTGATACCAGGCGAAAGGAGCCCATGCCATCACCATACGATGGTCAGCATCTGTAGCAATGGATACTGGGGTGTGAACGGAGCTTGGTGCGCTGCCGGCTAAGCAAAAGCCTCTCTTCGTATCGTAGGTGAGCTGATAACCGAGCTGCTCGCCATTGCGCAGGATGAGGGCGATGCGGTCGCTCTCTTTGAGCCGTAGGAGGTCTAGTCCACGGAGCTGCGCTTTCTTCTGATAGTAGAGCAGTAGCGCAATGAGTGTGGGGGCGAAGTCGGGATTGTTTGACAGCGAAAGGCTCCCGAAGGTTAGCTTACGCAGATGCTTCTGCAGTAGCTCGCTGTCAAGGCAAAGGGTGTCGTCGCCTGCGCTTAGCCAGTTGGGGAATATCTGTAGCAGTTCTAAGGCACGGGCATCAGGTTGCAAGCTCTGCGCTGGGACGTTGGTCAACAAGAGCTGGCAGGGGCGTGGCACCATAAGTGCCCACTGGAGGGGATACTGTGCCGAGGACCAGTCACCGATGGGGTGCGAGAGTAGGCGTGTGAGCGTTGCCTCGCAGTAGGCTCCTGGAGCGACATAGATCCCATGGCGATCTACTGAGAGGTCGATACCGCACGCCTGCATCAGGGAGCAGGTCAACTGGATGTAAGAGGCACTGGGGAGCTGGTCATCTTGCCAGCGAAGGGCTAGTCCGTGGGGCAGATAGGGAGCAATGAGGAGTAGCGCGGTGACCGTTTGGCTGCTCTCTAATCCGCTCGGCAGGATTAGCGTGGGGAGTCCTTTCTGCTGCAGGCTCATAGGACGAATGCGAACCAGTGGGTAGAGCCCTTCGACAGGCTCTTGGGACGATGGTTGGGCGAGGTTGGCTCCGAGCTGCGTGAGTAGTGCGATGAGCTGTGCCACTGGTCGCTCCGTCATACGACGAACTGGCGAGACCAGCAGAATCTCTCGCTCTGTGGTCAAAGCGAAGAGCGCCGTCAAGAGGCGCATAGCCGTACCCGAAGCCCCTACGGATATGCGCTCCTCGCTACTCCCCGAGGCGTGCAACATCACCGCCAAGTCTTCGCAGAGGTCTAGCTGATGCCACAGCGAGGGGATGGGCCGATGCGCCAGTCGTGCCATCACAAAGAGCCGGTTGTAGAGACTCTTCGAGGGGGGCAGGGTGATAGATAGCTGTGGGGTCACTTTGCTTGTATGGAAGTGGCTAGACGAAGCGAACCTCCTCGACAGAGACTTTGAGTCCGTTGAGCCAGTCACGTGCCGAGAGCAGTTTCTTGCCCTGAGGCTTTAGCTGCTCGATGAGGAGGAGTCCATCGCCACACTGCACGGCTAGCTGATCTTTGCGAGGCGAGAGGCACTCTCCCACGGGTCGCTCGTCCGCTTCCTGCTGCGGAAGCGTGGTCGCGTAGATCTTGACGAGAAGTGGCTCTTCGTTGGGAAGCTCTAGCATCGTCCAGGCACCAGGCTGAGGTGCCAAGCCACGTACCAGGTTGTGTATCTCGTGCGCTGACTGGTGCCAGTCGATGCGTGTATTCTCCTTCGTGAGCTTAGGTGCAGGGCGCAGGTCGGGACGCTCCACTTGCGGCAGTGCTTGTGGGTAGCTACCTTCGTGTTGCGTCAGTAGACTCAAGCCGTGAGCTAGGAGTTCAGCACCCAGAGCCATCAGTTTGTCGTAAAGCGTACCAAAGTTGTCCTCTGGCTCGATCGGACAAGCCGAAGCGGCAATGATATCTCCCGTGTCGATCTCGTGACGTAGCTGAAAGAGGGTCACGCCTGTCTCCCGCTCGCCATTGATGAGTGCCCAATTGATCGGAGCGGCGCCACGATACTGCGGGAGTAGCGAGCCATGTATATTGACCGTCCCCCACGGGGGCAGGCTCCACACCTCACGAGGTAGCATGCGGAAGGCGACCACCACGCCGAGCGTTGGCTTTAGCTCCGTGAGTTGCTGGACGAAAGCTTCGTCTCGTAGGTTTGTCGGCTGTAATATAGGTAGTCCGAGCTTGGTCGCACAGACCTTGACCGCCGAGGGCTGTAGGCGATGTCCACGACCCGCAGGCTTGTCGGGAGCCGTGACGACAGCGACAATAGGGTAGCCCTCGTCAACGAGACGCTCTAGGCACGCCGTCGCAAAGGGAGCGGTGCCGTAAAAGATGATGCGGACTTGATCTTTCTTCATAGCTGTTTATTCGTCAGGTGAGAGGACGTTGAGCACCTCTCGGTAGGTGTTGAATATCTTAGACTTAGAGACATAGCCGAGGTACTGCCCCTCGGGCGTTACGACGGGGAGGTTCCAGGCTTTGGTCTGGTCAAAGAGGTGCATGATATGATCCATGTGCATATCGCTCTGGATGCGGGCTGGCGGGGAGACCATAATACGATCCACCTTGTAGCGGTCGTACAGCTCAGGGCGAAACATGATATTGCGTATATCATCGAGCGAGACCACGCCGAGGAGCTTGTCTGTCTCACGCTCCACCACGGGAAAGAGATTGCGCTTCGCACGTCCCACCACCTGAACCAGCTCGCCGAGCGTCATGTCGGGGTAGACCTTATCGAAGTCTGTCTCGATCACATTATCGATGCTCATCACTGTGAGCACCGCTTGATCCTTGCTGTGAGTCATCAGCTTGCCCTGCTGTGCTAGACGTAGGGAGTAGATGCTGTGAGGCATGAAGATGCGGATCGTCCCGTAGGAGCAGATAGCGACGAGCATAAGTGGCAGAAGGAGGTTGTAGCCACCCGTCAGCTCAGCGATGAGGAAGGTGCCCGTCAGCGGCGCATGCATCACGCCCGCCATCACGCCCGCCATACCCATGAGGACAAAGTTCTTTTGCGGTAGGTAGACCTCAATGAATGGGAAGAAGTTTAGCGCATAGGCAAAGACAAAGCCACACAAGCCCCCCACGAAGAGGCTAGGCGCAAAGAGTCCGCCACACCCGCCACCGCTATTGGTCGCTACAGAGGCAAAGACTTTCACCAGCATCGTGCAGAGGAGGAAGGCGAAGATGACCCAGTAGTTACTCCCGAAGGAGGCGAAGATACTATTGTCCGTCACGGAGCTGTACTGTCCCGTCATCAGGTCGCTGAGCGTGTTGTAACCCTCACCAAAGAGCGGAGGGAAGAGGAAGATAGCCACACTGAGGATCAGCATCGAGATGCCGTAACGCTTGAGGAAGTTGCTGCGCTTCTTGAGCCAACTCTCCAGTGCAAACATCACCTTGGAGAAGTAGAGCGAGGTGAAGCCGCAGGCGATACCGAGCAGGATCACGTAGGGGATGCGCTCTGCCGTGAAAGGGTCGCTTTGGTAAAAGGAAAACATCGCCTGCTGTCCCGTCAGCAGATAAGCCATCGTAGCCGATGTAACGGAGCTAATCAGTAGCGGTAGCACACTGCTCAGTGTCAAGTCGAGGAGTAGCACCTCCACTACAAAGACCAAGCCCGCAATGGGTGCCTTAAAGATCCCCGCAATAGCACCCGCCGCACCGCACCCCACGAGGAGCATCAGCTGACGCTGCTCCAGCTTGAAGAGCCGTCCCGTATTGCTCCCGATGGCGGCTCCCGTCATCACGATAGGCGACTCGGCACCGACCGATCCACCGAAGCCGATAGTGATCGAACTAGCTAGGAGCGATGACCAGGTGTTGTGTGGCTTGATACGACTCTTGCGTTGCGACATAGCGCCCAGCACCTTCGTCACACCATGGCTTATGTCGTCACGGATGAAGAGCTTGACCACGCCCGCCGTCAGCAAGACGCCAATAGGAGGCAGGATCAGGTACCACACATTAGCCTGACGTATAGCGGGCATCAGGAGATGCTGTATCGTGCCGATTAATTGTTTGAGCGCAAAGGCAGCCAGAGCCGTGAAGATACCGATGATGAAAGATAGAATCAGTACGAAGATGCGCTCACTGATGTGAGCCTCGCGCCATAGGATGAAGCGTTGTAGTAGTGAAATGCGTGTAGTCGTAGTCGTCATCGTAGCCGTGTTACTTTCCTTTTCCCTTGATAATAGTGCCCACCGTGCAGAGCAGCACCGCTAGGTCAAGCTTGATCGACATGTGCTCGTAGTAGAGCCAGTCATAGTATAGTCGCTCGACCATCTCATCGACCGTCGAGGCGTAGCCGTACCGCACCATACCCCACGACGTGATGCCCGGCCGTAGCTGGTGTAGCAGGTAGTAGTAGGGTGCCCGCTCGAGGATCTGCTTGATGTAGTAAGCGCGCTCGGGGCGAGGCCCTACGATAGACATATCTCCTCGCAATACATTGTAAAACTGGGGTAGCTCGTCCAGTCTGTACTTGCGCAATTTGGCGCCCAGTGGTGTGACCCGCTTGTCTCCCTCGTGGCTAAGCTGGGGACCCGCAGCCTCTGCGTCCGTGTACATCGTGCGAAACTTATAAATCCAAAAAGGCTTCCCGCCGCGTCCCACACGCTCCTGACGATAAAAGACAGGTCCCTCCGAAGAGCGCCGAACCAAGACAGCCAGCACCGCAAAGAGAGGGGACAAGAGTAGCAGCAGGAGAAGCGATACGAGACGGTCGAAAAGCCACTTCACATTTTGCTCCATCTCGCTCATCTGTGTCTGCGTCACATCGTGCAGTGGTAGCCCACGGAGCGTGCGCGCTTGTAGCGAGGAGCGTACCCCCATCACCCCCTCTAGGTATATCTTAATTGGGAGCTTGCAACGATACAGCTCGTAGAGCAGATGCGTAGCTCGTAGCGTGTCCGCCTCATTGGCCACCATATAGACTGCCTCGATCGCCTGCACCTCTAGTATCGTCTGCACCTGCTCTAGTGTGACAGGCTCAGATCCAAAGGGGAGCTGCGCCACAGCGTGGTAATGCATCTCCATACGCACCGCTTGCAACTTGTCGATCACTTCGGGCGAGCCAATGAGTAGGATCTGTGGCCAATGCTCTGGCATGCGGTCATACCTGATCTGCTGCAAAGTAATCGTCAGGCGACCCGCATAGATGAGGAGGAAGTGCGTCAGATAGAGTAGGGCGAAGAGGAGCAGATGCGCACTGCGCCCATCGATTACGTCGTCCACGACAAGGAAGAGGTACTCGATGACCACCCCCACGAAGACACTCCCAGCCGTCAGGAAGAACTCGTCGATGCGGCTCTTCGCTAATACCTTATTATAGTACCCAGAGAGCGTCAGGAAGCCCATCCAGAAGAGCACCACCACGAGCGTCACCCAGTACATCTTCGTGTTGAAGAGGAAGAGCGACAGCTCGCCAAAGGTCGCGCTCTGATCCTCGACCACGTAGCGCACCACGTTGAAGAGCGTCGTCGCCAGCAGCACCGCCACAAGGTCAGAGACGATGTAGCGCAGACGTACCGTAGCTTGTCGAGACTTCTTGCTCATAGATCGGGCCGTGTTTAGGAGCCTCTAAATTGGCATTTAGTGGCTTCTAACCAATCTTATTACTTAGCGAATGACCCGCACCTCATTATTGAGCCCCAGCTTGATAATATCTGAGGGCATGCCATCGATATGCTCATCTTGGCGTAGCGGGACCACATAGTCGACCATCTTGATCAGTGCTGGATCAATCTCCGAATAGTTGTGTGGCGAACTAGTCCCCGCCAGATTGGCCGAGGTGGAGACGAGTGGTCGGCGTAGCATGCGACAGATCTCCTGACAGAGCGTATCACTAGCGATACGTATCCCGATCGAGCCATCGTCTGCCAGTAGTTGTGGCGCCACATTGCGTCCCTCGGGGTAGATAATGGTGAGCGGGCGCACAGCCACATCGATCAATTGGTAGGCCATCGATGGCACCGTGCGCACGTATGATGGTATCCGCATGTCGCTATCGACCAGCATCAGCATCGGCTTGCCCGTGGGGCGACCCTTAAGTGCCGAGAGGCGATCCACCGCCTCCTCATTGGTTGCATCGCATCCCAAGCCCCAGATCGTGTCGGTCGGGTAAAGGATGATACCACCACGCTGTAATATATCGACCGCCTCATGCGCTGCGGCTAGAGTCTCAGGAGAAGGAGATACTTGATTCATAAAGCTATCTAGAGAGGTAAATGTCTCCACGACATTGCGGAGACTTCTAGCACAAAGGTACGAAATCAGACGGGATACCGCTAGAGAAATCAGTGCCACACGTATGGCACTCCAGTTTCCTACCTATGAAACTCTAGTTTCCTACCTATGAAACTCTAGTTTCTTACCTATGAAACTCCAGTTTCACCCGTATGAAACTCCAGTGCCAATAGGGGTTGGCACTCCAGTTTCACCTAGGTGGCACTGATAGTTACGTTGATTTGTCGATAAAGGTTGTCACTACAATGACAAAGACTCCGAGGAAAAGCAAAACATCCACGTGGATATCCTTTATTCTCCACGTGGACGCAAATCATTTCTTCCGAAGTTCCATTTCATTCCTCCGAAGTTTTATTTCTTGCCTACGTGGAGATTAACGATTTCCTACGTAGGAACTAAAAAGTTCCTTCCTTGGAACCGAAAAGTTCCTCCGTAGGAACTAAAGAGTTCCTCCGTAGGAACTAAAAAGTTCCAAAAGGGGAATTACTTTTGGAACTCATATACGCAACGAAATCAGTACGATAGCGTGATGACTTCTGTAGGGACAGGGCGTCCATACAGGGGGGGGGATTCTGTGAAGTCGGGCAGGTCAATGCCCCAGTCGTCGAGCTGTGCTATGGGTAGCTCGGTGTAGTGTGGTGCGTTGTTGTCGTTCATGGTGTTGTATTATTGGTTGTTAGTTTGTACCTTTGGTGTGCAATCAATCCAATTACCTTATGTGCAACTTAGATTACGTTTACGAACAGCTCACGGCTGGTCGTGATGCTTATATCATTGACTACGCCTCTGATCTTGCTGTACACTATTCTCCAAAGTTTGGCGATGAAGTTGAGGGAAAGGGTGCAAGGAGTGCTGGAGGTGTGACGGTGATGTGTCCACAAAGTGATGAGTTGTTGTTTGAGTGTACCCTTGCAGGAGAAATCGTATCCAAAGAAGAATATGACTGCTTCTAGTCTTGGAAGTGTGCATAGTACTCGATAGATTTCCGTTTTAACTCTTCGTACCCGAGACTTGTACCTCGTAGCCGAGGACGAAGTCTAGCTCGAAGGTGTCAGAAGGGAGATAAGCCTAAAGAATAAGACTCGAAACGCAAAAGAAAAGGGGACTGCGCCGCAAAAGGTACAGTCCCCTTAATCGTATATAGATGTGTTTGTGCTTTAGCTGAGCTCGTGGATGACGATACCGGAGCGGAGCTTAGGCTCGAACCATGTGGTCTTAGGTGGCATGATGTTGCCCGTGTCAGCGATGTCCATGATCTGCTTCATCGTGACGGGGTAGAGGGCTAGTGCGACCTTCATCTCGCCTGAGTCGACACGCTTTTTGAGCTCGCCGAGACCGCGGATACCACCGACGAAGTCGATGCGCTTGTCACTACGTAGATCCTTGATGCCGAGGATCTCATCGAGGATGTGATTCGACGAGATGGTGACGTCTAGGATGCCGATAGGATCGTTGTCATCGTAGGTGCCTGGCTTAGCGGTGAGCGAGTACCAGTTGCCATCGAGGTAGAGTGCGAAGTTGTGCAGCTTAGCGGGCTTATAGATATCTGTACCCTTCTTCTCGACGACGAAGTTCTTCTCGAGCTTCTTGAGGAACTCCTCGCTGGTGAGCCCGTTGAGGTCCTTGACGACACGGTTGTAATCGATGACGGTGAGCTGGTTTGCGGGGAAAGCGACAGCCATAAAGTAGTTGTACTCCTCATCACCACGGTGATTGGGGTTTTGCTTAGCCTTCTCAGCACCTACGAGCGCGGCAGCAGCGCTACGGTGGTGACCGTCAGCGATGTAGAGTGCAGGCATCTCGCCAAATAGCTCGGTGATGCGCTTGATATCCTGATCGTTGTCGATGATCCAGAACTGATGCTGGAAGGTATCGTTGGCGACGAAGTCGTAGACAGGCTTCTCGGCGGTGTACTTAGCGACGATCTTGTCCAGCTCAGCATTGTCAGGGTAAGCGAAGAAGACCGGCTCGATGTTCGCATTGTTGATGCGAACGTGCTTCATACGATCCTCCTCCTTGTCACGACGTGTGAGCTCGTGCTTCTTGATGACACCGTTGAGGTAGTCCTTGACGTAAGCACCGATGACGAGACCATACTGTGTCTTGCCGTTCATCGTCTGAGCATAGACGTAGTAGCACTCCTTGTCGTCCTGTACGAGCCAGCCCTCCTTCTTGAAGTGCTGGTACTGCTTGACAGCCTCGTCGTAGACCTTGGGATCGTGCTCGTCGGTGCCTGCGGGGAAGTTGATCTCTGGCTTGATAATGTGATAGAGAGACATGGGGTTGCCCTCAGCCTCCTTGCGAGCCTCGTCAGAGTTTAGCACGTCGTAGGGACGAGAGTTGACCTTCTCAACAAGGTTTTGAGGTGGTCTGTATCCTTTGAATGGTTTGATTATAGCCATAATAGAGAGTCTTTGTAGGGTGAGAATGAAAAGAAAGAGAGACTTCGGTCCCCTCAAGTTGAGGGGACCAAAGTCTCTAAGTCATTTAGAGATTAGTTGACGCGGAAAGTCTCGCAACCATCCTTGATGAAGCCAACGATCTGGTTAGCAGCAGCTAGGCCAGCGTTGATGTTTGCCTCAGCCGTCTGAGCACCCATCTTCTTAGCGGTAGCTAGGTAGCGATCCTGTAGCTCTTTCTGGTACTCCTCGTGCATGTCAGGCTGGATGTCGGTAGCGTAGCGTACGTCTGTGCGCTCCTTGAGAGCTGCTAGGAAGCACTCCTCGTCGATGATCTCCTTACGAGCCGTATTGACGATGACACCACCCTTAGGCATCATCTTGACATACTTGCCGTTGATGCTCTTGACAGTCTCAGCGGTCTTAGGCGTATTGAGCGATACGATGTCGCACTGCTTAAAGAGGTCCTCCTGGCTGCAGTAGGTGAGCCCGAGCTCCTTCTCCTCAGCTGCATCGAGGCGGTGACGCTTGTTGTAGTAAACCTCCATGCCAAAGCCCTGAGCGATCTTAGCGAGGCAGCGACCGATGTGTCCGAAGCCTTGGATACCGAGCTTCTTGCCCTTGAGCTCAGAGCCAGACTTGCCGTTGAAGTGGTTGCGCACCATAGCGAGCATGAGCGCAAAAGCGAGCTCAGCGACAGCGTTGGAGTTCTGTCCGGGGGTGTTCATGACGCAGACGTTGTGCTTGGTAGCAGCCTCTAGGTCTACGTTGTCATAGCCAGCACCAGCGCGTACGACGATCTTGAGGTTCTTAGCAGCCTCAAAGACGTCAGCCTGGATTTTGTCGCTACGTACGATGATAGCGTCTACATCCTTGACAGCATCGAGGAGCTGCTGACGCTCTGTATATTTCTCTAGGAGTACTAGCTCAAAGCCAGCACCCTCTACAATCTTGCGAATGCCATCTACAGCGACTGGTGCAAAGGGCTTCTCAGTTGCGATAAGTACTTTAGTCATAGTAATTGAGTGATATCTTTATTTAGGAGCCTACCCCGTAGACCCCCTATTGGTGTGAGGTGCTGCGGGGTAGGACAGATAGAGTTATGTAAGTGATGAGAGAGATATTAGTGCTTCTTCTCGAAGTCTTGCATAGCCTTGATCAGAGCCTGTACGCTCTCCATCTCGAGGCCGTTGTAGAGAGATGCACGGAAGCCACCTACAGAGCGGTGACCCTTGATACCTACCATACCACGCTCGGTAGCGAAGTTGAAGAAGTCATCCTGCAGCTCTGCATACTCATCGTTGAGGACGAAGCATACGTTCATGCGAGAGCGATCCTCAGCCTCGACAGTACCACGGAAGAGCTTGTTGCGGTCGATCTCTGTGTAGAGAGCGTCAGCCTTCTCCTTAGCACGCTGCTCCATAGCCTTGACACCGCCCATCTCCTTGTACCACTTCATGGTCTGGAGGCAAGTGTAGATAGGTAGGACAGGAGGCGTATTGAACATAGAGCCCTTCTTGACGTGCGTCTGGTAGTCGAGCATCGTAGGTAGTGGACGATCGATCTTGCCTAGCGCATCCTTGCGGATGACTACGAAGGTCGTACCAGCAGGACCCATATTCTTCTGAGCACCACCATAGATACAGTCGTACTTGCTGACGTCTACTGGACGAGAGAAGATATCACTACTCATATCGGCAACAAGAGGTACCTTGCAGTCGAAGTCCTTGCGGATCTCTGTACCGTAGATGGTATTGTTGGAGGTGTAGTGGAAGTAGTCCACATCCTCGGGGATGGTGAAGTTCTTAGGAATGTAGGTGAAGTTCTTGTCCTCTGAAGAAGCGACAACAACTGTCTCCGTACCGAAGACCTTGTCTACGAAGCCTGCCTGCTTGATAGCGTTAGTAGACCACGTACCCGTGTTGAGGTAAGCTGCTTTCTTGCCCATGAGGTTGAGCGGTACCATGTAGAACTGGAGGCTAGCACCACCACCGAGGAAGAGTACCTCGTAACCCTCGGGGATGTCTAGTAGCTCCTTAAAGGTAGCTACGGCCTCGTCCATTACAGCTTGGAATTGCTTGCTGCGGTGAGAGATCTCAAGGAGTGAGAGATCCATGTCAGCAAAGTTCAGCACCGCATCAGCAGTGCGCTCGATCACGCCACGGTTTAGTACCGAGGGACCAGCATAGAAGTTGTGCTTTTTCATCTTACTATATTTATTGTTTTGGGATTATATGCTTGTCTATCTAGGCAATGGGCGGTCGCTGTGACCTCCTTTTGCTTTACGTTAGAAGGGACAAAGGGAAAGCTTTTTAGAGTCTCCTCTCTTTGCCCCTACAAAGATACGGAATTAAAGTGGAGAAACAAACTATTTCCACAAGACTTTGCGCTAAAGTTCTCTTTTCGAACTGAAAAGTGCCCCGTCAGATCTCTTTCTCAGCAGTTTATTACCCAGCTGTGACTTCTGTCGGAGAGCCTTCTTGGATTTGGAAGAGGCGGTAGGGGACTTGCTTCGAGGAGATGATTTCATCGAGGTACTTGCGGTTCGTGTCGGTGATAAAGATCTGCCCGAAGGTGTCCGTAGCGACGAGCTCGATGATGCGCTCCACGCGGTCACTGTCTAGCTTGTCAAAGATATCATCGAGGAGCAGTAGGGGAGCGGTCTGATTGGTCAGATGCTGCTGCAGATAGCGGTACTCGGCTAGCTTGTAGGCGATGAGGTAAGTCTTGTTTTGACCTTCGGAGCCTATCTTGCGCATGAGGTTCTCGCCGAGGAGCATCTCAAAGTCATCTCTGTGGCAACCGGTCGCCGTGAAGCCATACTCGTAGTCTCGTTGACGACGGTCTCGTAGTATGCGCAGCTGCTCCTCGGTGGTGCTGGCACTGCCGGCACTAAAGGATAGGACGGCACGCTCTACACCCGCAGCGAGATGCTGATAGATCTGATCGAAGGTGGGGACGAGCTCCTCGACATAAGCTTGTCGCATCGTCGTGACCGCTAGTCCCGTCGTCGCTAAGGTCTCCTCGAGGATATCCATCAGAGCTGGCTCGTGGATCTGGTTGCGCAGCATATTGTTGCGCTGGTCGAGTGCTCTATTGTAGTTGATCAAGTTCGCCAGATAGGTCGCATCTTGCTGTGAGAGAATACGATCCACAGAGCGTCTGCGCTCGTCGCTTCCTCCACGTATGAGTCTCTGATCGTGTGGCGAGATGATAACCAGAGGGTAGCGCCCTATGTGGTCGCTGTGACGCTTGTAGAGACGACCATTGCGAGAGAGTTGCTTGCTCCGCTCAGTGGAGATGCGCAGGCTGATCTTGTCCTCCTGCCCATCGTCCCATAGGTACTCACCCTGGATGATCGCCTCCTGTGCCCCCTGGCGTATGGCGTAGCGATCGGTCGTGCCTAGATGCCCACGCACCACCGAGAGGTAGTGGATAGCATCTAGGAGATTGGTCTTGCCCATGCCATTGCCTCCGAAGAAGCAGTTGAGCTTGGGAGCAAAGTGACAGTTTGCCGTAGCGACATTCTTAAAGTTGATGACACTCAGCGAGCTTAGTATCATAGTCGAGGCTCTATTCCTAACTCCTGCATGGGTGCGAGTAGCTCTTCGTGTGCCGCACGTAGTCGGCTCGTGAGTTGCTTCGTAGCGTGGCAGAGTGGCAGGCGCACCGCACAGGTTTCTATGAGCTGAATGGTGTGTAGCAGCCCTTTGATGCCAACGGGATTGCCCTCCTTAAAGAGCAATTGATACATCTCCGCAAAGAGTGCATCAATCGCATCCGCCCGCTCCCGTTGCTCTGTAATCAGAGCCGAGACGAGTGCTTTGATCGCTTGCGGATAAGCGTTTGCTACGACTGAGACGACTCCATCGCCTCCTGTACGGATGATATCTTTCGTCAGGTGATCATCGCCTGAGTAGACCAGCAGGTCAGGACGGCATAGCTCACGAATCTCTCCGATTCGCTCTACATGTCCCGAAGCCTCCTTGATGCCGATGATCTTTGTCGAGTCACGCTGCAGCCGTGCCACAGTATCGGGCAGCAGGTCGCAACCCGTACGCGAGGGAATGTTGTACAGTATGATCGGCTTCTTGCTCGCCTCCGCAACAGCCATAAAGTGGAGGTATAGTCCCTCCTGCGTCGGCTTATTATAGTAAGGTACTACCGAGAGGATCGCATCGACATTGTCATAGATCGGGTCGCTCATACGCTGGCACAGGTCCTGCGTGTTGTTGCTCCCGACACCGATCACCAGCGGACAGCGACCATCGATGGCTCGTCGCACCACATCGATCAGTAGCAGTCGCTCAGGATAAACGACCGTAGGCGACTCGCCCGTAGTGCCGAGCAGCACCACAAAGTCGCACCCGCCTGAGACCACATGCTCCGTCAGACGGCTCAGCGAAGCCGAGTCCACCTGCCCATTCTCCAGAAATGGAGTAATCAACGCCACGCCAGCACCCGTCAGATGGCGATAAGGATGGTAAGTGTATTTGTCGTACATATATAATAAGGTATAACCCCTAGCAATTTGTCCAGTTCATATCGAGCAGCTCCGCACGAGCAGCATTGTACTCAGCAATAAGATTTTCGAAGATCTGAGCCACTGGCTGCACCTGCTCTATCTGCGCAGCCACCTGGCCAATCTCTAGTTCGCCCTCCTCGAGATCTCCCTCGAAGATACCGCGCTTCGCTCTGGCCCGCCCTAGTAGCTCTCGTAGCTCATCGGTAGAGGTACCCCGAGCTTGCAGGGTGGCCACCTGTTGGTAAAATTCATTCTTCAGCAAGCGTGTCGGAGCGAGCTCCTTGAGGGTCAATATCGTGTCTCCCTCGTTACTCTTGACACACGCCTCCTTGAAGGCTGCATGCGCGCTACTCTCCTCACTCAGCGCAAAGAGCGTCCCGATCTGCACACCATCGGCTCCTAGGCTCTGAGCAGCCAAGATAGAGCGTCCCGAAGCTATCCCACCAGCCGCCACGAGGGGCAGGTCAATAGCCTGCGCCACAGCCGGTATCAGCGCCAGCGTCGTCGTCTCCTCACGACCGTTGTGACCACCAGCCTCAAAGCCCTCAGCGATTACCGCATCGACACCTGCCTCTTGGCACTTGACGGCAAACTTCGTACTGCTGACCACGTGCATTACCTTGATACCGTGCTCATGGAGGAGGGGAGTAAAGCGCTTGGGACTACCAGCCGAGGTGACCACGATAGGCGCCTGCTCCTCGATGATAATCTGAATCAACGTATCGATCTCAGGGTAGAGTAGCGGTACATTAACCCCAAAAGGTCGATCCGTAGCCTCACGGCAGCGGGCTATATGTTCGCGTAGCACCTCCGGGTACATCGAGCCAGCACCTAGGAGACCGAGCCCCCCCGCATTGCTCACAGCCGAGGCCAGTCGCCAACCGCTACACCAGACCATACCGCCAGCGATGATCGGGTAACGTATGCCTAGTAGGTCGCAGAGTCTATTCTTCATATCGTCTTCATTGCAAATTCAAACTTCCTGCACAAAGCTACGCAAATCACGCCACATATCGTCTCTTTTGTTGCAAGGAAAAGCATCGAAAGAGTGTAAGCGATCCAATCTGATCAATGACTGTGCAAAGGCAACGCCACGCTCAGGAAGAATAGCTTATTTTCCTAAGCGTGGCGTCTATAATTAAGTGTGATCTGTTGGATAAGGGAGACTACAAGTCGGCTTTATCATTGTGCTCCTCAAGAGGCGTGAGGGTTATGGTGGCAGAGATGGGCTGCTTGGGGATGTACTCCTCAGGATGATCCGCAGGCTTCAACATGAGCGGAGTGCCAAAGTCTGAGATACTGGTGATCTCGATACGATATTCGTTGTTTCGAACAATGCCGTAGCGTCCGTAACGTTCCTGAGTCGTGGCGTGCTGAACGGGTAAATAATAGTAGTTGTAGCTCCTGAGGTAGTAGCGCAACCCCTTGTAGTCAATAGGTATTAGCTCTCCACGATGCTCAGGAGTCGTGATAAGCATCCT
The DNA here is from genome assembly GCF_902489635.1 of uncultured Porphyromonas sp. GTDB lineage: Bacteria > Bacteroidota > Bacteroidia > Bacteroidales > Porphyromonadaceae > Porphyromonas. The sequence goes on along the minus strand of NZ_CABUAN010000007.1, from coordinate 12,345 downwards.
ATCACCTTGAGTAGCTACATACTCTTCACAGACCTCTTGCAAAGCTTTCGGATAACCCGCTGGTACTTTTACGACAGGTTTCGGATTGCTCGTAGCCTTGTTGCGCTTGTGGATGGCCTTGAGGTAAGTGTCAAAGTCATGCCCACGATAGTACCGCCCGTCGAAGCTAACCCACCCCTCGTCAGACTTAAAGTCACCAAGCGCATCCAAACTAGCAGGATAAAGCTTGTAGCCAATGAGCAGAGCTGGCAGGAAGTAATAAGTGTTGTGATCGGGATCGACCGTTGTCTCCAAGGCGTAGTGCCCATAATAGGTCAGATCACACTCATCAAGTGTCTTGGGTACGAGCTTGAGAGACTCTAGGTTGCAGATCGTATTATTGTTATTGTGGAGTCTGTAAGTATCAAGAAGAGCTTTTTGGTTACTCTGATTACTACTTGCGATCTCCTGATAACCTGGGGAGTAAGCATATCGCGTAGCAAAGGTTGAGCCATCACCAGGCTTCTCCATGACACTCTCAGTCCCGATAAGTGTAGCTAGCTCGCGCATTAAGAACGACTTAAGAGAGCTATTCCCGACCTTAAATGTACCACCATTGGTCAAGTCAATCGACATATACTGAGGGACTTTAGGCTCTCCAAATAGTCTCACACGAGCCATCGCCCGTGTCAGTGTAACAAGTACTGGTGAGGCTCCTTTGTCAAATGCACTCTTATCAATCTGGATAGGACCCTGATCGTTACTCCATACGACAGAAGTAACCTTGTCACCTGACTTAGTGTATAAATCTACGAGTTTGTATGTCGAGTCAAAGAGCTTGCTCCACGAGACTCCCTGACCAAAGGTGCTTTGGATAGCCGGTGTGCCGTTGAGCACAGCGACTAGATAATAGGAAGATACTGGCAATGACATAGATAGGGGAGTGTTCGTCGTCAGCTCAGCCTTGCCAAAAGTGCGGTGAGCTACCAGCGTCCGCTCTGCAGGCTCAGACTCATTCGAGAAGAAGTATAGATCTAGTTTCTCTACTGCGGACATAGGATCATTCTCGCCAGCTCTAAGATCTACTCCTCGGCAATTCAACTGTATCGTCAAGTTCCCATCCGTAGCTACTGGGGTAACCGCCTTGGGCGATTTACGACATGCTCCCAATAGCAGTACACTCATACAGAGCACTAGTGAGAAGAGTCCAGGTGCTACTGAGTAGCTACGCCTTTGTTTGTGAGACTTTTGTGTCTGACAGTCTCTAGTCTTCGAGAGTAGTTTCATAGATATATGGTTTGTGTGAAAATGAGTGATCTGATTTTCTATAGGTGCGAAGATATACAAAAAAGACGAGACCAAAAAGTGCACACGAGACCACACTCCACTTCGAAAATCTCATTGCCAATGACCTGCAGGAACGATAGATCCCCCTCTGGTTGCTGTCCTTACCTTTACTACAACAAAGGTAAGACCAACCCGTTTAACTGTCCTAATCTCGGATCGATTTCTTTTCACTCTGCAAAGTTGAAGTATTGGTCGTTAGTTTGTATCTTTGGAGTGCAATCAATCCAATTACCTTATGTGCAACTTAGATTACGTTTACGAACAGCTCACGGCTGGTCGTGATGCCTATATCATTGACTACGCCTCTGATCTTGCTGTACACTACTCCCCAAAATTCGGGGATAAGGTCGAGTGTAAAGGTGCGAAAAGCGCTGGAGGAATAACTGTGATGGAACCTCAAGGCGATCGGCTGGCGTTCGAATGTACTCTTGCTGGAGATATTGTCTCCAAAGAGACGTACGATTGTTTCTAGTCTTGGAAGTGTGCGTAGTACTCGATAGACTTCCGCTTTAACTCGTCGTACTTCGTAGTGCCTATCGTTAGGGTTCTGAGCTCTTCGTAGAGCTTGTCGGGCTGGCTGCGGGGGGTATACTTTGTTGTGTTATTGGTCGTTAGTTTGTACCTTTGGCGTTGAATAGGTTGAGTTATGAAGATGGGCAAAGCAGGATATACCGCTGAAGAGAAAAGGCTCGCTGACGAGTTGGCTCGTTCGTGCGGGTACGACTTTGCTGGTTTCGTCTGTGAGTACAAAGGAGGAAAGGCTTTCTTGGGAGACCTTAATACCATGAGGTATGTTGGTATTCCTCCCGCTATTCTTGTCAAGGATGGCGTGGCTAGGGAGCTTTCAGTGGAGGACTCTCTGTATCTCATAGGTCGCTCATAGTCTTATGGACAACTCTAGGTGCTACATCAGTATTTATAGTAAGATAGTCTGCACGATAGCTGGTCGTTAGTTTGTGCCTTTGGTGCAGAATGCGTTGAGAAATGAAAGATGTAAGCGAATACGAAGCTCTCTACGACTTTGACAAGAAGAATGAAGACGATGTGATCTATTGGACTTCTGAGATAGACAAGCTAGACTCGCATCTGTTCTCATTTGACAAGAAGATGGTCTACAATCTTTTTGAAGACTATCCAGATCGACTAACGAAGGAGCAGAAAGCAATCTTCGATAGAGAGAATCCGTATTGGGTGAAGTTCTTTGGCACATAGCCGTCACTTCGCTGTTACTGCTATTCGCCCAAGCTGCCTCAGTCGCTTCGTGCTTGCGGTGTCAAAGATTACAATGCACCACACGCTTTGACTTCAGTACTCGTCTAGCTGTACGACAACGGACACCCTCCCGCTAGACACTGTCATGCTTCCCTACACGGGCTACAAGTCTCGCTCTAAGTCTCTAACCTCTAAGTCCTCCGATCACTTCGATGGATAGGACCTCGTAAGAGGTCCGACGAATCATAGCCGTGGGTCGGAGGGGCAAAGCCCCGAACGACCCACGGGGACAAGACGGCAGTAGTTTATCGACCCCTTGTGGGTCGGACTAGACGGGTTTATAGTCCCAGTCCGACCTCCCACACAGGGGAGGTCGCTTGTTTCGTGTGGCTTCCCCCTCCCCCAGTCGTTCGGAGCTTTGCTCCTCCGACTGGGGGCTATGATTCGTCCGACCGCAAGCGGTCGGATACTCGTCTCGCTGTACGACAACGGACGCTCCGACAAGCTGCGGCCGGTGCATTACTCGTGAGATTTGCGGAGTTGAGGTCGGGAGTTTTATTTCTGGCCTAGGTAGAGATTAGGCTTCAAGCTTGAGATATAGCCGACTAACTTAGTGGTGGCAGTCAGATGCGATCACTACTTCGCACTGCTCTGAGGAACGAATATCTCATAGCTTCCATCGCTATAGAAGATGCGTATTTCACTCACCTCACGGGTGGCTGTATGCTGCTGAAGTAGCACTTGACGTATCTGCTCGACCTCCTCTGAAGTAAACGGTATGGAGGTGAGCCCGCTCTGTAATGTTGACTCAGAAGAGGGGGTCGCGTGCGCTGTCTGTGAAGATGGTGCACTGGTCTCATAACTCCCGAAGAGACTACTCTCTATGGGTAGTGAGACGCTTTGCTCCTCACGCTTAGGTGTCCCCTTGCCAAAGAGCAACCACTCATAGCTCCACGATGGATAGGCAGCTATGATATTGTTGAGTGTCTCTATGGTGGGGCGATTGCGCCCGTTGAGCATGTGACTAATAACAGACGGCGTAATCCCCGCCTCAGTAGCAAACGCTGTAGCATTTAGCTCCATAGACTCCATCATATAGCGGACACGCTCTATAATTCTCTCAGATTCTATTAGCATAGTCTTCTTCCTTAACAATACATTTGTGACGCGTGAAATTGTAGACAGTTGAATTGTGTCAAGCGACCTTCTCGATACAAATGTAGTAAATACAATTGAAACGACAAGCAACTTGGCTGACAAATAGGATCCAAATAGGGTATTGCTTAGTAAGTAGCTACTTTTCTACTTGCACTTCAGCTACGTATATCAAATTCTATTGGTTGGTTATTTGATAGTTAGCGATACGTCTAGTAGAGTAGGGTAGGGACGGGGCTATTAGATGCCTATATATAGCAATATAATAGTGTAGACTCACTTATCAGTCTACTTGTATCTATCTCATACATAGGTTATAGAAAAACATTTAGCGACGATGATAATATCGTGAAACGACTCCTTTCACAACTAAATCGACAGTGTTGCTTCTGTATTTGCAATGAGAGTGTCACTTGTGTAAAGTATTGGATGTTACGTTTGTGTTGGTTTGATTTTGGAGTTGTAACTTCAATTTGTTTGTTTGTGATTGGTTGGTTTTTCATTTGTGATTCGCTTATGATCCTTCTCCTGGCTATTCACCTATATGGAGCAAACGGCAAAAAAGCCGTACTTTTGTCTCAGCAGAAGCTAGGAGTCCCAAAGAGAGGCTCTCGATAGTTTTCTATACGCACACAAATGAATGGATATGGATCGGACCAAATCATCACAGCCTGCGAGCGTTGATGCTGTTGTCATAAACAATAAGCAGGTAGCTCCACGCTATCACCTACTTTACTTAAGGCTGGAGATCAGCTCTAGCTCTAGTGCATCGTGGCTACAAGGGGTGGCTCCTGGACAGTTCGTGCAAATAGACTGTCGCCCAGCAGGAATACTCTTGAGACGCCCCATATCTATATATAAGTGGTCTAGCGAGGAGCTATGCCTGACCCTCTTAGTGCAGCGTGTGGGACGTGGCAGTAACTATATGTGCGATCTAAAAGCGGGTGACAAGGTCAATATAATTGGTCCCTTGGGCACGCCCTTTGCGACAGATCCCGCCATTGCTGGAGCGCGTCCGCTCCTAATTGCTGGAGGGGTCGGTATGGCTCCCATCATTATGCTGGCGCACCACTTGCAGCAACTATCAGGAGTGCACCCGCATCTGATCATAGGTGCTCGCACCTCTTCTTTACTGATACTTCGCGATGAAATTGAGCAGATCGGTTGCTCCTATAGTTATACGACTGACGATGGGTCGTACGGTACTCGGGGAGCCGTCTTGGCAGCTCCTGAGCTAGAGCAAGACGACTACTCGATGGTCTACACTTGCGGTCCTCGCCCTATGATGCGAGCTATCCATAGCTGGGCTAAGAAGCACAACGTGCCAGGCCAAGCTTCGCTCGAAAACCTTATGGCTTGTGGTGTGGGGGCATGCCTTTGCTGTGTGGAGAATATTGCAAACCAGGGGAATACATGCGTCTGTACGGATGGTCCTGTATTTAACTTTGATCAACTATTATGGTAAGCACATCGGTCAATATAGGAGGGGGCATTACGCTTAAGAACCCCATTCTAACAGCTTCTGGTACTTTTGGATATGGGTTGGAGTTTGCTCCATTTCAAGATCTCAATGAGCTCGGTGGATTTATAGTCAAAGGAACTACCCTGCATCCCAGACAAGGGAATCCATACCCCCGTATGGCAGAGACGACGGCTGGTATGCTCAATTGTGTAGGCCTACAAAACAAGGGCGTAGACTACCTGGTAGAGCATATCCTACCTGAGATAAGTCACTATGATACAGAGATACTGGTCAATGTGAGTGGCTCTACGATCGAAGATTATGTAGCCTGCGCTGAGCGACTAAATGACCACCCGAAGGTGCGTGCTATCGAGCTCAATATCAGCTGTCCGAATGTAAAGGAGGGCGGAATGTCTTTTGGTGTCAATTGCGACAGTGCCTACGAAGTTGTCTCGGCGGTGCGAAAAGCTTACAAAGGGCATCTGATGGTCAAGCTTTCGCCCAATGTCACCGATATCACATCGATCGCATGCGCTGCCGAAGAGGCTGGCGCTGATAGCCTTTCGCTCATCAATACGCTCCTCGGTATGGCGATTGATGTCAAGACGCGAAGACCTAAGCTATCGACAATCACTGGAGGACTGAGTGGCCCTGCTGTCAAGCCGATAGCCGTTCGTATGGTGTGGCAAGTGGCGCAGGCGGTGTCGATACCAGTCATAGGGCTAGGAGGCATCGCTACTATCGAAGATGTGATCGAATTCCTCTTGGCGGGCGCTACTGCTGTGCAAGTGGGTACCTACAACTTCGTCGAGCCAGACATAGCCTCCAAGCTTGTCCACCAGCTATCTAACTATCTCGAAGAAAATCATATATCAGACGTTCAAGAGCTGATCGGAGCCGTATCCATCTAACGACTCCGAGAGGTACCCGTGATATCTTCCGAGTTCTTTTCGCGATTTGCGAAGAAGGGTCGGATTTATCGCCAAAAATGCGTCACCCCTGGCTGGGGAAATCCAACGCCGGCTTGTTACAATAATTTAGAGCCGACTACATATCGATACGGCGCTGTGTCGGTGAAAAGTGATTTCCACGTGGATATTTCGAAATCTCCACGTGGATATTTTTTATTTCCCAGGTAGGGAATAAAAAATTCTTCGGAGGAATCAAATGAAACTTCGGAGGAATTGTTTGACGCCCACGTGGAAAATAAAAAATATCCACGTGGAGATTTGAGATTTTCCACGTGGATATTCGAGAAAGGAGGGAATCGGACGAATTTCCCCGTAAAGATATGTAAATAGAGATTAGAGGTTAGAGATTAGAGAGCAGGGCGGACACATTATATATAATGAGCCCATCTAGCTCTCTATGGAGGAAATCGAAAATACCCTGGTAGAGATCTCTGATTATCTAGTGAGGGGTGGAAAAATTCTTCGGACTTATGATTTCATTCTTCCGAAGTTTCATTTGATTCTTCCGAAGTTTTATTTCTCGCCTACGTGGAGACTTTTTGTTTTTCACGTAGCTATTGGGGATTTCCTCGGGAGAGATCCGAATCCTCGCAAATGTCGGAGTGCTTGGTCTGGTTGTGTAGCTCCTGTCAGAGCAATTATAATGCGTCAGCCCTGTCTGGCTGCGCCATAACCCGCAGGAGGATTACAGGATGTTGACCCCCCTTTTTTGTAGCTCCTTATACTTTGGGTTGTTTTTCAAGACTCGTATGTTTTCAAAGATGCAAGGATAGGGATAACCCCACTCCGCAGAAACCTCCCAGAAGTAGCGTGCTAGCTCTACATGCCCATGCTTTATGAGCGTACGAAGCAGGAGATAGAAGTTGCTATCGTTTAAGATATCTAGCTCTTTACACTCCTTGATCTTATCGGTTAGGATTTGCATTGCTTGCTTCTTATCCCCCGAACCAACGAGGGCAAAGACGCGTGTGAGGGATTTATCGCCAGAGGTTTTTTCTAGTATGGTCTTGTAGTCGGCTTTGGCCTGCTTGCCTTTACCTTGAGCAGCATAGATGTCTCCACGAAGGAGGTAGGCTGAGGGGGCGGGATGGGAGTCTTTCGCCATTGCTTGCTCTACATCAGCGAGTGCGCCAGAGAGGTCTTTGATCTCACTCTTGTAGTAAGCAAGCTTGTAGTAAGCATGAGCGTCGTCCTTGTTGCAATTGGGATGTGCAAAGTAGTTATCGAGCTCTGTGATGGCAGCTTTTGTATCTCCAAAAGCGTGGAGCATCATCGCCTTGTTGTAGTGATAGCCTGCGAAGGAAGGGTCTGTCTCGATCGCCATATCTGTGTACAATAGAGCGGAGTCTAGACTTCCCAACTCTACGTAGCATATTGCCATCTGCTCAATAGTTGATAAGTAAAAGTAACCACCTTGGGGTACCGCTTTTAGAGCTTTCTGAAAGTAGTGAACAGCTTGCTCACAATCGGCATGACACGAGCTATCGTATAGTGTCGCGAGCAGGAGCACCCACTCGGGACGATTGGGTTGCTTACGCATCTCCTCTTGGAGCTTAGATATCCATCTTGCGTCATCGTCAGACCGAGTCAACAAAAAACATAGATGCTTATAGAGCGTATGATCCTTGTCGTCGCCATGTCTGCTTAATCCCTCTATAGCAAGGTCCATCGCCTCATCTGGAGAGCCACTCATACGAAAATACTCAGAGGCTCGGTAATATGCTTTAGGAGCAGTGGGCGCAAGGGTTAAGATGCTAGCCCAAATTGGAGAAAGGTTGTCGTTCCCCAGTTCTTCCAAGGCTTCGTAGCCTTTTTTATCATTAGGCGATACATAGATCATCTGCAGAAAGTCCACCTGAGCGAGTTCTTGTTGTTCCATTGATAAGTAGAGATTAGCTCGCTGCTCATAGAGGTCTAGATTGTTAGGATCCTTTTGGATAGCCTTGTCTAAGGCCTTGAGCTTTTTTGTCCTCTGCTTCGCAGGAAGGTAGGCTGCTCTCCACATAGCATAGGCTTCGTTGCCACGCTTGGGGTGCTTGTGCATAAATATGACACTCTTCATGATAGCCTTGTAGAGCTTGTCTATATCTTCTAGCTCAGATTTTGAATTGCTATAGAAGAGGGTGAGCTTAACCCAGGCTACGGGATCCTCGGGGTGAGCCTTAAGCTCCTTGTTGATGTAGGTAAGAGAGTCTTTGGGATGAGTTCTCTCAGCATCTTTTACCTCCATTTCTTGATTCGCTTGGGGCGTGTGTAGCTCTTTGCCTTGACTGCTCATGCTGATCATCACTAGACCTAGTAAGATCACTAGACCGACTCCTAATCGCTTCATAGATTTGGTTGATTGTTGTTGATGCTACAAATATAGTTCATTTATGTGAGCGGACACATAGGCTTCTTTCATTATCCTGTTGTATCTTTGTGGTGTAATAACTATAAGTCTACCTGTACTATGAAACAAGACGCAACTGCTGCAAAGCAAAACTCGACGAAAAGCTATACTTGGCTCATCTATCTGGCGGCATGGCTCGTCATCGTGCTGATACAGTCCATACTGATCGGGCAGAGTAGCACGATGGCTAAGTCCTTCTTTCAGGCTCCATCACACTATCTCTCTACATGGCTGCTCGACATCTTTCTGATCGCGATCTTCTACCTCAACTACTACTATGTAGCTGGGCACATGATGCGCCGTCGGCACTTTGGCGGCTATATCGCTTTTGTGGTGATCGTGGCGGTGGTCGCGCTCTTTATGCCGATCCTCTGCAAGGCACTCTTCGGGTGGCGTACGCCTACGCAGGATCTGCCCTTTGTTACGGTCTCTTGGTCGGGTGCTATCGGAGCTGTCACGGTCATCACGATCGGACTGGCGGTGCGTGCCCTCCTAGAGTGGCTCAAGCTCAATAAGCTCACGACTGAGCAGCGTGAGGAGCTGATCAAGCTGCGCAACGAGGTGACCTCGCATAAAATGCAGGCGAAGAGTGGCAACGCTCAGTCTGCTACGGCTGATGCGCCTAAGGCAATGCCTACACCAGCAGAGCTTGCAGCACAGGCGGCAAAGCCTATCGCTCCGGCTCAGCCTGACTAAGCTGGTAGGATGCGAATGATCGTCAGCCCATCACGAAGCGGCAGGAGGAGCTGCTCCACGCCACTGTCTTGAGCGATCAGTTCGTTGAAGTGCTGGATCCCTTCGAGTTGCAAGTCGTGATGGGGCGAGGGGGCGGTTACCTTGCCGTCCCAGAGGGTATTGTCCGCAAGGATAATCGCCCCGGGGCGTAGTTGCTTGCGCAGTAGCTGGTAGTAGTCGGGGTACTGACGTTTGTTGGCATCGATGTAGACGAGGTCGTAGTCGTGCTGTGCGAGTAGTGCGGGCATCAGCTCTAGAGCCTGACCGTGGTGTATGTGAATGCGCTCGGCACAGCCGCTACGCGCTACAAAGGGGGAGAGGAAGTGGATCATCTCGGCATCGCACTCGATGGAGTCGATCTCACCCGCCACAGGCTCTAGTGCCATCGCCATGGCGATCGTTGAGTAGCCACTATAGGCTCCCAGCTCTAGGACACGCTGGGCACCACTGAGCTTAATGAGCATCGAGAGTAGCCCTGCCTGTGTAGCACCACACACCATCCTCGGCTGTAAGAGTCGCACATAGGCCGTGCGTAGCAGCTCATCCAGTAGGGGATGCCCGAAGGAACTGTGCTGCTGGGCATAAAGCTCTAGCTCTGCGTCCATACTCTATATAATATAAGATGTCAACGGCTCAGCTGAATGGCAGCCTGTACGGCTAAGTCGTAACTGGCTACGCCAAAGCCGGCGATGCTACCACGGCAGGAGGGCGCTATGAGCGAGGTGTGGCGGTAGGACTCACGGGCTAGTGGCTGGGAGATGTGCACCTCGATGACTGGTAGTGCGATAGCGCGTATCGCGTCTGCGATAGCTACGGAGGTGTGCGTGTAGCCCCCCGCATTGAGTATGACTGCCTGGTAGCCTAGTTCCTGAGCCATGTAGAGGTACTCGATGAGTGCGCCCTCGTAGTGCGAGTAGCGGATAGCAACTGTCGCCTCGGTGGTCTCACGGGCGAGCTGCTCCAAGTAGGGAACTAATGGCGTCGAGCCGTAAATCTCAGCTTCGCGCTGACCCACTTGGATTAGGTTAGGACCGTTGAGTATGAGTATGGCTGGCTTGCCCGTGGTCGGGGTAGAGAGAGATTCGATCAAACTATTTGTAGACATAGTGAACTTGTCGGTTTAGATGCTCTTTAGTGAGCAACAAGTGAGCATCAAAAGCGTACAAACTAGGGACCTTGGGTGTCGCTCACTCTGTTCGCAAAGGTAGTGATTTTGGCTATACAAATAGCCCCCACGGGCTAGTCGGCTAGTGGGGGCTGGTGTGCGCTCTATAGGCTAGAGCGACTTTAGTCAATAAGGGGGTGATGAGACCCCGCCTATATACTTTCGGCTGCTTGTCTAATACGTTCGCTTAGGTCGAGGAGTGCGTCTCGCATCTGTGAGGCTTCTTCTTGATTGAAGCCCCCTTGATTGCCATTTCCGTCAATGCCGTCCATCTTGTGGTAGAACCACGATGAAGATCGGTGGAAGTATGTGTTTGCAAAGTCTCTCCACGAAATCGCTTGTAGTATCCCTTGCATCTTCTTTTTCATATCAGTGATGAGTTCTGGCGTAGTGATTATTGTTTCCATTGTGCTGTAGTGTTTGAAAGGTATTTTTCTTGATACTAGTCTGCTGTGGGGCGCGATTACTCGTATGGTTGTCGTACCATTGAGTCAAAGAGTTGCTGCAAGTCCCATGATAGTTCGGGATAGCCGTTAGGATAGGAGCGGTTGTAGTTTCGCAGTGTCTCGATGAGTTCTTTTTCTGCGAGTGTTACCTCCATTTGAATTGTTTCTTGCCTCATCTTTTTGATCTCTTATTGACGTTACAAAAGTACTACAAATAATCGTACTAAACAAGGGCTAGTGAACTTTAGCTTGGGGTGTTCTTTGCCTCTCGGATAGGAAGGATGCCATTTAGTGAACTTGTCGGTTTAGATGCAAATGGCTAACTTCGTACGGCAAAGATAGTAAGAAACTCCCTTGCAATGAGTCTAGAACCAAGACAGCAACTGATACAGCGCTACAAAACTTATCTGAGGCTGGAGCAGCACCTCTCGGACAATAGCATCGACTCCTACCTCTACGACGTGGACAAGCTCTACACCTACATAGACGATATGGGGCTGAGTCTGCGGGAGGTAACGTTGCAGCATCTCAACAACTTTGCGGCGCATCTGCTGGACTTAGGCATCTCGATGCGTTCGCTGGCGCGTGTGCTGAGCGGTGTTAAGAGTTTCTTTCGCTTCCTAACGCTAGAGGAGGAGATAGAGCATGACCCGACAGATATGCTACAGACCCCACCGATACATAAGAAGCTCCCTGAGGTGCTCACGCTGGCAGAGATAGACAGCCTCCTCGCAGCTATCGACGAGGATCGTATCGAGGCATCACGAGACACGGCGATCATAGAGGTTCTCTACAGTTGCGGGCTACGCGTTTCGGAGCTTTGCGGGCTAACCTATTCCGATGTCTTCCTCGATGAAGGCTATTTGCACGTCTGGGGCAAGGGACGCAAAGAGCGTCTGGTGCCGATGAGTCCTAAGGCAGTCTCTGACGTGCAGCGCTATCTCAACGATCCCTGTCGCTACAATGCGAAGCCGGAGTATGATCAGTATATCTTCATCTCACGTCGTGGTCAACCGATCTCTCGCATCACGGTCTTCTGTCTGATCCGCACGCTTGCTGAGCTCGCGGGCATACAGAAGGAGATTAGTCCGCACACGCTGCGACATAGCTTTGCCACGCACCTACTCGAGGGTGGAGCCGACCTGCACGCTATCCAGCTGATGATGGGGCACGAGAGCATAGCGACGACAGAGGTCTACACCCACGTGGACCGCTCTGCACTTCGTGCTGACATCCTGCGCTACCACCCCCGCAATCAGCAGCACCCTACACCGCACGATGCCGAGTGACCCTACCAAGCTCTAAAGAGACTATTGCATAAAGGCGAATCGCTGTGTTGCTTTCGGGATTCGGCTTCGGTCACATACGGAGGTATGCTCCCTTCAGACCTCACCCTCAGCGCCTTGCGCTTCATCCTTTCTGCAAAGTCTAGACAATCTTGCAAGCAAGATTGTGAGACTGTTGACTTTTGCAACAGTCTC